>NZ_CP011304.1:615601-922152 GCF_000981785.2 Microcystis aeruginosa NIES-2549 | reverse complement strand
CTTACAGCTTTTCTTAGATAGATGAGGTACGTTATCGCATCTAAAATACCTAGTTAGCAAAGGTTATTTTGTACTTCACTTTTACGATAAAGGCTGTAAATTAATCTTGAATATTTAATTAATCTCTGAAAGATTAATAAGGTACGGTTCTAAACTCCACGCAATTATTACTAGGATTATAGAGAGTGTAAACTGCTTTATTTAATTCTTTACCAACGCTACCAACCCCAATTAAACGCTTATCTTGAATCGTCAAAGTTTGACTTGGTTGCCGTTTATCTAAAGTAGTAACAGTGCTGGTTAAATTAGCGGACTGTAAAGAATAATCAAAAACTTGTCCTGCACGACCACAAAATAGATTATTAACTCCCACCCGTTGCAGTCGATCTAAAATTTGCCATGGGGGAGTATCGGGGGTTAATTCTTCACTAACACTGACACTACTGCCATGAATTAATAAACAATCCAACTCGACAAAACCAAAATCGAGATTTCGTAACCATTGCACCGTTTCTAAAGAAACTGCGTCCCAGAGTTGTTTAGTGCTATCAATTCCATATTTATGGATTAATTCCGTCGGTTCTCCTGTGGCTCCTAAACTGTGTAAAATTAGACATTGTTCTTCCCACCATCCCCGACAAACCTGCGGATATAAGTTATTTTTAGTGGGATAACGTATTTGTTCTACTAGCATTTCACTATCGGGATTAACACCGATAAAATCTCCTAAAATATATAAATTTTCTACAGTAACTGACCGTTGCTGAATATCTTCCAAGACCGCTTGATAGGCTGGTAAATTGCCTTGAATACCGCTTAAAATTGCCCACATAATTTCTTGATTTATCACAAATTAACGTTCGCAAACATGAGTCGGATCATCGGCTTTTTCCGCATATTCTAGACCCTTAGCCAATCGCCAAGCGAAAATAGGAGGTAAACCCGATTCTAAAATAGCCTGACAGGTTTCCTGATAGTTATAGGCCACTTCTCGCAGTTGTACCGCTGCCGTTTCTCGATCGTAAATCACATAGGTGGCATTTGGACGACCGTGACGTGGTTCTCCCACCGATCCCACGTTGATGATACGTTTAACTGGTGTGGTAAATTGCCGCGACTGTTCCCCATCGGGTTGATACACTTTTATTTGCAAGCTTCCCTCGTCGAGAGTGCGAATGTAGGGGATGTGGGTATGTCCACAGAATAAAACCTCTGTATCTACCGATAAAACCCGTTCTAAAGCCGTAAAAGCGTCCATTTCGGCTAAAAGATACTCATGGTTATTTTGGGGACTACCATGAACAAAACAGAGGTGATCTAGCTTAAAAATTTCGGGCAGTTTTGACAAATAATTACGGTTTTCTGGGGTGATTATTTGATTTGTCCACTCATGAGCTAATCTACCGCGTTTTTCTGCTAAAAGCGACGGATAACTGCACTCACAGGCATTTAATCCCTCAACGATATCCTCATCCCAACACCCTTGTACTGTAGTAATCCCCAGTTGACGGATTTTTTCCACCACTTGGTTAGGATGGGGTCCATACCCAACCAAATCCCCTAAACAGTAGATTTCTTGACAACCCTGTTGGTCTAAATCTTGCAAAACAGCATTTAAAGCGGGCATATTGCCATGAATACAGGATAAAACGGCTATTTTCATCAGATTAACTCCATTTCTGGCTCTAAAGATTCTTGAAATTGTTGTTGATAATAAAAAAGTGCCTCATCGGACAGACAACAATCACTCAGGGTATCGGCAATTGTCGGTTTATCGAGATTGCGACCGACGATTTCAATCCCACTGAAGCGATTCGGTCTCCCATCGACATTTAAGGGGAAATTTAAGCTTTGAAAGTCTTTTTCTGGCCATTCATCCATAAATTCCCCATAAATACACTGACCGTCGATGATATCGAAGATACTTTTAACCCGCAGCACTTCCCCATAGGCCCCTTGGGTTAATTCTGTCCAAAAGGTGGTTAAACTGGAAAAATCGAGGATTTCTCCCGTTAAAACGGCTCTATAAATCTGTATTTCTCGTTTTTTTAACCATTGATCACCTTTTATGGTTGTTTTGACGGGACTGATGACCATTTCATCGACGGGAACTTGTCCTTCGGGGATTTCTTCGTCTGGAGACGTAATCGCTACCCGATGACAATTGAGGGGTTTTAGAAAGCTTTCGAGGGATTGCGCGTCTAAATGCCATGGTACTTCCATATAAACCGTGTTTTCCATGGATAAACTGCTCAAAAGGTCTTCTTCTTCCCTAGAAATAGAGGACAACTGGGGAAAGTCACTCTGTAAAGTGAGATGATCAATGGGAAAAGTTTCCGTCTGGGGACTAAAATATAGACTTGGCTGCTTGCTTTGGGCGATTTGTTGGCGAATCCAATGGGTTTTTCCCGCAGCTATACCCCCCGTCACCACGATAATCATTTTGCTCCTTCTTTATTGTGGTAATGATAATCATTCTAGCATAAGTTAGATTGGGGCAAGTAATCTTCCTTAACCAATCCTCTAGACTTAGCAAGGTTATTTTGGGAAAAATTGGCGGTTTCTTGCGGTATTAATCATGGTTATGGCTCTTTTCTCTAGGATACCATTGGCTTTGTCCATCGGGTAAATCAACTAAGATAATTCCCATCATTTTTAATTGTGATCGCCGCTTCCGTAAAGTGCAAGGGTTTGCGATAATGAGCTTGGAGAACAAAGAGACGTAAAACCATTGGATCGAGGGTTCGTTAAATTTTAAAGTTTTTATCCATAAATTATTCATAAGTAGCTGGTTATAATTAAATTAAAAATGGATTTTAGGTTCGATCCCCCCTGCCCCCCTTGATAAGGGGGGTGTCTGAAAACTTTTAACACCTACCTACTTAGTTTGTCCTTTTTAATTTTTTGAGAACTAGCCAAGCATTCGTTTAGTTGTGTCAAGATTTCCTCTTTATTTAAATTTCTGCCGATAAAAACTAACTGATTATTAGGAGATGTATCCCATTCTACCGCTTGCAGATCGTAACGAAGACCGCTCAATTGAAAAATATGTTTTAAATCGCTTTGTTGAAACCAGAGAATCCCTTTTGCTCGAAAAACATTTATCGGCATTTTTTCCGTGAGAAAAGGTTCAAATTTATCTAGATTAAATGGTTTATCGCTAACAAAGGAGACAAAATTAAAGTCTTCAGGAGATTGATTATCACTGGAGATTGGGCGATTTTTTTGAAAGTCTCTCAACTGGACTTTATACAATTCTTCTTTAGTTAAACCTAGATCTAACAATAAACCCAAAGGAACCTGACCATAACTACTTTTTAGGAGTCTTATACCCTCTTTTTCCCGACGAATAAACTTTTCTAAATCATCTAATTTTTTGCCACTTACTCGATCTATTTTATTGAGAATTACCACGTCACCATAACGAATTTGACTAAGGGCAATATTACTATCAAAATGATCAGCAGTAAAGGTTTCAGAATCCACGAGGGTAATAATAGAATCTAAGCGAGTCAGATATTTTAATTCCGTGGCTAAGAAAGTGAGGATAATTGGCAAAGGATCGGCTAATCCTGTGGTTTCAATGATTAGATAGTCCACGGGTATTTCTTTTTCTAAGACCTGATAGACTGTCTCAATTAAACTATCATTAATTGTACAACAAATACAGCCATTACTCAATTCTACCATATCTTCATCGATGGAAACAAGCAATTGAGAATCAATATTAATATCCCCAAACTCATTGACTAAAACGGCAACTTTTAAACCTTCTTTATTGTCAAGAATATGATTTAGTAAAGTGGTTTTTCCACTGCCTAAAAAACCAGTAATAATCGTCACAGGCATTCCCGATTTAGGCAAGCAAGGGAGGGAATCGGAGAGAGGAATTATCAAAGAACTCATGGCAGCTAACCCACTTTTAAGTTAATTAATTGACAGAAAATAGGCTTTTTCAACCCTGTTAAATTCTCCTGGAAGGGATCGATATCCACTATTTGCCGGTTGATACAAAAGCTTCAGAGATTAGTTTTAGATAGGATCGCTGTTTGCATTTTTTCTAATAAATCTGCCAGCGTCATCGAACCTAAATCACCCCCTTGTCGAGTGCGAACACTTAGAGTTTTACTGCTAACTTCTCGTTTTCCAATCACAGCTAAGACAGGTATTTTTTCTAGTTCTCCTGTACGAATTTGTTTACCTAAACGCTCACCACTTTTATCGATTTCCACTCGATAACCAGCTTGTTTTAACTGCATTGCCACCCCTAAAGCATAATGCTGCTGTTCATCACTAACGGGTAATAAACGGACTTGAATAGGTGCTAACCAGAGAGGAAAATCTCCCGCATAATTCTCGATTAAAATACCAAAAAATCTTTCCAAAGAGCCAAAAATAGCTCGATGAATCATAATCGGTCTTTCGCGACTACCATCCCTAGCGACATATTGCATATCAAAGCGTTCTGGCAAGTTAAAATCGACCTGAATCGTGGAACATTGCCACATTCTACCGATCGCATCTTGAATTTTTATATCAATTTTCGGACCATAAAAAGCCCCACCTCCCTGATCCTCAATATAATCCCACTTTTTAGCATTTAAGGCCTCAATTAGAGCCGCCGTTGCCAATTCCCAAACACTATCACTACCCACTGATTTACTGGGACGAGTCGATAAATTTATCTGATAATTAGTAAAGCCAAAATCGGAGAGAATTTTCTCGGTTAAATTCAAAACTCCTAGAATCTCTGCGGCAATTTGTTCTGGCAAACAAAAAATATGAGCATCATCTTGAGTAAAACCTCGCACCCGCATTAATCCGTGTAAAACCCCCGATCGCTCGTAACGATAAACTGTGCCTAATTCTGCCCATCTGAGGGGAAATTCTCGATAGGAATGCAGGTCATTTTGATAGGTTAAAACATGAAAAGGACAATTCATCGGCTTAATTTGATAGCTTTGCTGTTCTAACTCGATCGCCTCAAACATATTGTCGCGATAAAAGTCCCAATGTCCAGAAGTTTTCCACAGATCTAAATTAGCTAGATGGGGAGTATAAAGAAATTGATAACCCGCTTCTAAATGAGCTTGGCGCCAATAATCTTCGATTAAATAACGCATTGTTGCACCCCGGGGATGCCAAAAAACTAAGCCGCCACCGGCATCTTCTTGGATGCTAAATAATTTTAATTGTTGTCCCAATTTGCGATGATCTCGTCGCTGCGCTTCTTCTTTTTGTTGGAGATAATTTTGTAATTCTGCGGGGGTTTGCCAAGCTGTGCCGTAAATTCGCTGTAATTGCGGCTGTTTTTCATCTCCTTGCCAATAAGCACCCGCTACACTCTCCAAGACGAAAGCATCTGGGTTAATTTCCCCCGTCGAGTTGAGATGGGGTCCCGCGCACAGATCCCACCAAAATTCTTCTGGGGGAGAAACAGCACCATCAATTAACGAGGGTTCTCGATCGCTCCGTCCTGCGTCCGGACTACCGATAAAATAACGGGTAATGGTTTCATCTGGGGGAATTCTCTCTAAAATTAACTTTTTGTAGGGTTGATTAAGGCGCTCGATTTCTGCGGTAATTTCGCTTCTTTCCAGCACTTCTCGGATAATTGGCAGGTTTTGCCCGATAATTCGCCCCATTTCTGCCGCTATTTTCTCCAAATCTTCGGGGGTAAAGGGTGTTGGGCGATCAAAATCGTAGTAGAATCCCGTTTCTGTCCAGGGACCAATAGCGACTTTGGTTTCAGGAAAGAGAGTTTGTACGGCCATCGCTAAGATATGGGCGCAAGTATGGCGTATTTTTACTATTTTTTGCGAATCTTCTTGGATAACGGGGCTTTCTGCCAGGGGGGACTTAATTTGATTGACCATTGCCAGTTAAAATGATAATGATTATCATTTTAGCAAAGGAGGGCTGATGTCTGAGAGAAAAATGCGCTCAAATCCTCTAGCGGCAAGCTCAACGATAATTAATTTTTGAGAGTTCAAAAATGAGAAAAATAGGCATAAAATCTCTAAATAGAGAATTTAATTGATTAAAGCTCATTTTTGATTCTCCTGACGACCGAATACTGGCTACCTACTCCTCAACCAAGGGAAGATTTTTGATTTTGACAAGAGGTCTATACTTAATAGAGCCGTAGATTAATAACATTGTCGTTAAAGTCATGGCCATAATTAGGGTGGCAATTTTGGCTAACCAGAAAGCCACGAAGATTATGCCGATTCCGTCAGCGAGTAAGATGGGTAAACGTGGCCCTATGCCATGGTCAATAATTTTTCCCGTGCTTGGCTGCAGTTGAATTTTGGCTAAACAATGAAACCAAATTTGACTAACTAAAACTATTAAAGCTCCCCATCCTATCCAGAGGGCAGCCAGATAAAAGCCCGCTAATTCTAAAACAATTGTACTAATTGTAACTATAAAAAAGCGATCGAGGCGAGGATCGCTGGTTTTTTGCTGAAATTGGGCAATTTCTGCCAAGTCCACCGCTGCCATGCGTGCCTGTTCCATACACATCACCAGGGTACCTAGGGCAAGAATAGCAGCGGATAGGTTTTCCGGTGAGAATACTTGGGAGATTATGCCTAAACTAGCCGGAAAAAACAGTAAAAAAAGGATCGTTCGTCTCATCTATTCGGGGTGGGGTCGGATTAAGATAAGAAATGCTCTTGACTTGATCATTTCTGTAATGTCTTGTTTGCCTCCTTTTCAAAATGCTCTCCTTCTCACCCAAGCTTTAACCCATCGTTCCTATGTTAATGAACAGTCCCAATTGACGGAAAATAACGAGCGCCTAGAATTTTTGGGCGATGCGATTTTGGCTTTTTTGGTGGGCGAACTTTTGTATCAGAAATATCCCGCCATGAACGAGGCCGAATTAACTCGTTTGCGGTCAAATTTGGTCAAAGAAGAACAATTAGCGCAATTAGGCATCGAAATCGGCCTGGGGGAGTTAATGCGTTTGGGTAAGGGGGCAATTAAAGATCGGGGGCGATCGAATCCTACCCTATTAGCGGACACTTTTGAAGCGATAATTGGGGCTTATTATCTAGATTCGGGGTTAAATGCGGTTAAAAACTATCTGCACCAACTTTTTATCCCTGTAGCCTCTCATTTAGTCTCCCAACAATCGGAATCGCCATCTTTTATCGATGCCAAAAATCTCTTTCAACAGTGGGCCCTGGCCAATTTTGCCTCTAATCCAGAATATACGATCATCGATGTGACAGGACCCCCCCACGCTAGGGAATTTACTGCCGAAGTGCGGGTTAATAACCTTCTCTACGGTACAGGTAAAGGTAAACGGAAACAGGATGCCACCAAAGCGGCTGCCGAAGATGCTTTAAAGCGCTGTCAATGGCAATAATAAATAAGGCCAAACCTACTTATCTGAGGGGCCACCAATTAACTTTATCCCTGGTGGCACTGTACACTTCTTTTAAACCCTCGGCATCCAGTACCCGAATTAAATCCCCCGTCGATTCTGAGGCAATTAATCCCACGTTTTGCAATCCTTTTAATACCTGTTCGACGGTGCGTTGATTGAGTTGACAAGCGCGAGCAATCACATCTACGGATAGATCAAAAGTATAGATATTTTCAGCACTCGGTTGACTGCCTAATTCTCTTTCTTGATAGATTAAAGCTCTGAGTAAAGTGGCTACAGCTTGGGGTGGATAGCTACTGCAATTAAGCAAATGATACTCGAATTTTTGCTGTAATTCAAATAAAAAACAGTACCGTTGACGAAAACTTTCGTTATCGTTGTAAATCTTTTCTAGCGCCGATAAGGGAATTTTCAGGACGTGGGTGGTTTTATAGGATTCCACCAAACAGGGAAAGGCGCGACTGGCTAAACCATAACTAAAGGGTAAACTCCTCATGCCAAAACAGCCGCCGGGGTAGGTAATGGCAATAATCCGGTCGAGGGGAGTGCTGCGGACGACGATTACACCCTCATTCAAAATCACATACAAAACATCTAGAAATTCATCGGGGAGAAAAGCCGTATAGACGGGACGATTGGAAAATAGCGTCTCTAGCTTGAGATTGTCGGCATCGAGATACTGACTTAACCAAGCTTCCTCTAGTCCGCGAAAGAGAAAACTCTGGTTAATCAGTTGTTGTAGGAGGGTTGTTTTTTTGGCTTTGACGCTCTTGCCCATAGTCTCAAACCTAGATGTAGCACTGATTCTATCTTCTCACAGTTTCTCTTCTCCTAACTTGGTTTCAAGTTTGTTTTATAAATGTATTGAAATTTTGTTTCCTATGCTGTAGGATTAAAACACGCCTGAAAACAGATACAACCTCAGAGTAAATTTTAGGAGCGCCGCCGATGCAGTCATCCCAGTCTTGTTTATCCCTACTCATGGCAACTGTCCTGACGGGAGGAATGCTGGCATCTTGCACCCCATCCCCCACCAATAGCGGCAATGACAGCCAAAAACCCGTGACTGTGACACTTGTTTCCTATGCTGTCACCCAAAGTGCCTACGAAAAAATCATTCCCAAATTTGTCGAGGAATGGCAACAAAAAACGGGGCAAAAAGTAACTTTTGAACAGAGTTATGGTGGTTCCGGTTCCCAAACTCGCGCCGTTATCGATGGTTTAGAAGCGGATGTGGTAGCTTTGGCTTTAGCTTTGGATACCAAGAAAATTGAGCAAGCGGGATTAATTCAACCCGGTTGGGAAAAAGAAGCTCCCAATGACTCTATTGTTCATAAATCTGTAGTGGCTTTTGTTCCTCGTGATGCCAATATTAAAATTAATAAATGGTCAGATTTAGCCAAGGATAATATTAAAGTTATTACCGCTAATCCCAAGACTTCTGGCGGAGCGCGCTGGAATTTTCTCGCTCTTTGGGGTTCGGTGACGCAAGCGGGAGGCAGTGAACAAGAGGCGCAAACTTTTGTCGAAAAAGTCTTTAAAAATGTGCCAGTTTTACCTAGAGATGCTCGCGAATCTAGTGATGTATTTTTTAAACAGGGCCAGGGAAATGTGCTAATTAATTACGAAAACGAGATGATTCTCGCTAACCAAAAAGGTGAGAATTTAGCCTATACTGTTCCCACTGATTATAATATTTCTATTGATAATCCCGTGGCGGTTGTTGATGCCAATGTGGATAAAAAAGGTACGAGAAAAGTGGCGGAAGCTTTTGTGCAGTTTTTATTTACTCCCGCAGCCCAAAGAGAATTTGCTCAGGTGGGGTTTCGTCCCGTTGAACCGACGGTAGCTAAAGAGTTTGAGAGTAAATTTCCTCAGATAAAAAATCTCTTTACCGTGCAGGATTTAGGCGGTTGGGATCAGGTACAAAAGCAATTTTTTGATGATGGAGGCTTGTTCGATAAAATTCTGACTAAAGCTGGTAAATCCTAAGGAGAAAAACTATGGATAATCAACCCCAATGGCAAACTATTAATCATCCCCAAAGTGACTTACATCTCGATCAATCGGGACTTGATCGCCCCACTTCCCGACGAATAAAAATTCGGGTTCCTAAACAATATATTAACGAGCCAATTATAGCACGTTTAGGGTCTTTTCCCGGTCTAAAAGTGAATATATTTTCCGCTTTGTTAGCTGCCAATAATAATCAAGATGGCTGGTTTGATCTACAACTACAAGGCAACTCTCAAGGTATAGAAAATGCCCTTTCCTATCTGGCAGATTTAGATGTAGAAGTTTGGTATGATTCAGCACAAGTTCTTGAAGAAGCAGACAATTGGTAATCTCTAGCAATAATTAACAATGGCTAACCCACAATTATCTTTATCTCCCAGTCAACCCCTGAAAAAAGTTTCTATTCCTTGGGTAATTACCATTAGTTATCTAGTGGTTTTGTTGGTTTTACCAGCAGCGGCACTATTTGCTAAATCCCTAACTCTTGGTTTTGCTGAATTTTGGCGTGTTGCCACTTTACCGATTTCTTTATCCGCTTACCAAGTCACTTTTTTGACTTCCTTAATCGCCGGATTAATTGACGGAGTTTTTGGCACTATTATCGCTTGGGTGTTAGTGCGTTATCGATTCCCGGGTAAAAAAATTGTCGATGCTTGTGTGGATTTGCCCTTTGCTTTACCCACTTCTGTTGCTGGTTTAGTCCTCGCCACAGTTTACAGTGATAAGGGTTGGCTCGGTCAATTTTTTGCCCCCTTTGGCATTAAGATATCCTTTACCATTTTAGGGGTTTTTGTGGCGATGTTATTTATCGCTTTACCCTTCATTGTCCGCACCTTACAGCCAGTTTTACAGGAAATGGAAAAAGAGGTAGAAGAGGCGGCTTTATCCCTCGGTGCTTCCTCTTGGCAAATCTTTTGGCGAGTGATTTTTCCCACAATACTACCGGCTATTTTAACAGGAGTTGCCCTCGGTTTTGCCAGAGCGATCGGTGAATATGGTTCCGTAGTTATTATCTCCTCTAATATTCCCTTTAAGGATTTAATTGCCCCAGTTTTAATCTTCCAAAGACTAGAGGAATATGATTACACAGGGGCGACAGTAATCGGCATGGTTTTATTACTGGTTTCTTTGTTCATGTTAGTAGTAATTAATTTCCTGCAGCAATGGGGGCAAAAATACAGAGTTAAGTAAAGAGTAAAAAATATTAGAGTATGACTGGAGACAGATCAAAAATGCTGAGTCTAAAAAAATCAACTAAACCGAAAGAGTGGGATTACAAACCCCTACTAATTATCATCGCCCTTGTCTATCTGGCACTATTATTATTTATTCCGGCAGCGGCAGTATTTTACTATGCTTTTCGCAATGGATTCCAAGCTTTTTTAGAAGCGGCGGGAACTTCTGACTTTATCGAAGCGGTAAGATTAACAGTAATTATTGCCCTAATTACTGTACCTTTAAACACAATTTTTGGACTTTGTGCCGCTTGGGTAATTGCTCGCAATCAATTTCGTGGTAAAACTTTATTAATTAGTTTAATTGACTTACCTTTTGCCGTTTCTCCCGTGGTAGCGGGTTTAATGATTGTACTGCTCTATGGGCGCAATGGTTGGTTAGGTTCTTTTCTAGAACTTTTCAGTATAAAAATACTTTTTGCTTTACCCGGAATGGTATTAGCAACCATATTTGTTACTATGCCTTTTGTCGCTAGAGAAGTTATCCCAGTCTTAGAAGAAATTGGCTTAGAACAAGAGGAAGCGGGGCGCACTTTAGGGGCAAATGATTGGCAGATTTTCTGGCGCGTCACTTTACCCAATATTCGTTGGGGGTTGATGTACGGAGTGCTGTTAACTAATGCCCGGGCGATGGGAGAATTTGGGGCAGTTTCTGTGGTTTCTGGCAGTATTTTAGGTAGAACTGCCACCCTGCCAATTTTCGTAGAACAGGCTTATAAAAATTATCTCACTCCTGCTGCTTTTAGTGCGGCGGCTATTCTCGCCTTACTAGCGGGAGTTACTTTAATTATCAAAGAAATTCTCGAACGTAAAACCGCCCACAAAATTCATACTACTTAACTACAATTAACCTAAAAATATGAGCGGGCGTTGGGTTTCATGCTTCAACCCAACCTACGTTCTACAAAAAACCTAAAAATTATGAGTATTATCATCCAGCAAGTTTCTAAACGTTTCGGCAATTTTCAAGCCTTAGATAATATCAGTTTAACCATTCCTGAAGGCAAATTAGTCGCCCTTCTCGGACCATCGGGATCGGGAAAATCCACCTTATTACGTTCAATTGCGGGATTAGAAACTCCCGATAGTGGCGCAATTATCATTAACGGACAAGATACCACCCATCTTGATCCTAGACGGAGAAATATAGGCTTTGTTTTCCAACATTATGCCCTATTTAAACATTTAACTGTTCGTCAAAATATTGCTTTTGGGCTAGAAATTCGCCAGCAAAAATCGCCAGTAATTAAGAAAAAAGTTGAGGAACTATTAGAATTAATTCAATTACAAGGATTAGGCGATCGCTACCCCGCCCAATTATCGGGAGGACAACGGCAGCGAGTAGCTTTAGCCCGCGCTTTAGCCATTCAACCGAATGTATTATTATTAGATGAACCCTTTGGAGCTTTAGATGCAAAAGTTAGAAAAGAATTAAGGGTATGGCTGAGAAATTTACACGAAGAAGTTCACGTTACCAGTGTTTTTGTTACCCACGATCAAGAGGAAGCAATGGAAGTGGCCGATACGATTGTTGTGATGAATCATGGTAAAATTGAACAGGTGGGTTCTCCCGCCGAAATTTACGATCATCCAGCCACACCTTTTGTGATGCAGTTTATTGGGGAAGTGAATATCTTACCCAGTTTAGCAGGATTAGGAAATGGACATCATCCGGGGGATAATTCCACCGTTTTTATCCGTCCCCACGACCTCGAAATTATGCCCAATCAAGATGGGTTGAATAGTTGGGCAGTGGTAAAAAGAGTTATTCATTTAGGCTGGGAAATACAGGTAGAATTAATGTTAGCTGATGGGGAAATGGTGGTAGCTTACCTCAATCGAGAGGAATACAAGCAATTACAGTTACAACCAGAACAAACGGTACATTTAAAACCGAGAAAAGCGACCCTACTCACTGATTTTGACAATAAAAGTGAGAAAGTTATCGATTATTCAATTTAAAAACTTTAGTTGTGTTACAGCTTTTCTCATCAAGATGAAGTTTAACCAGATGTTCATCGACTAGGGAAGACAATCTCTCGGCTGGCTGTAATTCTGGCGAAAGCGGTTGTCAAGGATTGAGATGGCCCTGTGTTTGTTGTGGGAAAAGGGTTTTATCAATTATGCAGGGCTGATTTGTAAGTAGCCGGTTGCGGGTTCAAATCCCATTTAACAACTTTTGATTCAAGGGCTAATTTAGTAGTGTGATTGCTCTAAAATAAGGTCATCGCCTGATCAGTATATAGCAATGACCTTAATCGCTGTCATCGATTATGACATGGGAAATCTGCACTCTGCCTGTAAAGGACTGGAAACCGTGGGTGCAGTGCCGAAAATTACCGATTCTCCCCTAGATCTCGAAAAAGCTGACGCTATTGTGTTACCCGGAGTCGGTTCTTTTGATCCTGCCGTCCGGCAAATTCGCGCTCGTCATCTCGAAAAACCGATCAAAGCGGCGATCGCTAATGGTAAACCCTTTCTCGGTATCTGTCTCGGTTTACAAATTCTCTTTGACTCATCAGAGGAAGGTCAAGAGGCGGGTTTAGGGATTATTCCGGGGACAGTGCGCCGTTTTCGCTCGGAACCTGGCATTACTATTCCCCACATGGGTTGGAATCAGTTAGACTTCACCCAGCCGGATCATGCTCTTTGGCAGGGATTACCCCCGCATCCTCACGTCTATTTTGTCCATTCCTATTATGTTGATCCCCTTGATAGTCATCTGACTGCCGCCACCGTCAGCCACGGCAGTCAAACGGTGACAGCAGCGATCGCTCGTGATCGTTTGGTGGCGGTGCAGTTTCACCCGGAAAAATCCTCGACTAATGGCTTAAAAATTCTGGCTAACTTTGTTCAACAGGTGCAAAAATTAGCTTTAGTCTCCTAAATAAGCCTTTAAAACCCGCTCGTTTTTTTGGATTTCGCTGGGAATGCCATCGGCTAAATTTGTCCCTTCTGCTAATACCCAAACGTAGTGACAAAGGGACATAATCACATCCATATTATGCTCGATAATTAAAAAGGTAATTCCCTGACGATTCCATTCAATAATATGGTCGCTGATTTGACCGATTAAAGTGGGATTAACTCCAGCGGCAGGTTCATCTAATAAAATTAATTTTGGCTCGGTCATTAGCGCTCGGCCAATCTCTAATAATTTACGCTGTCCTCCCGATAAAGCTCCCGCATAATCGTGCGCTTTTTCCCCCAGACCGATCGAATCTAATATGTCCAAAGCTTTGGCACGATTTTCCTGTTCCTGTTGGCGAATTTTTGCCCCCTGAAACCAGACTTTGAGAAAATTTTCGCCCGTTTGTCCAGGACTAGCTAAGAGCATATTTTCTAACACCGTTAATCGGGATAATACCCTGGCTACTTGAAAAGTTCTCACACATCCTTTTAGGGCAATTTGATAGGGAGGCAGCTGATGAATGGGCTGACCATCAAGAAAAACTTCCCCTTTATCCGGGCGAATAAAATTAGATAAAAGGTTAAAAAGTGTAGTTTTTCCGGCTCCATTTGGTCCGATTAACCCGGTGATGCTGCCTTGCGGCACATCCAAATAAGCATTATTGACGGCGCGAATGCCTCCAAAACTTTTCGATAATCCTTTGGCAGAAAGTAACATATATAAATTATGAATTATGAATTATGAAGTGGGAAGTGTTTTCAGTGAACAGTAATCGATGAACTGATAACTGATAACTGATAACTGATAACTGAAATTATTTTCCCAAAGTTAACTCCTCTTTTTTGCCGAGGATACCCTGGGGTCGCCAGATCATTAAAACCATGAGCAGCAGACCGATAATCATAATCCTTAAAGCCCCTAATTGGCTATCATTAAAAATATCTAATTGGGGTAGAATAAAGCGAGTTAGGGAATCGTAAGCCCAGAAAATTACTGCTCCTAGTAAGGTGCCGGCATTGCTACCAGAGCCACCGAGAATAATAATAATCCAAGCGTTAAAAGTCAATAACGGTTCAAAATTAGTCGGGTAAATGGTGGTTAATTGCCATGCTAAAAAAGCCCCAGCTAAACCAGCGATCGCACCGCCCAACATCAAAGATTGTAACTTATACCAAAAGACATTTTTTCCCAAAGCCCGGGGAATTTCTTCATCTTCCCGGATAGCTTTGAGGATGCGGCCCCAAGGCGATCGCAAAAGTAATTCTAAACCAGTATAAACGAGAGCGAGGAGTATTAAAACTACCACCATCAGCCCCGCTTTGTAATTATAATCATTCAAGGCAATTACACCGTTTATATACAGAAAAAGCAGTATTATCGACCCTAACAACCCCCAAAAGATTAAAGCTCTCTTTTGCGTCGGTTGATAGCTTTTACCGCTAATTTGCCCCGCTTCGCGCCATTGTCGTTGCAGATTGCGCCCCAATTGCCAGAGAGCAAAGATAGCAAGCAGGGTAAACAGAGCAATAATTAATAATTTGACGGGAAAACTGGGATTTATATCCAAAGGTAGGGGATAACGTTGTAGTCCGAAACTACCCTTCGTTAACCAATCCTCGTTAAGCACCAGCAAACGAATTAACTCAGACACCCCGATGGTGACAATCGCTAGATAATCGGCTCTTAATCTCAGGGTGGAAAAACCGATGGCTAATCCCAACAATGCCCCTAGGATCGCCCCGACAATAGCGGCAAAAATCATCGGTACACCCTGTAAAGTTAATAAAACCGTTGCATAAGCTCCTAAAGTGGCAAAAGCAACGTGACCAAAGTTAATTAAGCCAGTAAATCCCCATTGTAGATTTAAACCGAGGGCAAAAATCGCGTAAATACCCGCCCAAATTGTCAAGGAAACTAAATAATCTGTCATCTTAAGTAAAAAGTAAACAAGGGGTTGGGGGAGTGGGGAGATGGGGAGAAAAAATCTAAAAACTCACATCTGATCACTGAAAAAGCTGGTTACTGCTAGTATAATATCAGTTAAAACGGCCTCTGTAGCTTGATGGACAATTGTGGCGAGCGGAGGGTGCTAGGCTATCAATACCGAAAAAACCTTGTCCTGTTAATTTCTATGCCTCTTTTGATTCTAATTGCCGATGATGACCCCGGTATCCGCCTAGCAGTCAAAGACTATTTAGAATTAGCAGGTTATAGTGTGGTAGCGGCGAGTAATGGTTTGGAAGCTTTGAATTTATTGGATACCTATCATCCTCATCTTTTGGTATCGGATATAAAAATGCCGCGTTTAGACGGTTATTCTTTGGTGACTAAGGTGCGGCAACAGCCAGAATTTAGGTTATTACCAGTAATTTTTTTAACCGAAAGAGGGTCAACAGAAGAAAGAATTCGCGGTTATCAAGTGGGTTGTGATATCTATCTTCCTAAACCTTTTGAGATGGAGGAATTAAAAGCGGTTATTCGCAATCTTTTAGAGCGAGCGCAAATGGTGCAAAGCGAACGTCAATATCAGAAATTAAAACCAGAAGAAAGCCCCAAAACTAGGGATGTTTTAACTTCTTCTTTACAGGACGATTTTAAGTTAACTAATCGCGAGCGGGAAGTGTTAGAACATTTAGCCCGGGGACTTTCTAACAGTGAAATTGGGCAAAAACTGCATCTTAGTTCTCGCACGATCGAGAAATATGTTAGCAGTTTACTCAGAAAAACCAATACTAACAATCGGGCTGAATTGGTTCGTTTTTCCCTTGAACATAGATTAATCGATTAGCTGAAAGAAAAAACTTAAATTTTGTTTTTTACTTCCTCCAAAAGACTGCCACAGGAGTCTAAAAGTAGCTCGATTACGCGGTCAAAACCTTCACGACCACCGTAGTAGGGATCGGGAACTTCTTTTTCTGGGTGATAACGAGCATAGTCACACATTAACTTGACCTTTTCTTGATATTTTCCTGTCCGATCTAGGGATAAAATATCTTGATAATTGGATTTATCCATGGCTAGGATTAGATCAAAATTATCGAAATCCTCGCGGGTAAATTGTCTGGCTGTCCCTTGCAGAGGAATACCGCGTTTTTTGGCCGCCGTATTCATGCGAGAATCGGGAGGAGAACCGATATGATAACCGGCAGTCCCCGCAGAATCACAGAGGATTTTATTACCTAATCCTTCTTGTTCAATCAGATAAGTCATGATATTCTCGGCAGCGGGAGAACGACAGATATTTCCTAAACAGACGAAGAGTAGTTTATAGGGCATAAATTCACTGGTAGAATCATCACTAAATTGCCAATTATAGGGCATTTCTAACATCCCGATAAAGATTTATCCTCAAAAAACTCCTCGCTGTCCATTAACCTAATTTTGGCTAATCCCAAGCTTTCTAAATAATCTTGCCACCCTTGGGGGGTATCTTCGATCGCTAATAATCCTAATACCCTAGCTACGTCTGCTACCCAGGGTAGGGTATGAATTCTATAACCCTGCCAGTTTACTTCTAAGGATAACCAAGCGGGAATCTCTTGGGGGTTAAATTGTTGGCAGGCAAGATAATCAGCCTGAAAGCAGTAAATCCGAGGGGGTTTTTGACTCTCTAACAAGGTTAAACACTCCTTCTAATCTGGACATTAATCTCTTTCCTCATATTTTAGGGGAACCTCAGCATAATTTCTGTTAAATATGAACTTCTCTTGTCAAGAAATAGTTAAGTTTGCTCAAGAAAATTTACTCTTAATTCTCCCCTAAGCGAGGACGAATAATTAAATAAATTGCCGGACCGATTAGAGGCAAAAGGGAAATTACCGGCAACAGGAAAGGATTTTTTAACCCCCGTCGGGTTAGATCATCTTGCAGCAAAATTGGACATAATAGGGTTAAAAGACAGAAATCTAAACTCATAACATGAATAAAACGGCTAGTTTGCCACTGATGCCAAAAATCAGACCAATTGCCGTTAATTAATCCGTAAGCGATTAAAATTGCCGCAGTAATTAGGGCAATTACTCCCAACCAAGGTGAGTCTAAAAGTTTAATGACCAGATTTTTTTTACCGGTAAAATTGCTGTTGGGTTGACGGAGAGTTAGATAGGGTAAAATAGCGAAAGCACCCACGGCAAAGGAGGCAAAAGTAAAGGGCCAAGCGATGATTTTTTGGTCACGACCATCGATAATTAAAAGGCTAGTGTAGATAAGTGGCCAAACTCCCATCAGGTTGAAAAGAGAGATAATTAACGGGTTAATATTTTGCCATTTTCCAGTGGAAAGATCGATAATTAAATTTATTGTATCTGGTTGATCAGGGGGTGCTAGTAAAAAAGCGTATAATCCGAAGCCTAACCAAAGTAACCCGAGAATAATTTTTGTTAACATAGGAGTAGATAATTAGGTTAATTGAGTAATCGGGTCTTCAGCATATATATTACTAGAAAAGTGATCAAAAAATCAAGCAATATTAGCTAATCAATGATCGCTAATTTTTAGGGAAGACGACGAGGATTCATGGTTTCTCCTGGGGTAATTTCTGCACTTTGAGAGTGGAGTAAGCGAGTTTGTTCGAGGATAGTTTCTAAGTCTTCATCCGAGAATTCTTCTACATAGTTTAATTTCACTTCTTCTAGGAAGATAATTAATAACATCTCGATTCTTTCTAGACTGTGACGGGATTGTAATTCCCCGGCGAGAGATTGCCCGAAACGTTGGACTAATTGCTGTAATAAACGCTCAAAAACTTCGTCTTCCTGGGTAATCTTTTCCGCTATGTTAACAAAAGATTGATACAATTGACTAGATAGACGATTGCTCAAGTCAGTTTTTAATCCTTTCATACCGGGTAATCGCAATAAGCTTTGATAAGCGGGAGTTTGACTGAGAATTTTCTCGATATTGTATTTAATTAAAGCTTCTGCTTCCGGTTTAACTTGCGGTAAAACCTTATCAACAGTGCTATTAACTACTAACCGAAAAATTTCGATAACTTCATTAGTATCATTGAGATTATTATATCCACCACTAAGGGATTGATCGAGAAATTTCTCCACTTGTCCCCGTCGAATATATTCCTGTGTTTGATTAATAATTCTCAGAAATATTATCTCAGTAATATCTTTAGAAATTAGCGCGACTAAACCTTTAACTGCCTGTTCTTTAATCAACTTTAAGTTAATAATTTTAACTTGGTCTAGGCGAATAACGGTAGGAATAAATCGCAACCATCTCCAGATAGGAACAAACAGAAAAATATCATACCATCGCCATAACATAGCCTCGCGCCAACGCAGGCCTTTATGAGTGCGAGCAATCCACCAAGTTCTCAGCATAAATTCCCAGAAAAAGATGGTACCAAATAAAAAATCGATCGCCTCAAAGTTATCTATCGGTCTCCCATCTTCTCCCAGGGGACGAAAATAATTAGTTTCTATTAAAGGTTGAATTTCTTGATTGAAAAATTTCAACTCTTTTTCCCAGCCATTTTGACTGAGATAATCCCAAGTCCAAAACTTCTGAAAGGCTGCTTTTGCGGAAACATTTTCTGTTTTAAAAACCCGCAAGCGCATTTTATTTTTAATCTTTTCTAAAGTCCCAGTTTTCTCCGCCGAGGCAAAGGGATTATTATCGACCATATTGACACTATTCTGGCGCAAATTTTCTAAAATTTTCTCAATCTCTTGGCGATATTCTCCCAGATTAAACTCTGGGTTAAAGAGTTTTTGATTAATTATTTGATTAAGTTTATTAACTGTATCTAAATATTCACTGGTACTGCGATAGGGTTTAATCCCTTTCACCACATCATACTTAGCAATTCCTTTAACAAAGGGAATTTCTAGGGGTTTATCGGGAGGTATTTGTAATTCTTGAAAGGAAATCGGACCGAGTTTTATTGGTTCATTAAATCTTAATAAAGTTATTTGCAAGCGTCCCTGTAACCAAAAATCTCGCAGGGGAATATAAGTTAAATCGAAAATAACCAGAATATAATTACATAACACCAATAGGGCCATGCAAGTCTCAAAGAGATTGCGCGGGGAAAAACGACGGTTTCTGCTCACGGGGTTTTTAGTCAAAGTCATTAGCCTAGAAAGCACACTTTGACTATGGTAAACCGAAAACGCCTAATTTTTTTACCTGAAAGCGATATAAGTAGTTAAAAAAAGAGCGGTTAAACTTAGTTCTGCCTCAGCAATTAATAGATGTGGTCTTCTATTCTGTGATAGCATCCTAGCAGATTCAGTTATATCCCAAGTTACGGCGTTTTTCCTAAAGATGAAGCCTCGTAGCCTCCTAGGGTGTGTTAATAAAGTATTGACAATGTAAATACATCCTGCCTATACTACAAGTATGGATGTCTATTTTGTCCTAAGTGGCATTACTTTTGTTTGGAATGACGAGAAATCTAGAATTAACCCGCTCAACCATGACGGTATTATGAAAGTTGAGGCATTAAAAAAACGACTGGAGAAAAATCGCCCTATGACTACAATCACGATTCGTATTCCCGAAGATGTGATTGAAGATTTAAAGCGGGTTGCACCGTTGCTTGGTTTCTCAGGTTATCAACCTTTGATCCGTGCTTACATTGGACAAGGGCTGCGTGCGGATTTGGAGCGTCTAGAGGGAGATACAATTTCTGCTCTCGTTGCTAGTTTGAAGCGTCATGGTGTAAGTGATGAAGTGCTGCAAGAAGCGTTGAGTGAAATTACTCCGCGTTAGTCTAGGTTTTCGGCCTCCTAGGTTGAGTTAAGCGAAACAATACGGGGTCGAAAATGGCTCAATTCGATTGAAAAAGCGAAACCCAACCACCCCAACGGTTATTCTTAGTTGGGTGTAAAGCACCTTATCTGAGGTTAAAATTTATTCTTTCTAATTGTTGCTAGAAATGGGTTATGATGTTTATGCGTTTAGGCGCTAAAGGAGAAAAATCATGGTACGTTGGTCACTAACCGGATCAGCTTTAGGACAAAAAGGCGCAAAAAAGGGATACTTTGAAGAAACGTCACAAAGAGCGAGCTTTGAAGCAACCGTGGATTCTGTCCAAGAACGTAACTCGCGTTATTCCGAGGAAGAAATCGAAGAATCTATCAATGAGGCTATCCGAGAAACTCGTGCTGCGTCTCGTTCTTGATACCAATATTCTAATTTCTGCATTGTTACGCAAAAACACACCGCCTTATCTTCTTTATACAGCTTATCCCTACCTAGGATGAAAATAATTATAAATTTCCTTAGCTAATTGTTCCCCAATTCCTGTCACCTGTTGCAATTGTTCTAGGGAAGCTTCGCGAATATAATCCACCGAATGAAAATTAGCTAATAACTCCTTTTGTCGCTTAAAACCTAACCCCGGTATCTCATCCAAACGGGAACGGCGACTTTTTTGCATCCTTTGTTGTCGGTGAAAGCTAACAGCAAAGCGGTGCGCTTCATCCCTGACTCGACGCAATAATTGCACTCCGGGTTGTTCCTTATCCGTCTCTAAAGGAGAGGATTCCCCGGGTAAAAAAATCTCCTCTCTCTGTTTAGCTAAACTAACAACTTTTACCTGTTCTAATAAATTCATCTCCCCTAAAACTGCCACCACTGCCGATAATTGTCCCTTTCCCCCATCAATCATGACCAAATCGGGAAAATCATCACTTTCGGCAATATTATCGGTATTTTCGGCATAACGACGGAAACGCCGGCGAATTACTTCTGCTAAACTGGCAAAATCATCGGAATGGCCGATTTTAACCTCGGGATTTTTGATTTTATAGTGACGATAATGTTGATTAGCGGCCACCCCATCGATAAACACCACTGACGACGCGACTGCATTAGAACCCTGAATATGAGAAATATCATAACCCTCGATGCGGTGCGGCAGTGCCGGTAAATCGAGAATTACCGCTAAATCCTGCAAAGACTGTAAATCTCGGTCGGCGCTTCTTTTCGTCTTTTCTAACTCATAAAGAGCGTTTTTCTCCACCATAGCTAATAAATCCGCTTTACTTTGCCGTTGGGGGACAGTTAACTCGACTTTGCGACCTTTTTTTTCCCTTAACCACCCCGCTAACACCTCACCTTCCGGTAATTCGCAGGGTAACAGGATTTCGCTGGGAATTTCCACCCCTTCCACCGATAAATAATGTTCTTCTAGGACTTTTTGCAGGATTTCTCCCTCGTTTGCTGACTGACTATCGGCAAAAAATCCCAAACGTGCCACCAAACGACCAGAACGCACTTGGAATAATTGTATGCAACAATGCTGCTCGTCCTTAGCTAAAGCGATCGCGTCCCGGGATACGGTATCATCAGGTAAAGAGACTTTTTGATCGGTATTAAGGGCCTGTAATCCGCGAATTTGATCCCTAATCGTGGCCGCTTTTTCAAAATCTAGGTTTTCCGACGCTTCTAGCATCTTTGTCGCTAATTTCTCTAATAATTCTCCCGTCCTTCCCTGAAAAATCATCGCCACTTTCTGCAAGGTTTCCCGATAATCTTGGGGACTAATTAATTTTTGACAAACCCCCGGACAACGACCGATATCATAATTTAAACAGGGACGGTCTTTAAACAGAGGTTGGGGACGTTGACGCAGGGGAAAAGTGCGTTTAATTAGGTGTAAAGTGTGGCGCAGCAGCCTAGTATCGACGTAGGGACCATAATAACGGTCTTTTTGGTTATTTATCCTACGTTTGCGGGTGATAAAAATGCGCGGGTAGGTTTCCGACCAAGTAATACAAATGTATGGATATTTTTTATCGTCCTTGAGGAGAGTATTAAAATGGGGCTGATGTTGTTTAATTAGATTAGCTTCCAGGGCCAAGGATTCTGCTTCCGTGTCGGTGACGATAAATTCAATTTCTGTCACCTGTCGCACCATCAAAGCAATGCGGGGACTGAGGGGTTGACTGGGACGAAAATAGGAACGGACTCTAGACCGGAGTTTTTTGGATTTACCGATGTAGAGAATTTCGCCATTTTGGTCGCGCAGGAAGTACACTCCCGGTTCGAGGGGAATTTCCCGAAGACGATTTTCTAGGCGATCGAGGTCTTGGATTAGGGTAGAGTTAAGATTATTCCCGAACATTCTTTTTATAGTAACCCAGTGTACAACTATATTTTTAGTCTTGATTTACAAGGCTTTCAGAAATCACCAGAGATTAAAGTATCCTCTGGAACCCTGATTCTGTCATTGTTAGTTGCACATCGCGTAAATTTAATAATGTTTTTGACTATCTAGACCGCCATACTGCCAATAGCGATCATCATCACTTCCTCTGACCCGCCCTAATACCTTTCCTGAGTCGTCATAGCATTTATACCATGTATAACCAAGAAAATTACTATTTTTTTTAACCCTTCTCGTCTCTGGAGCATATTTTCTGATTAGTCGCTGAATATCAGGCTTATAATCTTGAAGAACACGATCTAGCTCTTTGTCGTCGTTTGGTGGCGGTGGTGGCGGTGGTGGCGGTGGCATTGTCCCCAATAGGTGATCAATGGTTTTGACGCAATCAAGAAAAGAGGAAATATTGCGTGCGATACATTCTCCTGTTTGTACAATCACAATGGCGTAGCCGTCACCGTGATTAATAACGCCATAAGGGCCTTTGACAGTTACAAATTCATTTGGGATTGGCTTGATGTCACTCATAGAACTACTTCTTTTTGTAATTACTAAAGTTAATATATTACGCTCTGAGCTTCTTGTCTCTCCTTAGTTGCACATCGCGTTAGTAAACAAAAAAATTACGTCAGTGGGTATTAGCTGACGTTTGGCAAGATATTCGGGGCAAATCTTCACAAAAATTAATAGGCTTCTGATTCGATTTGCTTAATCGGGACGAAACATTCCCCGGGGAGAAGAATCGGTTTATTGTTAAAAATCAATTGGCCGCGATGATTGTCGCGGTTAATAGCGACACCGAAAGGACGTTTACTAACTCTGCTATTGAGGGTACAGTAGATGCGATAAATGCGTCTGGCTGCCCTTAAGACAGTAGGATCTAACAAAATTGGGATTTCCATATCGACACGTTGTTGTTCTGTTTTCTCAGATAGGGCCACCATATCACTCGTCTCCCCACGATTAAATTGAGATATTTATTAAATCAATGGTATATGACGATTTCTGAATTATGCCACTTTTGTTAGGATTCTAAAACTTTCAGGATGGCCTGGCCCATAGCCTGGCATCCTACTAAGGTCATACCCTCCGAGAAAATATCTCCAGTACGATAACCGAGGTCTAAGACTTTTTCTACGGCTTTTTCCAGTGCTGCTGCCGCTAAAGGCTGATTTAGCCCATATTTTAACATCATAGCAGCGCTGAGAATTTGGGCGATCGGATTGGCTTTATCTTGGCCGGCGATATCCGGGGCCGAACCGTGGACGGGTTCAAAAACTCCCACCCCAGCAGTCCCTAAACTAGCGGAGGGTAACATTCCGATACTACCAGTTAACATGGCCGCTTCATCGGAGAGAATATCACCGAATAAATTGCCCGTGACGATAGTATCAAATTGTTTGGGGGCACGGACTAACTGCATGGCTGCGTTATCGACGTAGAGATGGGAAAGTTCCACATCGGGATAATTAGCGGCGATTTTCGTCACCCGGTCGCGCCAGAGTTGGGAAACATCGAGAACATTAGCTTTATCGACGGAACAGAGTTTCTTGCCGCGTTTTTGGGCAATTTCAAAGGCCACCTTAGCGATGCGGTCTACCTCTGATTCCAAGTAAACCATGGTATTTACACCGCATTTTTCTCCCGTTTCTGTCTCAAAAATCCCCTTCGGTTGACCGAAGTAAACACCCCCGGTCAATTCCCGGACGACCATGATATCCACTCCCTCGATAATCTCCCTTTTGAGACTAGAAGCGTCGATTAATTGCGGAAAAATGGTGGCAGGACGCAAATTAGCAAAAAGACCTAAACCAGATCTTAAGCCTAATAATCCCGTTTCTGGCCTTTGCTGCCGGGGCAAATTATCCCATTTATAACCCCCGATAGCAGCCAGGAGAACAGCATCACTATTTTTACAGGCGCTCAGAGTTGCTTCGGGGAGGGGACTGCCGGTTTCATCAATGGCTGCCCCTCCAATTAAAGCGGTTTGGAAGTCAAACTGGAGGTCAAATTTTTTAGCGATGACTTTCAGTATCTCTACGGTGACAGCGAGGATTTCCGGCCCGATGCCATCGCCGGGTAGTAGGGTAATGCGATACTGTTGCGTCATAGTTCTAGAACGGTAAAATAGGTCAGACTCTTGATCATAACATAGTTAGGGTGGGCTGAATAAATATAAAAACCTTGTTGGATAAGGCTTTTAGACTTTTTTCCCATCAAAAAGTGCCAGCGATTGGAGTGATTGGGGGGAAAATTCAGGCACTTTTTCCCTGAAAATCGGTAAAATCCTACACCCTACACCCAGGAAAAACTTGGCTCTCCTAGGTTTGGTGGGTAAAATGTATTCTAGGATACATTTCTCCTAGCGAGGGGGTGGAACGAACCACAAAGACACAAAGGACACAAAGATCGATCCTATGTAAGTTAAACTAATCACACAGAACCTAGAAGAGCCAAAACTTTTTGCCGCAAACCCTAATTAAAGGGGCAGTTAATCCCCGATAACTAAACTAATTCCACATGGGAATCATCCCCAATCATAAAGCGTAAAGCCTTGGGACGTTGGGGAGCAATTTCTAATTTTGCCCGTCGTCCAATCACACTATCAACTATGCGCTGATGAATGCCAATAATCGTGGCATCTTTGAGAATTACACTGTGTTCTATGTCGGCATCGATTAATTTTACTCCATTAGCTATACTACTATAGGGACCGATAAAACAATTCTCAATCTGACAATTTTCTCCGATAATGACAGGCCCGCGAATGGTACTATTAATAATTTTACTACCCTGACCAATTTGTACTCGTCCGATCACCTGACTATTAGGATCAATTTCTCCTAGTAAAGCGATTTCTAGACTGGTATCGAGGATAATCCGATTTGCTTCTAATAAGTCATCTTTTTTACCCGTATCTAACCACCAACCCAGTAGTTTATTGGCTTCTACTGCTTTATTTTGATTGATTAATTCTTGGATAGCGTCGGTAATTTCTAACTCACCCCGGCCCGAAGGTTGAATAGATGCGATCGCTTGGTGAATGGTGGGAGCAAAAAAATAAATCCCCACCAAAGCTAAATTTGAGGGAGGTTCTTTGGGTTTTTCGACTAGGTATAAAACCTTGCCGGTTTCATCTACTTTTGCCACCCCAAAAGCACTAGGATTAGACACTTTTCGCAGCAGAATTAAAGCATCAAGGGACTGTTTTTGGAAAGAGTCTAAAAAGGGCGATAAATCATCCTCAATTAGGTTATCACCCAAGTACATAATAAAGGGGGAATCTCCTAGGAAAGATTGGGCAGTTTTAACCGCGTGAGCTAATCCCGCCGGTTGGTCTTGGCGAATATAAGTGATCTTAGCTCCAAACTGTTCACCACTGCCCGTGGTCTGACGAATTTCTTCCCCAGTTTCGGGACTGATAATAATGCCAATATCGGTAATTCCTGCGGCGACAATTGATTCGATTCCATACCATAAAATCGGTTTATTGGCCACGGGAACTAACTGTTTTGCCCCAGTATAGGTTAGGGGACGTAACCTCGTACCTTTACCACCGGATAAAATTAGTGCTTTCATAGTTTTAAAGATTAAATAGTTGGTTGAGCATAGCTTTGAGAGAATCTCGCCAATAGGGAGGAATATAACCCAATTGTTGCGAGATTTTTTGACTGGAAAGAACCGAATAAGCCGGACGCACTGCTGGGGTAGGATATTCAGCAGTAGTAATGGGAATTACTCTCTGAATTTTTAAGGGAATACCGCTTATTTTTGCCTCCTCAAAAATCGCTTTAGTTAAATCAAACCAACTGGCAACACCGCTATTAGTAAAATTATAGATTCCTGGGGGATTATCGGCATTAATTAAAAGCTGAGTAATGGCCGTGGCGATATCTTTTGCCCAAGTGGGACTTCCCAGCTGATCAACAACTACTTTTAACTCCTCTCTTTCCTTGCCTAATCTCAGCATAGTTTTGACAAAATTACTTTTGCCATAACTGCCGTAAACCCAAGCAGTCCGCAGGATAATTGCCTGAGAATTAACAGTTTTAATCTCCTCTTCTCCCCTTAACTTTGATTGTCCATAAACCCCTAAAGGATTAGTTAGATCGGTTTCTAGATAGGGGGTATTTTTTCGACCATCAAACACATAATCGGTGGAAATATGGAGAAATTTAGCTTTAGTTTTCTCGGCAGCTTCCGCCATGATTTTCGGAGCTATAGCATTGATAGAATAGGCTAAATCTGGCTCGGTTTCGGCTTTATCCACTGCCGTGTAAGCGGAGGCATTAACGAGATAATCGGGGTGAATTTCCCTAATTAACTGGCCGATTTTTTCCGAGTTGGTTAAATCTAGTTCTTCTCGACCGATACTAATAACTTCACCCAACTGCGGTAAAGTTACCTGTAACTCTTGTCCTACTTGACCTTTAGCACCAATTAATAAAACTTTTTTCATTGTCTTTAGGGGAAAACTTCCACGGATTTAAAGGGTTGTCCAGCTTGGTCTTTAGGGGAGAGAATCGGCGGGGTCTCTAGAGGCCAGTCAATCCCTAAATCGGCATCATTCCATAAAATAGTTTTTTCGTATTGGGGATAATAATAATTAGTGGTTTTGTAGAGAAATTCTGCTCGCTCGGAGAGGACTAGAAAGCCATGGGCAAAACCTTCGGGAACCCAGAAAATACGTTTATTTTCCGCACTTAAAACACAGCCTACCCATTGCCCAAAAGTGGGGGAACTTTGACGCGCATCCACGGCCACATCAAAAACACTACCGCTCACTACTCGCACCAGTTTACCCTGGGGATTGGGAATTTGATAGTGCAATCCTCGCAGGACATTTTTTAGGGACATAGAGTGATTATCCTGGACAAAAGTGGTATTAACCCCAGTTTTCTCTCGAAAATCTTTCTGATTAAAACTCTCCAAGAAAAAACCTCGATCGTCTCCGTAAACTTGCGGTTCAATAATTAAAACATCAGGAATTTCCGTGGGAATAACTTTCATAAAATCGGAGACAAGATAACTTTTGCGGGTAGTCTAGCACAAAAGGGCATTTTTTTCTAAAGTTTTTTATTAATCTTTCCCAGGTAACTGAATAATGATAAGATGAGCCTAACTTAGTTAGAGCATAAACGACGTGGTACAAGTCTCTACACACAGCGCTACTCAATCTATCCCCATGGAGGGAGAAGCCTTAAAAAACTGGTTACAGACTAGGGCTAATCAGATTATCGCCGGCGATCGACTCAGTAAGCAAGAGGCCCTGGCTTTAACTGCGATCGAAGGTCAGGAAAATATTTTCAGCTTATGTGAGGCTGCTGATCGCATTCGTCAGGCCTGTTGTGGCAATACGGTGGATTTATGTAGCATAATCAACATAAAATCGGGAAGTTGTTCGGAAAATTGTAGTTTTTGTTCCCAATCCGTCCACCATCCCGGCCAAGATTCGCCTATCTACGGTTTAAAAAGTCGCGAGGAAATCGTCAGCCATGCGAAAGCGGCAGCCGAAGCGGGGGCCAAACGCTTCTGTTTAGTTAGTCAAGGTCGGGGATTAAAGTATAATAGCCCCAAATCCAAGGAATTCGAGGAAATACTGGCCACAGTTCAAGAAATCATCGAAACCGCCAAGATTAAACCCTGTTGCGCCTTGGGAGAGTTAACCCTCCCCCAAGCCCAGGCCTTAAAAGAAGCCGGAGTTACCCGTTATAATCACAATCTGGAGGCTTCCGAGAATTTTTATCCTAACGTCGTCTCCACCCACAGTTGGCAGGATCGGGTAGAAACGGTAAAAAACCTGAAAGCGGCGGGAATTCAGGCTTGTACTGGCGGAATTATCGGTATGGGGGAAAGTTGGACTGATCGCATTGATTTAGCTTTTTCTCTGGCGGAATTAGAAGTGGAATCAGTGCCGATTAACCTATTAAACCCCAGAAGTGGCACCCCTTTAGGTCATTTACCCAAACTGGACCCTTTTACTGCCCTAAAAGCGATCGCTATTTTCCGGTTTATCTTACCTCAACAAATCCTCCGTTATGCTGGGGGACGAGAGGCAGTGATGGGAGAATTGCAAAATCTGGGGCTAAAATCGGGAATTAATGCTATGCTGATTGGGCATTATTTGACCACTCTAGGACAACCCCCCCAACAGGATCAGGCGATGTTGGCTGATCTTAGTTTAATAGGAGGAGAAGCCCCCATCCCCGGTGAATACCAACCCCAACAGGCAACCTAAATCACGTCGAGGAGGAGAATCTCCGCCCCGGCGCTCTTCCGCATCGGTTCCCAATGAGTTACTCTGGGCTTTGATTGGTTTGCTGCTGACAATTTTTAGTACATTTGTTCCAGTCAGTCTAGCTAGTTGGTCGGCTACGGGTCTATCTTCGCAAAAACTAGGCATAACTTACCAAATTGGCGCAGTATTATTAACGGGCTGTCTGGGGGGCAAAAATGCCGGGCTTCTCGCCCAGGTGGCCTATATTTTTCTCGGTTTAACTTGGTTGCCGGTGTTTGCCCAGGGTGGGGGAATGGGTTATCTGAAAGAAGCCAGTTTTGGCTATATTTTAGGCTTTATGCCGGGGGCATGGCTGTGTGGTTGGCTGGCTTTTCGCTGGCGTGCCAAGATAGAAACCCTAGCTTTAAGTGCTTTTGCCGGTTTGTTAGTGATTCATCTGTGCGGTTTATTATATATGCTGGGATTGTCGATTTTTCAGCCCCAAGCCGGTCAAATCACCTTTCCCGATAGTTTGCCCACCCTATTTATGAATTATTCAGTCTGGCCATTTTTAGGGCAGTTAGTAGTAATTTGTGTGGTGGCAATTATTGCCTTTTTCTTCCGTAAATTATTATTTTATTGATGCCACAGCCAATGTTAAAAAAGAATCGCTGGTTTTGGATAGTGGCGGTGATTGGTCTAATTTTAGACCAAGTAACTAAGTATATAACCGTGCAGAGTTTTGAGCAAATTGGTGATACTTTCCCGATTATTCCGGGGGTTTTTCATTTTACATTTGTGATTAATACCGGGGCGGCTTTTAGTGCTTTTCGGGGCGGTGTTGGTTGGCTAAAATGGCTATCCTTATTAGTTAGTTTGGGATTAATGGCTTTTGCCTACTTTGGACCGCATTTAAATCGTTGGGAACAATTGGCCTACGGTTTTATTTTAGCAGGGGCTTTCGGCAATGGTATCGATCGCTTTTTGTTTGGTTATGTGGTGGATTTTCTCGATTTTAGATTGATTAATTTTCCTGTTTTTAATCTGGCTGATGTCTTTATCAATATCGGGATTATTTGCCTCTTAATTTCTACCTTTCCCCACAAGTCGCCTCGTTCTAAGTAGTGCCTTGCGATGAGATAATATACCCGATAATTAATCATAGTGTTTAGGTTATTTCATAATAACTATGCCCGCTTCTTACTCAAGGCAATTTCTAATTTTATTGCTATCGACAACACCCATTTTCCCTATTCCTGTGCTTGTTCAAGCAAATAATAAACGTCCTTTAGGTTCAGGAATTTCTCGGCCTAATTCCTGTGCTGTTTCAATCCATTGTTGAATAATGATTTCAGCATTTTGCACAGCTTCTTGATAAGTTTCTCCATCAGCCATACATCCTGCAAGTTCTGGAACTTCAACGATAAATAGTTGATCCTCATTACTCCAGTAAATAATCAGTTCATAACGAATTTTCATCTTGATATCCTAACTTATATTTTAAAATCAGACTACGAATTTGCTTAACTTGATAGGCTTTTGCTTTTCCTTGTTTGGGTTGCAGATTTAAAATTTCTTCAACTCCTTCTTTAGTAAAAATATGATGACTTCCTCCTATTCGTTGATCAAATCCTAATTTCCTCAGTAGTTGACAAAGTTGCTCGAAGGGAATGTTAGCATCAGAATTACCTAAAAGAATTTTAATCAATAATTTATCCTGTTTACTCATACATCCAATACATATACAAGCAAAATAGTCGGCTCTCTCAACATCATGGTATAAAGTGTTTGTAAATGTGAAATTTTGGGCGTTTACTCTAGCTTTCTCCCTAACTTTAATCCCTAACCTAATCCTAACACGATTAGTTATCCTCGATCGGGTGAGCAATGCCCACCCGAAAAACTATGCTTCTGTTTCAGAAATAGAGCGATCGAATTTACTAACTAACTGAGGATTTTCTGACCAAGCATCGATAATACTAATATTCCCATTGAGAAAATTCTGTTTAATAGCGCGGCGTTGAATTTTGCCGCTGGCAGTTTTGAGAATTGTTCCCGATTTAGCCAGAACAATCGCATGGGTCATAATTTCGTGTTCTTCGGCGATTTCCTGACGAATATCAGCAATTAATTTGGCCGTATCTAATTCGCCGCTGCGACGTTCTAATTCCTGGACAATAACTAACTGTTCTTCCCCATTATCTTCAATAGAAAAAGCGGCACCATAATCGGGACGAAAAACCTCATTAAGATGCTGTACTGACCATTCTAAATCCTGGGGATAATGATTACTACCACGGACAATAATTAAATCCTTAATCCGTCCCGTGATATACAATTCCCCATCGAGAAGAAAACCTAAATCTCCTGTGCGTAAAAACGGTCCTTCTCCTGTATCAGCAAGATAAGCTTGAAAAGTCTCTTTGGTTGCGTCTTCCCGTTGCCAATATCCAGCGGCCATACTGGGGTCACTGGCCCAAATTTCGCCCACTTCATCGGCTGCACAAAGGGTGAAAGTATCGGGATTAACGATAGCTATACGGGTATCACAGACGCGACGACCACAACTGGGGACGTATCTAACTCCCGTGGTTAGATCAGAGCCTACAGGGACAATTTTACCGCGTTCGTAGGCGGTTGCATCCAAAGCGGTGATAATTGGGGTGGTTCCCTTGGGTTTATTGGAAATCAACAGGGTATATTCAGCTAATCCGTAGGCAGGGGCGAAAGTTTGCCAAGAAAAGCCATAATCGGCAAAAGTATCGACAAATTTGGCCATAACCTTCGGATTAATCGGTTCGGCGGCATTTCCCGCGGCCTGCCAACTGCTCAGGTCTAATTCCGCTAAATCGGCAGCTTTAATCCTGCGAGTACAAAGATCATAGGCGAAGTTGGGGGCCTGACTATGAGTAACTTTGTACTTAGTAATATTTTTTAACCACTGCATCGGACGCTTAATAAAAGCAAAGGGAGACATGAGATAGCAGGGTGTACCGTTGTAGAGGGGGACGGTGATACCTTCCACTAACCCGTAATCGTGAAAATAGGGCATCCAAGTGAGGGTAACGCTATCCGGTTCGTAACCACAAGCTTTTTGCAAGTAACCGCAATGGTGCATCAGGTTAAAATGACTTAACATCACTCCTTTGGGGATATTAGTCGAACCGGAGGTATATTGCAGATAAGCAAGCGCCGATTTATCCACCTGGGGATCTTGCCATTGGTCCGCTAGGGAAATATCAATACTTTCGGTAGTAATCCATTTCATTTGGTCGAATTCTGGGAATTCTTCCTTAACACCTTCAATAAGAGTCAGAATACTTTCGGTAACTAGGGCAAAGGTGGCATTAGCATCCTTGACAATTGCTCGTAAACGGGGCAAAGTGCGCTTAAGTCGTCCCGATTCCGGTGGGGGGACGGGAATGGCAATCACTCCCGCGTAGAGACAACCACAAAAAGCGGCCACTACTTCTAAACTTTGAGGATAGAGTAATAGGGCGCGTTCCCCTTGGGCCTGGTATTTTTGCAAATAGGCGGCGATTGCTCTTGCTTGGCGATCGAGTTCACTGTAGGTTAAAGGTGGGGTTTCTTTTCTACCATCGATAAGAAAAGTGTAGGCATGGCCCTCCGGTTGTGCCGTGGCGCGGTAACGTAAGAGTTCTACTAGGGTGGCAGGTTGAATTAAGGTTTCAGTCATCGTTGTTATCGGGCTTATTGGGGGCCATTGTATAGAAGTTTTAAGATATTTGCCCATGGCGCTAGGATAAAGTGCGAAAGGCGATCGGTCAAGGTATAGGATTAAGTTATTGGTTATAATTAAATTAAAAATGGATTTTAGGTTCGATCCCCCCTGCCCTCCTTGATAAGGTAGGGTTGATTCATGAATCAACCCTACCCTTGATAAGGGGAGGTGTCTGATGATTTTTAACGCCTACCTACTTAAGTTATTGGTAAAATCCCCCCCGCCTTATCTGTGCAATTGTGGTAAAAAGCTATAATTAATCAATCCTAAAATATCGGGAAAAAGTCATGACAGCCCTAGACATGATCCCAGATGTCACCTATCTCCCCACAGATTTATGGAGTGATGAACCACCCTTGGAAAGTGATCTACACCTGCAACAGATCATCATTCTCCTTAGTTGTCTAGAATTATTATGGCGCGAGAGGAGTGATTACTACGCTTCGGGAAATCTAACCATCTACTACAACGAGGAACAACTAAAAAAACGCGATTTCTGGGGTCCCGATTTTTTTGTGGTTTTAGATACCGAAAAACGCCCCCGCAAAAGTTGGGTGGTTTGGAGAGAACAGGGTAAATATCCGGATGTAATTGTCGAGATTCTCTCCGATTCTACGGCCAATATTGACCGCAATAACAAGAAAATTCTCTATCAAAATACCTTTCGCACTCCTAATTATTTTTGGTTCGATCCCAATACTTTAGAATTGCAAGGATTTAGACTAATTGAGGGACAATATCAAGCCATTTCTCCCAATGAACAGGGTTATCTCTGGAGTGAACAGTTAGGATTATATTTAGGGATATTTGACCGTAAACTGCGTTATTTTACCGCCGATGGTCAATTAGTCCCCACTCCTCAAGAAGCTGAGTTACAGCAACGACAGGCAAAAGAACAGGCTATTTTAGAGAAAGAACAGGCTCTTTTAGAGAAAGAAAGGGAACGTCAGGCTAAGGAAAAATTAGCCCAAAAACTACGAGAATTAGGCATCGATCCCGATACAATTTAGGGGAAATATTATTTTCTAGTAACTATGGTGACAGCAGCGCCCCTAGTGGGTGTGATTATGGGCAGTGATTCCGACTTACCCACCATGAAAGAAGCGATCGCAGTCTTAGAGGTTTTTCAGATTAGCCACGAAGTCGCCATCGTCTCAGCCCATCGTACCCCCGAAAAAATGTTTGAATACGGCAAAAACGCTCATTTAAGGGGAATAAAAGTGATTATCGCCGGAGCCGGCGGCGCTGCCCATTTACCCGGGATGGTGGCATCTTTAACCCCCTTACCCGTGATTGGAGTTCCCGTAGTCACGCGCACTTTACAAGGGTTAGACTCTCTCTATTCAATTGTACAGATGCCCGCAGGCATTCCCGTGGCCACGGTGGCGATCGGTAATGCCAAAAATGCCGGACTTTTAGCGGTTCAAATTCTCGCCACTGGTAATGCTGATCTTTTAGAGCAAGTTATCGCCTATCGTCAATCCCTCACCGATTCCGTCCTCGAAAAACAAAGCAATCTTCAACGACTAGGCTATCAAGACTATCTAGGGCAGAGTTCACCTAAGTAGGGTAGATTGAGAAAAGATTAAGTAACAAATTATGAAGTAATTATGCGTTGGATCACCGCTTGTGTATTGAGTCTATTGCTCTTTTTTGCCCTACCCATAGCGGCTTATGCCGATAGCCCGACTATTAGCGAAGAACAGATTAGAGAAGGGGAAGTTATCGCCGAAAAAGCCCTAGAAGCCACAGAAAAAGGCGATTACGCCCAGGCCGAAAACTATTGGACCGAATTAGTCGCCAAATTCCCCACTAACCCCGCCGTCTGGAGTAATCGCGGCAATGCCAGAGTCAGCCTCAATAAATTAGAGGATGCGATCGCTGATTTTAACCAAGCGATCGCCATTGCCCCCGATGCCCCCGATCCCTACCTCAATCGCGGCACCGCTTTAGAGGGAGAAGGCAAATATCAAGAAGCGATCGCCGATTATAATAAAGTTTTAGAACTAGATCCCAATGATGCCTTTGCCTATAACAATCGCGGCAACGCCGAAGGCGGTTTAGGGGACTGGGAAGCCGCCGTCAAAGACTATCGCCAAGCCACTCAACTGGCCCCGAATTTTGCCTGGGCGCAAGCTAATCTGGCCCTGGCCCTGTACGAATTGGGCAGATATCCCGAAGCAGTCCAAAAAATGCGGAATATTGCCCGCAAATACCCCATGTTCCCCGATGTCAGAGCCGCCTTAAGCGCCGTTTTATGGACCCAAGGACAACAGGGAGAAGCGGAAAGCAATTGGGTGGCCGCCGTTGGCATGGATACCCGCTATCAAGACCTTGATTGGGTAAAAAGCGTGCGTCGTTGGCCGCCGAATATGGTTCTAGCCTTAGATAAGTTTCTTAACTTAAAGTAAAGAATTACTAAATAGTAACTTTTCTAGCAGTAGCGGGGCTGAGGGGCCAATTATCCTAAAATCAGCGACTAAGATACAATTGAGGCCTGATAGTTCCATTATCCTCGATCGAATAACCAGACTCTGGAAAGGAAAAGGAATAGCTAGAGCGGGTCGATGGCCCAATGCTATAATCCAATCACAGGGATAGATTGGACTCTATCAGTATCCGCCGCTACTGTACACCTTAAATCTTAGCCAGAATGCCAGATTTACACTTGCTTAATTCTCATCCACAGGCCCTAGAAACCGCCTTCATCGCCACTGCCGACCGGTCTTTTTCCTACCCTCTATCCCTCGACCTGGCCACAATTAATCAACGTTTTGACTCCGCTAACGCCGCAGAAATCGTCGCTTGGGCCGCGGCCACCTTTGGGGAAGGTTTGGTGATGAGTACCAGTTTCGGCATTCAAGCGGCAGTAATGTTGCACCTCGTCACCGCAATTATCCCCGATATTCCCGTCATTTGGATCGATACCGGCTATCTTCCCCCGGAAACCTATCAATTTGCCGAAGACTTAAGCCAACGCCTCCATTTAAACCTGAAAGTTTATCAATCTCCCCTCAGTCCCGCCCGCATGGAAGCAATCCACGGTAAACTGTGGTCAAATAACGATCTCGACTCCCTCAATCTCTACGACAAAATCCGCAAGGTGGAGCCGATGCAACGGGCCCTGAAGGAATTAAAGGCCACCGCTTGGTTAGCGGGTTTACGTCGCGACCAAACCGACCACCGCAAAACTCTCCAATGGGTCAATCAACAGGGCGAACGTTACAAAATATTACCGATCCTTGACTGGAATGCCAAAACCATATACCAGTATCTGACTAAATACGATCTCCCCTACCATCCCTATTTTGATCTGGGTTATGTCTCCGTCGGCGATTGGCACTCCAGTCGGCCTTTAACCGCCGATGATAGCAACGAACGAGACACCCGTTTCAAGGGTTTAAAACAAGAATGCGGTCTTCATTTACCCTTAACCCCCGGAGAAGCACAAAGTCTCGACGCAAGCTCCCTATAACTGCCGGGGTGGGAAATTTGCCGGTGCGATCGGTTCCTAGACGTTAGACAATGGTTAATGATTATTAATCCCCCATTAACCATGGCTATTTTAGAAAGTTTTCTCGAAGTCGGCTCTCTCAAGTGGTTTTATCGACAGGTTAACCCCGCTCAACAACCGGACACAACCCCCGTGATCCTACTCCATGGTTTACCCGCCCATGGCTATATTTGGCGGGAATTATTGACCAGTTTAGAAGAATATAACATTAATGCCATTGCCCCCGATTGGATCGGTTCCGGTTTATCCGCTAAACCCGATGCCAGAGATTTCGCCTACACACCTAGCGCTTTTTGTCAAGCCTTGGCCGATTTTATTCAAGCTCTCCAATTGCCGAAAATCTCCCTCATTGTCCAGGGTTTTTTAGCCTCCGTCGGTTTACAATACGCCCTAGAAAATCCCGATAAAATTGAGCGCTTGATCGTTTTAAATACTCCCCTCTCCAGTGATGTTAAATTACCCTGGATAATGAAACAATGGGGGCTACCTTTCCTCGGAGATATGGCAACTCAAGACCCCTTATTAGTCGATCGTACTTTAGAAACCGGTAGCGGTTTTGTGATTAGTGATGCAGATCTGGCTATTTTCCGTCAACCTTATCTAAAAACTTCGGCAGTGGGTCGCGCTTTGGTGGCCACGATTCGCAATTTAAACCTATCGAAAACTATGGCAGAAATTGAGACAGGTTTAGAGAACTTTGAAAAACCTATCCTTTTTGTCTGGGGAATGGCCGATCCTTGGTTATCTTCTGTCACTGTTGAAAAATTAGCTACTAAATCAGGAGTGGAATTAATCTCCCTCGCGGAAGCAAAACACTATCCCCAAGAACATTGGTCAAAAGAAATTAGTCCCCAGATTATTAATTTTCTCGGACGCAAAACCTAAACCCCGATACTTTCTGGGAATTGATAGCAAAATCTCCCTAGAAAGTATTGATCAAGTTATCCTTAGTATATCACTGTAGTTCTGCACTGGCCAAAGCATCTGGAAAGACTAGCTTGAGGAAGGATAAATATAACAAATAATCCCCCAGATATTAATAATTTAACCGATTGGAAGCGAGTTAAATCGATGGGTGATCTAGAAATCGAGGCTAATGCTTTGTCAGATCCCGATGCACTTCCTTTTGATGATGATTGGGAAAATGCGGCGATTATTCCTGCTTACAATAAATTAACATCTCAATAATTGCTGAAGCATTATACCAAATCTGTCCACTCGCCTACCGTTCCACCCTGCCTACTTTTCTATACTTTTTAAACAGGGTTGAGTATTACTTGTGCTTGCATTAGTTTAATAAAAATGCTACAATCAAGACAGTCTATCATTGGATGACCTTTAACACAAGCAAAATAGTTATAATTATGGATATGAACAATAAAACTTATGAAGATATTTATTCAAGAATTTATAATATTGTGATAGAAGTATTTGAAGTTTCTGAAATACCTCAGCCAGTTTTAGATTTTGTCTTTGTCAACAATTATCGTTCTGAATTATCTTCATTAGAACTCTTGATGCAAATAGAGCAGGAATTTGACATAGAAATTCCATACTATGAAGGATCTAAAAAAATAGTTACATTTAAAGATCTATTGGAATTTGTTTTTGAACAAAAATATAACCTTGAGATTGCAGAATATCTAAAAATACGAATAAAGAGAAAAACTCTAAAATTGTTATTGTTCTTAGAAAGCAAGAAAATAGAAATCAGTAAATTTATAGAAATATTTTCAAGTGACACTTTTTCCAATAATCATCAAAATATCGAAAAACTTATCCTTTCCCTGAGACACAAAAGTTTTGACGTGTCCAGTATAATGTCATTTTCAGATATATTTAAAAAGGATTTTCTACTATCGAATTTAGAGCAAATATGTCAAATATATTGCTTTATGAATGATCAAAAAATTTCTTACTTTGATGTCATTGAGATCATAAAAAGTGGATATCTAGACTCTTGCAAACAAGAGATAGACGATCTTTCTGAAAAGATAAGGCTTCAAGAGTCGGAAATAAAAAAACTGAGTCTTCAACTTGAAAAGGCTAATCAGAAACTAGATTTGTTGAGAGGTCAATTGAACCATCTTTTAGATGATATCTAGCATTGTTATAGCGACATAGAAACCCAAAAAAATATTGATCAAACAAGGTATATTATTCTGCGATAACACACCTAAAAACAAAGATTTGAGTAATTATTTTATTCCCGTACCTATCTAAGCTGCACTGCATTTAAACTGCCCACTGAGGAATTTTAGTACAAGGGCCAGAAATCTCAAACCCAGAAACCTCTCCTCCCCACTTTCCTATACTTTTGAAGTGGAATAAAGTTTTAGCTTAATTAATCTGGCTACAGGCCTGTTTTTATCGTCTCTAAATACCCCTGATAACTTGACCGGAACTGTTCGATCGATAGGTTCTTTGTCCAATATTCTACCAGAGCATGACCCCAGGCCCAAGCTTCCTTGTCAGCAGTGCTAGAATTTTCTAATAGTATTGGCCAAAGTGCCAATAAATCAAAACTTTTATTCTCCGTATTTAAGAGAGAAGAAAGCTCGTAGGCCATCTGTAATTTACCGATCGCTACTGGTAATTGTTCCACAGGAATTTGTTCAGCTAAAAGATAGGCTAAAGTCGGTCTTCCCGTGGCTAAAGTGGAGATAAAACCTAGAATAGGACTTTTTAATAGGGCCGTTAAACCTTGTCCCGTGGCCATCTGTAAAGTATAGCGATCGATTATTTTCGCCGCTGCCAGGGTTCGAGTTTCCAAATCCGCTAAAAAACGGGCTAAACGCAACTGTTTTGCGGGTGAAATTGCCCCCAGTAAAGCGATTGATAACTCCTCATCCCCCCAAGCTTCTCTATCTGGCTGTTGACTGACCATCGGCAAAATGCGATCGCAGAGATCCTCGAATAATTCCGCCCGATACTGCAAGCATTCGCGGATATTGACTTCTTTGGGACTTTCTCCCGTCAGCCAATTATAGGGAGGTTGCCACTCTCGCACCGGACGCAGGCGATCAACTTGAGAAACACAGACTATAACTGGTAAATTGTCAATAGTTTGTTGCAAATCTTTAAGAAAAGCCTCATCCATGGCCAGGGCGGGATCGAGGGCGGGGGTGACAAGAATCAATAAATCGGCGTTTTTGGCATAATTTAGAACCTTTTGCCGATCATCAGCCCGATTTGCCTGTTCATAGCCCGGAGTATCCCAGAGGATTAACTCGTCCCCTTCTGGGGTTTGCCAATGGTAGGATTGGATGGCATCGGTACTGGGCAATAGATCCACTTGGGCTAAATCTGCCCGAAAGAGAGTATTGATTAAACTGCTTTTGCCGGCCCCGGTGCGTCCAACCAGCAGAATGTTAACCGGTTGGCGATCGATTTCCGTGATCGGTTCAGCTTGGGCGAGAATTTCCTTGAGAGTAGTGGTGGCGATTTTGGTCTTGGTGGGGAGAGTTGGGGCGAGATTACCGCCACTGTAGAGTAACACCGCTTGGCGAGAGAGATTTCTTAGGGCATTTTCCCGCAAAACTTGCCCTAAATTGACTAATAATTGCTGATCCGCTCGATCGCTGTACTTTTGACTAGCAACTTTAGCCACAGCCGCAGCGGGATTGATCACCCATTGCGCCCAATTCCAGACCTGCCAAAGTTTCTGGGCCGAGGGTTGCAATTTTTGATAAACTTCGTAGGCCTGATAGGCTTGCCCGATGGTGATTTGATTCAGGGCCGGGGAAAGATTCTGCATCCAGCGATCGCTATCATCCACAGTTCCCCGAATTAAACCGTAGGCCTGGGGAATGTAAATATTTAATAAGGGGTACTTGACATCGGGGTAATATATATGAGCGATGGCACTGACCAAATCCTGACAGCGTTGCCAAAAAGTCGCCCAATCTTCCCAAACCGGGCGATCATTGCGGGCCTCGACGATAATCCTCTCGATAATTTCCTCGACATTGCCCCCGGAATCACCGTCGGGAGGGGTTAATTCTGCCTTAATTTCCCCAATGGTGGCTTCAATTTCCCCGACTGCTGGGCGCGTCCATTTGACCAACAGGAAGCGCCAAGCCACAAAAATCAGGGTAAAAACTGCCCAAATCCAATTCAAACCCCATTGATTGATCTGGACACTGGCGGCCACGATCAGAAAGATGACCACGGCGGCGATCGGAACTGCTAAAATCAACCCTTGCCAAGTTTTTAACCGTAACATTGCTCGATCTGGTTTTTTTCCATTCTACCGATCTCTGATTCTCGGTTAGGGGGGCAGAAATTAAGCTCTCTTGGGTTTGGTGGGTAAAATGTATTCTAAGATACAGTACCGCCGGCGAAGGACTAGAACGAACCACAAAGACACAAAGGACACAAAGATTGATCGCTCCTATATAAGTTAAACCGATCACACAAAGAATAAGAGAGCAGAAATTAGACAGTGGCATCAATTTGGGCGAGGATTGCCGTGGACAACTGACAAAGTTGTTGATGACAAGGACCATTACTGGCCATGATCCCCCCCCATTGCCGCACATCGCCGCGATTATAGCGCACGGGTTGACCGTCAAAATAGGAGAATTTGCCGCCTGCTTCCGTTAAAATCAACTCTGGAGCGGCAAAATCCCAGTCTTTAGCCGCCGATTTTCCCGATAGGGAGATATAAACATCGGATTTTTGTTCGAGGATCGTGGCAATTTTACAGCCCACACTACCCACATAATTTTTACCGAAGAAGGGTATTTGACTTAATAAATTATCAAAACGTTGGTCACGATGGGTACGACTAACTACCAGATAGAGATCGGTAATTTTATCTTTATTGGCAACTTTTACCTGTGTAATATTTCCGTCGCTAGTTTCTAGAAAAGTACCTTTTCCTTTTTGGGCAAAATAGAGTTTTTCTTGATCCGGTAGGGCAACCACGGCGATGATCGGTCTTCCTTGATAACATAAGGCGATATGTAGGGCATATTCTCCCGTTTTGTCGATAAAATCGCGGGTTCCGTCCAAAGGATCGATAATCCATACCCAATCTTTCGGGATAGCTTCATTACCCTGATGGGTTTCCTCGCTTAGATAACCAAAGTCGATATCAGAAAAATTTGCTTGTAATTCCCCTAAAATATAGTGATTTGCCGCTAAATCCGCCGCCGTCACCGGCCCGCCTTTTTTTTCCTCGTTGACGGCTAAATCCTGTTCACCCCGGTGGTAGGATTGGAGAATTTTAGCACCACCCCAACCCACGGCACGAGTCACAGCTAAAATGCGATCGAGTGTTTCGGTATCTTGACAGGTTAAATTAATCATAAAATAGCCTCAGTTTTTCAGACTTATTATCCACTAAATTTAAAGACTGGCTTCTTAGCTTATCATCCCTTGCTTCCTAGCTCCTGACTGGCTTAATTTTGCCCTTGCCAAAAATAATCGGCGGGTTTTTTGGTTTCTTCCGGTGATGATTGAGGAGTGTTTCCTAAGAAAACCGAGCGCTGGCTGACGCGATCGCCTAATCTTCTTTGGACTCGACTGGGAATGCCGTAACCGTAGGCAATATGACCTTTTCCTGCTAGGACGATGATCTGATATTCGGGATAAGCTTGCCAGAATTTAGCGATCGCATCGGCCATGGTCTCATCCCAGAGGACCTGTGCCAGAAAAAAGCGCTCGAATCCCTGACTTTTGCCCCCCGTGTGTTGCTGATAAACGGCTAAGATCTGTTGACGGTACTCCTCGTTATCCTGGTTTATTTCGCTTTTAGGGGGAATGTAGGTCATTTCTGAGGTGGAGAGGCTTTCTAATCCCTCTCGTGCCACTTTTCTAGTGATTTCCGTGGGTGTATTTAGGGCGATCAATGGTAGTTTTTTCGCCTTGGCCAAGCGTAGGATCGGGGCGTAAAATTCCCAATCAAATCCCCAACGTTGGTCGTATTCACTTTTTTCTCTCAACTGATTTTCGCTAATTTTGCCGGCTAAATACTGATCCAAATAGATTTGGTAAGGACGTTGAAACATCTCAAAAGCGATCGCTATTTGGGGATTATTAGCCTGTAAATACTCGATAATAGCTAATTGGGCCTGATGGTCGGCTTGGCTATCGTGCCTTTCCCCCAGATAAATAATCTCGGCTGTTTTTAGATCGGCAAGAATTGCTTTTTGGCTATTAGTAAAACTCCAGGCCCGGGGCAGCAAAATAAACAGTAGGCAGAGGGCAAGGAAAACGGTAAAAAAGCGTCGAGAGAATTTCATCTTTTTAAAGGTCTTTTAAAAAACCGATCTTAACCGAAACCAAGACAAAAAGGGTGGGCAATGCCCACCCGAAAAAATTTTCAGAGAACCTTTTTGGTTTAGTAGGTTTCTACGTGCCAGCGATGTTCTTTTTTCAGTTGTTTCTGATAGACAGACCAATCAGCACCATTTTTATTGGCGGCACCACTCATAGCATCGTTGATACCATCTTCCATCCCTTTCAGTCCGCACATATAAGCGTGGGTTTTGGGACTTTGGAGTAGATTCCAGATTTCGTCAGCGTGTTCGGCTACCCGGTGTTGAATATACATTCTGCCGCCCTGGGGATTTTGCTGTTCCCGGCTGATGGCATAGGTGAGACGGAAGTTATCGGGAAATTCCGCCGCTATTTGCTCTAATTCTTCTTGGTAGAGAATATTGGCCGTTTTGGGAACTCCGAAAATCAACCAAGCTAGACCTTTGAATTTATAATCTTCGTGTTGTTCCTTGAACATCCGCCAGAGGAAAGCCCGGAAGGGAGCGATACCAGTCCCGGTGGCCATCATAATGATAGTGGCATCTTCATCACTGGGTAGCAGCATTTCCTTGCCCACTGGACCAGTAATAGCCACATCGTCCCCTACCCCTATATTACAGAGATGGGTGGAACAAACCCCATAAACGGTTTCCTTGGTTTCTGGGTGTTGGTATTCTAACTGACGCACGCAGAGGGATACGGTTTTATCGTCTAATTTATCACCATGACGGGTGGAGGCGATCGAATAGAGTCTCAATTTATGAGGTTTGCCATTAGCATCGGTACCCGGGGGGATAATACCGATACTTTGTCCTTCTAAATAGCGTAAATCGCTCCCAGAAAGGTCAAAGGTGACGTGTTGTACGATGCCGATACCTCCCTCATCAACGAGAGCATAATTCTCGATACATTTGCCGATAAAGGGTTGATTCGGACGGTAGATGTTGACGGGGATATCTGTTTTTTCTTTCGCTTGAGTCATGGCCTTTTTCTTGGTCTGTTCGGGGACGGGCGATGATTGAGCGATTGGCTGTGGTGCGGAGGCACTAGAAACAGTTGCTACGGGGGCAATCCCATTTAAGGGTTTGATGCTGACGATACGACCACCTAAACGGGTAATCCGACGCATTTCTTGATTCATGCGACTGTAGGGAACCGTGAAAAACACGCTTCCACTCTGACGGATTGAATAATCCAAGCTGTCAGTATTGTCGTTTTGATTGAGACCCGCCACTTCGTAAACAAATAAACGGTTTCCCGCTAGTGTACTCGGACTGTACATTAAATATAACTCCCAACTCAAGTCACGATAATCGTTCCATAGTTTAGCCTACCATCGGTACACTACACCTAGGCCTAATTGAGAGTTATCTTAAAAAAACCACAGACATCGCTTTTATCCTTTTCTTGAGGATAGGTCAAGTCTCTGGTTAAAATCTGTTACATTTGCAGCATTTTACTTTTTATTAAGATTTCTGCTACTTTTTCCCATTTATGCTAAAAATCCCCCTAGTTTGCCTGATCAGGACAAGAGCGGGGGACAGATATTAGCAATAATTATTTTTTCAACTACTCGGCCGCGGCTGCGTTTAAGGGTTTAATGCTGACGATGCGAGCGCCTAAACGGGTAATCCGACGCATTTCTTGATTCATGCGGCTATAGGGAACAGTTAAAAAGACACTGCCACTCTTACGGATAGAATAATCTAGGTTATCAGTCTTGTCATTTTGACTCAAACCGACGACTTCATAGACAAAAAGGCGATTTTCTTTGGCACTAGAGAGACTTTGCATCGAAATGGCTCCTACATTGATGTTATAGTTCTCTAGTTTAGCCTAGCGGGGAGACTAGCAATCTAGTTAATGGCCGATTTACGGCCGTTCATTGTACCATGACGCTCGATCGCAATTGTCCACAGGCCGCATCGGTCGCTAAACCTCTCGAATAACGGACAGTAACGGCGACTTTTTCCTGTTCTAAAATAGTTTTAAAAGCCTTAATTCTCTTTTCATCAGGCCGTTGATAATCCACCTCTTGAATGGGATTATAGGGGATTAAATTGACGTGAGACTGAAACCCTTTCACCAGTTTGACTAATTCCCTTGCGTGTTCGGGTAAATCATTCACTCCCGCTAAAAGAATGTATTCAAATGTCACCCTTCGTCCCGTGATTTGAACGTATTCCTGACAGTCTTGGATCAGATTACTTAGGGGATAATGGTCGGCACTGGGGATTAATTTAGCTCGAACTTGTTGATTAGAAGCATGGAGACTAACAGCAAAAGTTATTTGCAAATTATGTTCCGCTAGTTGCTTGATTTTATGGGGCAATCCCACGGTAGAAATCGTTAAACAACGCTGACCGATACCCACATCTTTATTAAGGGAATGAATCGCCGTAACTACTTCGGGGATATTTAATAAAGGTTCCCCCATCCCCATAAATACCACATGACTAACTCGCTGCTGAAAATCCTCCTGTACTGTTAACACTTGGTCAACGATTTCATGAGCTTTTAAATTACGAGTAAAACCCCCTTTTCCCGTGGCACAAAAATCACAGGCCATCGGGCAACCCACTTGCGAAGAAACACAGACCGTCAATCTTTTTTCACTAGGAATTCCCACCGCTTCGATAATTAAACCATCCGCCAGTTTTAGCAGATATTTACGAGTGCGATCGGGTGCTACACTGCGATAATGTATAAGGGAACGACCAATAGGATAGTCTGCCAGCTTGCTGCGCCATTCTTGGGGGAATACGGAAATATCCGCCAAAGAATGTACCCCTTTTTCGTATAGCCATTGGTGTAATTGTTTCCCCCGATAAGCGGGTTGTCCCTGGTCTTTTACCCAGTCGGTCAGTTCCTCTAAAGATTTCGCTAGTAAAGTCATAAGTAGGTAGGCGTTAAAAATTATCAGACACCCCCGTTATCAAGGGTAAGGTTGATTCATGAATCAACCCTACCTTATTAAGGGGGGATTAAAGGCAAAATCCATTTTTAATTTAATTATAACCAGCTACTTAAACTTAGCCTGACGACAAAAACAAATCTAGTCTTAAGCTTGATCTTTTTTACTTTTCACCTAACCTAACTGTTCAAGGGGAACTGTCAGTGCCATAATAATCGATGGACTTCGATCGAGAGCAGAAATTTTATGAGTTACCGGCCAAACAAGCCAATAGGGGAGAATAGAGAGCTATTCAGTTTTAAAAGCAATATTTAAGCGAAAATTTATGAAAATCGCTATTTTATCCCAAGACGCTTCTCTTTATTCGACCAAGCGACTGAAAGAAGCGGGAGAAGCTCAAGGCCATGAGGTACGAGTGATCAATTATTTGCGCTGTTACATGAACATCACCTCCCATAAACCCACGGTGGTCTATAACGGTCAACCCTTGGAGAGTTTCGACGCAATTATTCCCCGCATTGGCGCCTCAAAAACCTTCTATGGAACCGCAGTCGTCCGACAATTCGAGGTGATGAATGTTTTTACTGCCAACGACTCGCAAGCAATTTCCCGGTCGCGGGATAAATTGCGTTGTCTGCAAATCCTCGCTCGGGAAGGGATAGGTTTACCGGTGACGGGAATTGCTCACGCAATTGAAGATATCGATGGTTTAATCGAAACCGTCGGCGGCACCCCTCTGGTGATTAAATTATTAGAAGGAACCCAAGGTATTGGGGTAGTCTTAGCGGAAACAGACCAAGCAGCCAAGTCAGTTATTGAAGCTTTTCGGCAATTAGAGGCTAATATTCTAGTACAAGAGTATATTAAAGAGGCCAGTGGGGCGGATCTGCGCTGTTTTGTCATCGATGGAAAAGTGGTAGCCTCGATGAAACGACAGGGGGCCGAGGGGGATTTTCGTTCTAATCTTCACCGGGGTGGCAAAGCAGAAAAGATAAAATTAACCCCAGAGGAACGCAGTACGGCCATACGGGCCACTAAAGCTATGGGTTTACGGGTTGCCGGTGTGGACTTATTACGGTCCAATCACGGGCCTGTGGTTATCGAGGTGAATTCCTCTCCCGGTTTAGAAGGAATAGAAGCGGCCACCGGTGTGGATGTGGCCAAAAAAATTATTGATTTTGTCGCTAAAAATGCCACCCTAGTCCTAAATCGCGATCGATATCAATATTAGCTGGAGAGACCGATCGGAATTCAGGAGTCAGTCCCGATGAAAAAATTTTCACCCCCACAGATGAAAGAGGTTTCCTTCCCCACACCCCACACCCCTTAAACAGGATTTAGTATCAGTTATCAGTCGGCAAATACACGGACGCTATCGGGAATAATTGATAGTTTTACCTTTGTACCGATGTCTAATTGGGTGTTAATCGTTGTTCTAGCGTGGATTTGGCTGCCGGTGGCCGTTAGCAGACAATAACGGTATTCCCGCCCCAAAAATTGGCGATCGCAAATAACCAGATTTCCCGTCTCATCCGGGTTAATTTTGACATCTTCCTCTCTCAACATCAATTCCCCTTTGTCCAAATCTTGACCATCGGCAATTTCCCAGACTCCTATCTCGGTTTGCCATTGTCCACCCTTCCGTCTAGCGGGGAGAAAGTTAGCTTGGGTGACAAACTCGGCCACGAATCGCGAGGCCGGATGACTATAAATTGCTTCGGGATTGTTAATTTGTTCTAATTTTCCTTGACAAATGACCGCAATTGTGTCACTGATCACCATTGCTTCCTCCCGGTCGTGGGTGACAAAAATGGCCGAGATACCAGTCGCTTTCAGGATATGACGGATCTCGTGCCGTAAGCGTTGCCGTACCTGCACATCGAGATTACTTAAAGGTTCATCTAAGAGGATTAAAGAGGGTTTTGGGGCTAAAGCGCGGGCGAGGGCGACTCTTTGCTGTTGTCCTCCCGATAGCTGATGGGGATAACGTTTTTCTAGTCCTTGCAGTCCGACTAAATCCAAAGTTTCCGCCACCCTCGCGTTAATAGCTCTGCTCGATAATTTCTCCCCAGAATTTTTTAACCCAAAGGCGATATTGTCAGCGATGGTTAAATGGGGAAAAAGAGCGTAATCCTGAAAAACCATGCCCGTATTGCGTTTTTCCGGAGGAATAAAGGTTTTTTCGTCGGCAACTATTCGCCCTCCCAATTCAATCACTCCTTGAGATGGTTTTTCAAATCCCGCAATCATCCGCAGTAGAGTGGTTTTACCGCAGCCCGACGGACCCAATAATCCGAGAATTTCGCCCTCTGTTAAACTAAAACTGATATTATCGACAGCTAGAGTAGGAGAAGCGGGAAAACGCTTGTTAACCTCGGATAAACGCAGAATTACAGACTTTTTCATGGTGGGAAAGACAATTGCCCAGTCAGTGGCAGGGCTATTTACTTAAGAATTATTCCTAATTAGTTCACTATTATTGTTTATAACATCTCAATGGACTAATTAGGAAACTTTCTCAAAAATTTCATGCTCACACCTGAAGATATTATTCTCGTTCCCCGGGGGGCCGAGCATAGCTCAATCCGTCGAGGATTAAGGAAAATAGGCGATTTAGCCCCGCAAATTATCCCGATTAACCTTGGCGCTCCAGAATTCCTCGACAGTTCCCCAGTCTCTAGGCAATCTCTAGAATTTCTTAATAAGTTTACAGGAAAAATTGTGCTGATGGGATTAGCGGGCAGTCTCAGCGATCGCTATCGAGTCGGAGATGGGGTAATCTATCAAGGTTGTGGCGCAGAAAAGGGGAGTTATTGGCAGTGCGAACCAGAAATAACCGCAGAAATCGCCCAATTAACCGGATATAGTCTCGTTAAAGGTTTAACCAGCGATCGCCTGATTAGCCAGTCCGAGGAAAAACGACGTTTAGGACAGGGTGGCTATGAAGTGGTAGATATGGAAGGAGCAAGGATTTTAGCGGCTTTACGCGGGCAAAAAGTGGCAATTGTGCGCGTGATTAGCGACGAGGTGACACAGGACTTACCCGATTTAGCCCCGGCAATTGATAATCAAGGTCAGCTGCTACCATTGCCCCTAGCTCGACAAATGTTAATCCGTCCTCTCCCGGCCTTCCATTTGATTCAAGGTTCCCTAAAAGGTTTATCCGTACTAACTCAGGTGGCGCGAAGCTTGTGCGGCAGTAATTTTTAAAATTTGCTTGCAGATTATTTTTTTTCTGTGCTATAATGGTTAAGCTAAAATCAAGCGGATGTGGTGGAACTGGTAGACACGCACGTTTGAGGGGCGTGTGGCTTACGCCTTGCGAGTTCGAGTCTCGCCATCCGCATAAACTTTTATCTGCCCTCTGACAAGAATTGCCCTTGTCACCCATCGTCAGGGATGGATATTTGGCCATCAAAATTTCCTAACTCACCCTTTCAGGTGGCTTAGGTTTGACTAAGTTTAGTTAAGCGGTTGCGAGTAGCGATTTAGCCAAAGCACTAGGTCGTTTAAGGTTGTAAAATCCAACAAAGCCTCAGCTAAGGACTCTAATTGCTCGATTTCTAGAGCCTGAATTCGGGCAGCCAACACCTCATCCACTGCACCAAAGCGACGTTGCAACAGACGCAAAATCAGGGCAGATTCCCCTTCCAGTCGTCCTTCCAGTCGTCCTTCCAGTCGTCCTTCCAGTCGTCCTTCCAGTTGTCCTTCCAGTCGTCCTTCTTCCTTGGCTTCACGATATACCCTTGTATCTGCCAATTGTAGTCCTAGCATCGCTTCCACCTCCTGCCGACTCAAGTTAGTAAATTTATAGACCATAATTGTGGCAATCATTTCTATTATGGCGCGACTGGCTTCTGTATCTGCAATTTGCTCTTGGGTTCGTGCCAGTAAATAGCGGGCTTTTTCTGGTGCTTGGGTTTCTTCCACAGTAGTGAGTACCATCAAGGCAACCCCTAGGGGTAACTGCTGAATTTCCCCTAATTCGTTCAGATAAATTCGATGCACCTGAGGACAATTGAGCAGCGCTCGGTAGGGATGGGTGTTACTTTGTTCTAGGCTACGGGTGGGATAGATGACAACAATTTGCCAATCGGCAAATCGTTCTCGCTGACGATAAAAATACAAAAATGATTCACCAAATACCCTTTCATAGAGTCGTTCGTCTTTTTGAAATTGCACTTCGCAAAAATAGATTACCCCGCTACTATCATTATCGGGTGGCAGGAATACGCCATCGATCTCAAATTTGGGTTCTTTGACGGCTACGGAGTCAAAGCGGTATTCGGTGGCATTATCTGGCGGGTTTTCCAGTAAATCGAAGAGAAGGGAGGGGGATTGTTGAAAAAGCCGGTAAAATATCGAGTCTCGTTTCATGATGATCGGGATTGCACCTAGCAAGCTTTCCCGATCTTCCCATGAAACCCCAAAAAAAGAGAGAGGAAACTGTATCATCGGAAATCAAGGTAATGCCCTGTCTCGCCAAAAAATTGAACATTTGCTCAAAATTTTCGTTCGGACGGATGGCGAAACTGACAAGAATATTGGTATCAACAACAACCCGCATCACAAATCATCTTTTAACGATGCCATGAGTGCGTCGTGTTCCGCAGCTGTTATGCCAAGAGTTGCGGCCTCGTGCTGTAATTTTCTGGCAATAATAGACCTCTCCATAATTTAATTAAATCACAATATATAGGATATAATAAAACAAATAGTAACTCAAAAAAGCCATGAAAAACTACACTTGGGAATACATTCAAAAATATCCGAAACAAACTAAAAGACTATTAGGAATTGACTACCAACAACTAGAACAACTGATGGCACTTGGAAAACTTATACATCGGAAAAACCAATCAGAAATCGAAAAAACCAAAATTAGGATTAATCAACCAGGAAGCGGAACACCTCCTAAATTATCAGAAGAGGAACAAATTGTTCTAATGTTGGTTTATTTAAGACATCATCTAAGCTTTCAAATCTTAGGACTAATATTTCAAGTGAGTGAATCAACGGCTCATAATATCTTTACCTATTGGCAAAAACTTTTTGAAGGAGAGTTACCGCCAAGTTTGTTAGAACAAATAAAGAAGTGCCAAGAAGAGGAAATAATAATTGAACAATTAAGGGATTATGAGTTGATTGTCGATAGCGCAGAACAGCCCGTGGAGAGGCCGACCGATTATCAAGAACAAAAAATATATTATTCGGGAAAGCAAAAAAGACATACTTTAAAAAGTCAATTTATTGTCTTGCCAAAAGCTGAAGATATTGTTGATGTAGTTATTGGTCAACCTGGTCCGACGAGCGACATAAAAATCTGTCGGCAAACTTTAAGCAAATTCGATTCTCAACAAACTTTTATTGGAGATAAAGCTTACCTAGGAGAAAATCAAATCAGAACTCCTGATAAAAAACCTAAGAATGGAGAATTAACCGAGAATCAAATTAAAGAAAATAAAGTTTTATCATCTCGGCGAATTTTTGTTGAGCATTTAATTCGAGTTGTCAAAGTATTTAAAGTAGTTCAAGAAAGATTTAGATTAAATAAAAGTCGATATAAATCGGTTTTACTGACCGTTTGTGGCTTAGTAAGGTTGAGAATTAGTGCGCTAATTTTAGAAGTAATAGAAGGGGAGCAATCAGGGGAAGTAATTGACGTTATAATTAGCCATAGTTTTCCGTCAAAATTGGATTTTGTCTCTTCAAACCCTGATTAATCGGTTTTGAGAGCTAATTTTGACTCTTGGTCTAATCTGCCTCTCTTCCTTGCTGTGACTGACTTATAAATTTTTGGAGAGGTCTAATAGATAAGCTGGGACGACCCACCATAAGGCGGACAATTTCATCATCTGGTATAAGCGCCAGTGCTTCTCTAATTTCCCTGGCCGTGCCTTGGATTACTGTTGCTTGTGTAGTCATGATTTTTTATCATTCTAGGGCGAATCCTAGCATAATTCGTGACTGAGATGCTACTCATAACCCCCAAAAAAAGAGAGAGGAAACCCGCGTCTCCTCTCCCTTGGGGCATTATTTTCTAGCTTTGCGGACAGCACCTCCTAACATTAAACCGCCCAGTGTGATAAAACCAAGAAGGCTAGAGGGTTCGGGGACAGTGACTGCTGGAGTCGGAACTGTCAGCACGGAGGAGATGCCATATAACCGGCTGATACCAAAGCGGTTGGAATCGTCCATGGTAATCCACTCAGCTGTAATCGAACTGGCGCGCCCGTATCTTACTTGCCCCAGGGAGCCACCACCAAGTCTTCCATTCTCCGCTGTTCCATTGTTATTGGTCCCTGTCCAGACTGGCTCATTCAATTGCCAATCGTCAGGAGTGCGATTGATAGCGGTTTGGATGCTGCCATCCCAGAGATCGGCATTATTGTTGGCGACCCGGTTGCCATCTATGAGATAGATCGGAACACCCGTACTCAATGTCGGATTAGTACCCGTATTATCACGGGCATCGACTGAAGCAGTAGAACCGATCGCCTTCCAAGTAATCGTATTCGGGTCAATTCCTGCTATCTTTAAAGCCTGATAGAGAGCCGTATCAGTCGTCCCTGCTGGCAACACTTGACTGGTGACAAAGTTATTGTAGTCATCGATGTCGGTGCTTGTTGCATCCCGTTTGCCTTCAGTGACAAACACCAAACGATACTGATCGCCAACGGCCAAGTCGGGAGGGACGACCACCAAAGCAGCTTGTGCCGCACTGGTTCCCAGAGTTGCCAGGGCAACCCCGGCGGAGACAATGCCGAGTTGTTTTATTTTCATCAAAAGAAAAGGGTTAATGGTAAATGGTTTGAGTGCGTGACATTTCGATTCGGGTTAAGCGATCGGGCAACCCAAAACAATGACCAGCAAATGCTCAAGCAGAGCATACACACTTCACCCCCTCCGCATTGTATCAAAGGCTACAATTTAATAAATATTTACATTCCTTTCCCCTAGGGCTTACGCCCCTTGTATATTGGAGAAGTGGTAGGGTGTCGGCCTTTTCTTCGAGAGGATTTGCTGATCACCAGAACCTCAAGAGAGCCATCTGATCACTTATAAACTGTTGACTATCCAAATTACTCGTTAAGACTGCATTAGAGGTAAATATTTCATGAGCCAAACCATCACACCTTCTTCCTTAAAAGCTAGTTTAGCCCCCAATCCCACTAGAGCAGCAACAGTGGACGATGGGGGAAATGTGCTAGGGGAATTTCTGCAAGAAACTCTGGCCATGACTAAACGTCTGTTCATCCAATTACAACGTCGTCCTTCAACCCTAATCGCGGGGGTAATTCAGCCCTTTATGTGGCTGATTTTATTCGGGGCATTGTTTTATAATGCTCCCCAGGGTCTATTCGGCAACGATCTCAGTTATGCTAAATTTCTCGCCCCCGGGGTGATTGTCTTTACCGCTTTTTCCGGGGCCTTAAATGCTGGTTTGCCGGTAATGTTCGATCGAGAATTTGGCTTCCTTAACCGTCTGTTGGTAGCACCTTTAACCACTCGTTACTCGATCGTGGCCGCTTCTACCATCTATATTATCGCCCTCAGTTTCATCCAAACCGCCTCGATCGTGGCCGCTAGTGCCTTTTTAGGGGCAGGATTGCCTAGTTTAGCCGGATTAGGTGCGATCGCTTTGATTGTTTTCCTAATCGTTTTGGGGATGACTGCCTTAAGTCTCAGTTTAACCTTTGCTCTGCCCGGACATATCGAATTAATCGCCGTCATTTTCGTCACCAATTTACCGCTTTTATTTGCCAGTACCGCCCTCGCTCCCTTAAACTTTATGGCAGATTGGTTACAAGTAATCGCTAGTCTCAACCCTCTTACCTATGCGATCGAACCAATCCGTTATATTTATTTCAATCAGCACTGGTCTTTTGATAGCATAGTCTTACAAACCCCTTGGCTTGACCTCAATTTCTTGACAGTTTTAGCCCTGCTCTTAGCTTTTGATCTGCTAATCCTTTTAGCAATTCAGCCCTTGCTTCGTCGTCGTTTTGCTTAAATCAGTTATCAGTTATAAGTTATCAGTTTACTGTTCACTGAAAAGCTTGTAACTTTCTCACCACCAAAAACTAGACAAGTAAGTAGTTATAATTAAATTGAAGATAGATTTTGCCTCTGATCCCCCCTTAGTCCCCCCTTAATAAGGGGGGTGCCGATCCCCCCTTAGTCCCCCCTTAATAAGGGGGGTGCCTGACAACTTTTAACACCTACCCACTTAATTTTCTGAGGAGTTAGATTATGAATACTCAAAAAATGTTGCTCAAATCGTCTTTATTCCTAGCTACTATTTTATTAGTCGGGGCTGATTTTAGTCCGCAAGTGTTAGCTCAAAGCTTGAACCCCAGTCAACCGGACTATCAAAAAAATGAACGTAGTTCCGATGGCAGGGATGATCTCGGTGGTTTTAATCCTCTAGACTTGATTCATAATAGTAATTTTCGCCGTAGCCGGGACGGATCGGAATTTCAGGAAGACAGCCTCAATAATATCAACGAAGCGGCCGAGGAGTTTAAACGCAAGCAAAGGGAACAACTGGAAAATCGGCAAAATGCTGCCCCAGAAACCAAATAAAACCTTTTTGCTAGTATATATGATCGCTAAGTGCAGATGATCTGAGAAAGACCGATAACTGAAGAGCATTGGGGGGTTTATCTGACACGAATTTATATTAAACTTAGGATTGGTTTATTGAATTATCGTCTTATTAAAACTGTGGAAGTAATGGAAATCGGGCAAAAAGTCAAGGTCTGTCGCTTAAGAGACCGCGTTAACTCGGATGTAGCGGGTAAATTGGGTAAAGTGGGTGTCATCAAAAATTTTAAGATGACCGATGGCAGCGGTGTTGGTGCTGTTGTCCAGTTCGATGATAAGACCGCTACTTGGTTTTTTGAGGATGAACTCAAACTCATCTAAATACAACGCTTAGGAATTAATTATGTCCTTAATTTTGACCTTTTTGGGCAAGGGGGGCAGCGGTCGCAGTACAATAGCGATCGCTTCGGCAAAGAAAATGGCTGGTCTGGGGTCAAAAGTTCTCTTGATCGGTCAAGATTCCGGCCCTGCTTGGGGATTACTCCTCAAGGCCTCCCCTAGCTCCTCCATTACGGAAATTGCCCCTAATCTCTCGGTTGTGCAGCTTAGTAGTACACAGTTACTAGAAAAAAGTTGGGAAGAAGTCAAGGAATTGGAAAAGCAGTATTTGCGTTCTCCCACCTTGAAAAATGTTTATGGTCAAGAGTTGGGCATTTTACCCGGAATGGATCAAGCTCTAGCTTTAAATTTCCTGCGGGAACAGCATAAAAGCGGAAATTACGATGTCATCATCTACGACGGCAGCGGAGATATCAACAGTCTGCGAATGTTGGGGATTCCCGAGGTGGGTAGCTGGTATTCACGGCGTTTTCGGCAGGTTTTCAGCGATTCCGAGATCGGTCGCACCCTTTCCCCCTTTTTCCAACCGATTGCCGCTGCCGTGCTGAATTTCTCCTTTAATCCCGACGGTTTAGGTCAGAAGGGCGATAATAACATTTTAGACGAGGGGCGCTCCGCTTTAGCCGATCCTCGGCGAGTTTTAGCCTATCTAGTCACCAATGATGATCCAATTGCGATCGCAGAGGCCAAATATCTTTGGGGTGCGGCCCAGCAAATCGGTTTAAATGTGGGGGGAGTGATTTTTAATCGCTGTCAGAGTGCTACGGAGGATTTTGCCCCGCTGCCGGCGGCGATTTTACCGGACCGTCAAGGAGAAGATTGGCAGGAGTTAATCGCCGATTTACCCAACTTTCTCACGGTGCAGCCGCCCAAACCGTTAATAATCGATACGGCAGCCGCTCAGGTCAAGGTTTATTTACCCGGATTCGAGAAAAAACAGGTAAAACTGACGCAATCCGGTCCAGAATTAACCATCGAAGCCGGGGATCAACGGCGTAATATTGATGTACCACCGCCTCTAACCGGACGAGGGGTAAAAGGGGCCAAATTCCAAGACGGTTACTTAATTATTTCTTTTTAAGGGATTATGTCGAACACAGAGATAGAAAACAAGGACGAGCGAGGGGCCAAAACTCGCCAATTATTGGGCATGAAAGGGGCCTCATCGGCAGAAACCTCCCTCTGGAAAATCCGCTTACAATTGATGAAGCCGATCACTTGGATTCCCCTGATTTGGGGGGTTGTCTGTGGGGCTGCTTCATCGGGTAATTATACTTGGTCTTTAGAAGATGTCTTAAAAGCAGCCACCTGTATGTTACTTTCCGGTCCGTTGATGACCGGTTATACCCAAACTTTAAATGATTTTTACGATCGAGAAATCGATGCAATTAATGAACCCTATCGTCCGATTCCTTCGGGGGTGATTTCTATTCGGCAAGTAGTCGGCCAGATTTTGGTTTTATTAGCGGCTGGGTTAGGAATATCTTATCTTCTCGATCGCTGGGCCGGTCATGATTTCCCGATCATGCTCTGTTTAACCCTATTTGGTTCTTTTATTGCCTATATTTATTCAGCGCCACCTTTAAAATTAAAACAAAATGGTTGGCTGGGTAATTATGCCCTCGGTGCTAGTTATATAGCATTACCTTGGTGGGCAGGTCACGCCCTTTTTGGTCAGTTAAATGGGACAATTATGATCCTAACCCTCATCTATAGTCTAGCGGGGTTAGGCATTGCTGTAGTTAACGACTTTAAAAGTGTGGAAGGTGACGAAAAATTAGGCTTAAAATCCTTGCCAGTCATGTTTGGAATTACGACCGCTGCTTGGATTTGTGTGATTATGATCGATGTTTTTCAAGCAGGAATTGCGGGTTATCTGATTAGTATTCATCAGAATCTTTATGCCGCTATTTTACTGTTATTAATTATCCCTCAGATCACTTTCCAAGATATGTATTTTCTGCGGGATCCGCTCAAAAATGATGTCAAATATCAAGCCAGCGCCCAGCCTTTTCTAGTGTTAGGAATGTTGGTGACAGGTTTGGCTTTAGGTCAGGGGATACTCTAGAAGATTGTAATTAATAAAAACAGGAAATATCCAGTTGACGGGCGAGGATCGCCTTGAATCGGTCTTCGGTTTAAGGTAACTTGATCAGTCAAGAGGGGAGAAAACAGTGGCTTCTAGCTCGATCCCTAGTCTTTTCGTTACAATCAAGAGGGAATCGATGCGGGGGAGAAGATTACTTTTTTTTCTTCCCTGCGATTCAGCATTCTTGACGAACTAATCAAGAATAGTTTCTGTTTAACAAGATTGATTGAGACAAGTATCTCGAACCTAGTCACCATGAGTAATACCAGTAATTTTCGTCAAGCTTTACGCGAGGCTAAAAGCCAAGCACTTATCGGCCCTAATGTTATCCCCAAGGCCTTGCCCTATCTCGGTGGCGGTCTAATTTTGACTGCGGTGGGAACCTATGGCGGTTTAGGTGTGATCCAATCCTATCCCCAGATTTTCTTCCCGACTTTCTTTGTCGCCATAGTTGCCGAGATTATTTTATTTTTTGTCGCGCGTAATAGTGCGGAAAGCGGCAATACAGGCACTGCTCTGCCCCTGCTGACTCTCTATAGCCTTCTTTCTGGCTATACTCTCAGTGGAATCGTCTATGTGGCCCTAGGTACTTCCGGTGTCGGTTTGCGAGGTGTAGCAATTGCTGCCCTCGGTTGCGGCCTCGCTTTTGTGTTGGGACGGAATATCGGCTCGAATCTGTCGGAAAAAGATGGTTTAGCCCTGACTCAAACCGTGAGCATCGGTATTCTCGCTCTTTTTATTGTTCTCATTGGTCAGCTAATTTTCTCTATCTTTGGTGGCGGTACTCCCACCTGGTTAGAAATCGCTATTTCTGGCATCGGGGTTTTCTTGTTTGCAGGCTCCGCAGTGGTGGACTTTTACATCTTGCCCCGTACCTACAGAGATGAACAGTATCTCAGTGCTGCTTTATCGATGTATTTGACCTATATCAACCTATTTATCTTTATTCTGCGCCTTTTAATCGCTCTTAACGGTCGGGATTAGGGCAAATAGGGAGGAGTTAGAAATTAGTTACAACCTAACTTCTAACTCCGCTAGAATAGTAAAGAAATGTAAACGGCCTGTAAAGATCATGACTGAACCACAACCGACTCAAACCCCCAAATTAGAAGACCCCAAATTTGGCTTTAATGACTATGCCGAGCGCCTCAACGGTAGGGCTGCTATGATTGGTTTTGTGATCACCCTGTTGATCGAGTATCTCACTGGCCAAGGTCTGTTATCTTGGTTAGGGTTACAGTAGTTTTTTAGGCTTTTTTAGGCATTCTAGGGGAAATACAGCCTTGATTGTTAGCTAACGCATACAAGTTTCATGATTTTCCCCGTAGAATCCTTGTAAGACCGAATCACCTCGCTGTTGTGGTGTCCCGTGGGAGCGATTGGGGGCCTCAAAATCGCCCACTTCCGAGGCCGCTTCCGCTAGAAGTTTTCCCGCTATTATATAATCCTGTTTGGATAAACCTCTCGCTTCGGTAAATAACCAGGAAAGGGTATCTCCTGCTAGACAATCGGCCTGTAATTCAATGCCGATGCTCATTCCACCTTCATCGATGCCACCGATACCCCGATTCCACTGAACAGCGTGAGCAGCCTCGTGAGCGACGGCGTAAAGGGGAAATAGGGGATTATCACTAATGCGAGTAACTTGCTTGAGATTGACATAGACTGTATTATCTACAGTGCAGAAAGCCGCTAGGGAAATTACGCCGCAGGGAGTGGTTATCGGGCCATTGCTTAACAAATACTTAAAATTGATCTGGTGTAATTGAGCCGTATATTCAATTACCGCTTCTAAGGCATCCGTAATATCGTCTGCTTGCGCTCTCTGGGCTAGAGGGGATAAAATCAACAGGGAACTACAAGAAACAGCAGATATCAGGGATAATAAACGTTTACGGCCAGAGTTAGGTTTCATGATACTAACAAAGTCGGGAGTGAGGAAGAAGTTTAATTGATCTGAATTAGCCTAGTGCTATGATCACGATTCTAAAGGCTATATCTAAGACTTCCAGAGAAAATACAGAATTTACGCAGCTTTTGAGCAAAGTTTACAGAATTTCTCGTCAAGGTTGAGGAAATTAATTTGGCACGACTACTTAGGGTCTGCTGAAAAAGTTTTTCGTTGGGGTAGGGTGTAGGGTGTAGGGTGTAGGGTGTAGGGTGTGGGGTGTAGGGTGTGGGGTGTGGGGTGTGGGGTGTAGGGTGTGGGGTGTGGGGTGTGGGGTGTGGGAATTATGAATTATGAATTGGAAATTGGGGAGTTTTTTGCTGTGAACTGATAACTGATAACTGATAACTGATAACTGATAACTGATTAAAGTACCATTTCTCTGGTGGCTTCTGCATCTATGGGTTTAATTAGATACAATCGCAATAGATCCCCGACGATACCTAGCTGTAAGGGTAACTTACGGACTGTTTTTAGCCATTGAGGAGCGCTACTTTCATCGATCGCTTTTAATTGTAAATTACGTTCGGCACAACGGTTTAAACGGGGGAAAAATTGGGGATGGTCCACATTTAAAATGGTGGGAAAAGCGCGAGCGGAGGTATTATTAGTCTGGCGAATTACCTCTTGATCAAAAGCGATCGCATCCATTCCCAAAGCATCATAAAAGTCTGAGCGTTCGCGTACAGTTAAACTATGGGTAGCAAAGACGGAAAGCAGAAAAAAACGACTCCATAATCTCGATCGCCAATTATTCCACAATTGTGGTTTAGCTCGCAGTAAGGTTTTAAAGATATCTCCGTGGCGATTTTCGTCCTGACACCAACTCTCGAAGTAATTAAAGAGAGGATTAAATTTATACTGGGGATGTTCTTGTAAATGACGATAAATGAGGATATAACGCCAATAACCGATTTTTTCGGAGAGATAGACCGTATATAAAACCCATTCAAGGGGGAAAAAGGTGTAGGTACGGGTTTTGGTAATTTTGGCTAGATCGAGGGAAATATTAAAGTCAGCCATGGCTTTATTGAGAAATCCTGCATGACGCGCCTCGTCTCTAGCCATAAGATGAAATATCTCCCCTAACAAGGGATTACGGCTTTTTAGTTGTCGTGACAGTTCCTTAAATAACAAAAAGCCGGAAAATTCGGAGATACAGGAGCGTTCTAGGTAATCTATAAAAGCATTTCTCGTTTTTTCATCGAGATTATCTTGATAGTTCTCAAATTCTTGCTGACGTTCAAAGTGATGCCGGTTATAATCGGTTCGCATCTCCTCTAACATCGCTTTGATTTCGGTTTCTTGCAAAGAAAGGTCAAAATTAGCGGCAGCCTCAAAATCGGTGGTATAAAAACGAGGGGTGAGGATAGTTTCGCGCAGAACAGCTTTTTTCTGGGAGGGAGGTTCGACGGTAGTGACCATGATGGAAATTACTTGACTACATAGCTATATAAGATTTTAAACATAAATAGGTAAGCCAATGATAATTATTAAGTTTTATCAATATTTTGGGCAGTAGTGAGTAGGGGATAAAGACAAGTTGGCGAGCCGATTAGGGAAATAGGGAGTAGAATAGAAAGGTTGTGAGTCTATAACTATCGTTAAAATACTATGGCTTGTCCCAAGAAGAAAACCTCAAATGCCAAGCGCGACCAACGGAGAGCGCACTGGAGAAAGCAAGCGGCTCGGGAAGCGCAAAAAGCCTTATCTTTGGGTAAATCTGTTCTTTCTGGTCGTTCTAACAGCTTTGTCTATCCCACTAAAGAGGAAGAAGAAGGGGGAGACGAGGAATAATATTCCTATCGGTCTTCAGTTACCCGAAAAATTAGGACGGTTTAATGACTTGATGGTGGGGAGTGAGGTATAGAAAACCTTTTCGCTCCCTAATATTTTAAGATTTGTTTAGGGTTTTCGTTGTGAGTCTCAACTAATGTTAGGCAAATTCTTTAAAAAACCAGAATCTCCCGATCAAGACCGAGTTCCTCCGGGCCAATATCTCGCTAGTGGTTTTCCTGTGCTTACCTACGGAGATACTCCCCAAATCAAGACCGAGGAATGGTTATTCAAGGTTTGGGGAAAGGTGGCCACGACTAAAATTTTTAACTGGTCGGATTTTATGGCCCTACCGCAGTCGGAATTTACTAAGGATTTTCACTGTGTCACCCGTTGGTCAAAATTAGATGTGACTTGGACGGGAATTAAGGTATCGGATTTTATGGCCTTAATTGACCTGTTGCCGGAAGCTACCCACGTCATGCAACACTGTTATGGGGGTTATACCACTAACCTCACCCTAGAGGAATTCCTGCACGAAGATAATTTTTTCGCTTTTCAACTGTTTGGTCAACCTTTAACCCCCGACCACGGTGGTCCGCTGCGCTTAGTTGTTCCCCATCTCTACGCTTGGAAAAGTTCTAAATGGATTAATGGCTTAGAATTTCTCGATCGAGAGCAATTGGGTTTCTGGGAACTTAATGGCTACCATCGACGAGGTGATCCCTGGTTAGAGGAACGTTATGGCGGTTTTTGACGATTTTTGTCTTAAAATCGGGTAATATCAGCAAACGGAAGTTACCCCCCCGACAAAAGATCATTCGGGTTTCCTTTTCTTGTACCCATGTAATTGAAGTTTTCTTAAGGTTTATAGGGGTAGAAAGAGTCCCTCTTGACTCTCCCCCGAAGACCAGTTGTAGTGATTGATCACTGATAACTGAAATAACCGACTAATGATATTCGGATTGACCATGAAAAAGAGGATATTGACTTTACTATTAGCTTTGCTTTTAGTTGCTAACATGAATAGCCAAGGGGTTTTAGCAGTGACGATCGATTTTCAATGGTTGGGAAATCAGGGTTATACAGCTAAAGGTTCTTTTAGTTATGATGAAAAAACGGCCCCGACTATCTTTTCAGAAAAAGGTTCGGGAAAAATGCAAGTTTTAGAAGATTTTCAGGTATCTTTTTATGATAACAGTGGTCAAGAGATCGCTAAATACGATAATGTCAGCGAGGGAATTTCCTCAGCTAATTATTTTCAGTTTAATTTTAATACAAAAACCGGTCAAGTTTTTGGCTCGATCGATCTTGGGGGTGAAGGGATGGGGGAAATCTATCTTCAAGGGGTGGTTAACGATAATTTGGCACTCTTGCGGGTGGAGTCGGTAGATCTGATCATGGATGAGGATGATTCACCAGAAATTATCACTCAGTTTTGACTAAATCGATCGGGATAATAGGGATCATCCTAGCCTAATTTTTCCGCTAATTCTAACCAGCGATCGGTTAAAGTATCAATTTTTTGACTCAATTGAGCTAATTCTTCGGTCAGCGCGGTTATTTTGGTAAAATCTTCTAGGGGTTCTCCATAAAGTACCTGTTCAATTTCAGCTTTTTTTGCTTCTAAAATTGGTATTTGTTTTTCGATGTCTTCGTATTCTTTTTTCTCTTTAAAAGAGATTTTTTTATTGACGGGTGAGGGAGAAGCTTTAACAGTTTTTGGGGTGACTTTTTTTTCTTTTGGTTCCTCCTCCTCTTTTTTCTGATCGAGATAAAGGGAATAATTACCCGGATATTGACGGATATTACCCCCAGTTTCAAAGGAAAAAATAGTATCAACTACTCGATCGAGAAAATAGCGATCATGGGAAACAACAATCACACAACCGTTAAAGTCCTCTAAATATTCTTCTAAAATTGCTAAAGTCTGCACATCGAGATCATTGGTGGGTTCATCTAAGATTAAAACATTAGGCGCACTCATCAAAACTCGTAGTAAAAATAAGCGTCTTCTTTCCCCTCCAGAAAGTTTATAAATTGGTGCATACTGTTGATCGGGAGGAAAGAGAAATTTTTCTAACATCTGGGAAGCGGTGATGACGATGCCGTCTAGGGTTTTGACTAATTCGGCCACACTTTTCAGATATTCGATTACTCTTTGATTTTCGTTGATATTGAGATCATCGGATTGTTGATCGAAGTAACCAATATGAATAGTGGAACCGATGTCAACTGTGCCTGAATCGGGGAGAGTTTTCCCGGTAATAATATCCATGAGAGTAGATTTTCCTACCCCATTACTGCCAATAATACCGATGCGATCTTCGGGGGTAAAAATATAGGTAAAATCTTTAATTAAAGTGCGATCTCCGTAAGCTTTCGAGATTTTTTCTACTTCAATAACTTTTTTGCCGATGCGTCTTCCTGCGGTGGCAATATCGACTTTTCCCTCCACCTGTTTAAATTCCTTATTACCCATTGCTTGAATGCGATCGATCCGCGCTTTTTGTTTGGTACTGCGCGCTTTTGGTCCCCGGGATAACCATTCTAATTCCCGTCGTAAAACTCCCGCGTGTTTGCGTTGACTACTGGCGATCGATTCTTCCGCTAAGGCTTTTTTTTCTAGATAATAGGCATAATTACCGGAATAAGTAGATAAGTCTCCCCGATCGATTTCAATGATGCGATTAGTCACTCGATCGAGAAAATAGCGATCATGAGTAATTAATAATAATCCTCCCCGAAAACGGGACAAATAACTCTGTAACCACTCCACGGAAAGCGCGTCTAAATGGTTGGTGGGTTCATCCATCAATAAACAGTCAGGATCGGCTAAAAGTGCGGTAGCGATGGCGATTCTTTTGCGATATCCCCCCGATAAATCTCCCACGCGAGCATTAAAATTATCGATACCCAGTTTACTTAAAATAACTTTAGCATTGGTTTCTAAATCCCAGGCGGCAAGTTTATCAATTTGTTGCGAAACCCTTGACAAACGTTCCATAATAGTATCCAGATTTTCTGGCTCATGGACAAGGCGATCGGACAATTCCTCGTATTCCTTGATTAAAGTCATGCTTTCGCCACTATCGGCGAAAACCTGCTCTAAAACCGTTTTATCGTCGTCTAGATCGGGTTGCTGGGGTAAATAGACGATTTTCATCCCCGAATTGATTTGAATTTCGCCACCATCGATCGATTCTAAACCGGCGATCATTTTCAATAGGGTCGATTTTCCCGATCCATTCGTACCGATCAGGCCGACTTTATCGCGATCATCGAGACTAAAACTCGCATCTTTGAGAATTTCCTTGATACCGAAGTCTTTTTTGAGCGATCGAACCGTCAGCAGTGTCATGATTTCTGGGAATAATCCTTCTTTTCTAGTGTAGTGTCTGGACTAATGCAAAGGATAGATTAAGCAGGTTCTGCTGAAAAAGTTTTTCCCGAGGAAAAAAAACCTGTCCCTAATGCCGACGATAACCAGAAAAGGGACAGATTGGCTCAATTGCATGAGATTATTTTCAAGGGCCAGACGGCATCAGGAATTACATCATACCCATGCCGCCCATGCCACCCATGCCGCCCATGCCACCCATGCCGCCCATGCCGCCCATGCCGCCCATATCGGGGGCTGCGGCTTCTTTAACGGGTTTTTCGACCACGAGGGCTTCGGTAGTTAGGACCATGCCGGCGATAGAAGCGGCGTTTTGAACGGCTGACCGTACCACTTTAGCCGGATCGATAATTCCGGCGGCGATTAAGTCTTCGTACTTGCCGGTGAGGACATTGTAACCGACGCTAAAAGCGGTCTCGCGCACACCTTCCACGATCACATCCCCTTCCACGCCGGCGTTATTGGCTAACTGACGCAGGGGGGCTTCTAGGGCTTTAGCGACGATATCGGCGGCGACTTTTTCCTCATCGTTAGTGAGAGAAGCTTTGAAAGCCTTCACCTTAGAAGCCAGATGAATCAAGGTTGTACCACCGCCCGGGACGATACCTTCTTCCACGGCGGCTTTGGTGGCATTGAGGGCATCTTCGATGCGGAGTTTGCGATCCTTGAGTTCGGTTTCTGTGGCTGCCCCGACTTTAATCACGGCCACACCGCCGGCTAATTTAGCGATGCGTTCCTGTAATTTTTCCTTATCGAATTCGGAATCGGTTTCTTCTAACTGTTTTTTCAGTTGGGCGAGACGTTTCTGCACATCGGCCTTATTGCGGCTGTCCCCGGAGGCGACAATAATTGTATTGTCTTTTTCTAGGGTGATTTTTGCTGCTTGCCCTAGCAGATCGAGGCTAACCGTGTCAAGACTCAAGCCCACTTCTTCGGAAATCAGACGACCGCCGGTGAGGATGGCGATATCTTGTAAAACCGCCTTGCGACGTTCCCCAAAACTGGGGGCTTTGATAGCGACGACATTTAAGACACCCCGGGCCTTGTTGACCACTAGAGTGGCTAAGGCTTCGCCGTCCACATCTTCGGCGATAATTAATAGGGGACGACCTTGACGGGCAACGGCTTCGAGGACGGGGACTAATTCTGCGATCGCACTGATTTTTTTATCGGTAATCAGGATCAGGGGGTTGTCGTACTCGACGATCTGTCTTTCTTGATCGGTGATGAAATAGGGAGAGATATAACCGCGATCAATCTGCATCCCTTCCACTACTTCTAATTCGGTGGTTAGGGATTTCGATTCTTCCACGGTGATTACGCCATCGGTGGTGACTTTTTCCATGGCGGTGGCGATCATTTGTCCCACTTCTTCATCGTTGCCGGAAGAAACGGTGGCCACTTGAGCGATCGCATCTCCAGCGATCGGTTTAGCGACGGCGGCGATTTCTTCCACCAGATAGGCGATGGTTTTGTCTAGTCCGCGTCTTAAAGCGACGGGATTGGCCCCGGCGGTAACGTTTTTCAGACCTTCTTTAATTAAAGCTTGGGCGATGATGGTGGCGGTGGTGGTGCCATCTCCCGCTAAATCTTTGGTTTTTGCCGCTACTTCCTGAATTAATCTCGCCCCGGTGTTTTCGAGGGGATCGGACAATTCGATTTCTTTGGCGACGGTGATGCCGTCATTAACGATCTGGGGGGCGCCGTATTTCTTTTCTAACAAGACATTGCGTCCTTTCGGACCGAGGGTGATTTTTACCGCATCGGCCAAGGCGTTGACACCTTTTTCTAGGGCGCGACGGGATTCATCTTTAAAGGCAATGATTTTGGACATGGTATCGCTGTTGTGATAGGACTCCTTTAGTTAATTTAGCACTCTTAGGGCTTGAGTGCTAAGATGCGGCCGCGGTCATTGAGGGGATAACGATGTTGAGGAGATCAGGGTGTGATGTCCCCACGGCAGACTGAATTGAGTTAAAAAAAATAAAAAAAGACCAAGAGAGCCTTCTAGTTTGACAAAAAAAGGATAACTCCGATTAACCCGATTTCGGGTTAATCGGAATGGCGAGCGCTTGAACTTGAATTTTTTTAACTCGGATGTTCCTGACTCTTGGTTTCGATATTTTTAACTTTTTCTTCTCCTAATTTGTTAGATTTTTTGATAATTTTAAACTATATTAATAATCTAATTCCACAGTTAATGTCGCATTTTTTATTGTCGATACTAACGATATTTAACCGAATAACTGCCATCTTCTTGTTCACTTCAAGGGAAGCTCCACAGGCAACTAAAATAGTTTTTATGACAGTTATAATTGATATTCTGATGACTACTTAGTTTTCAAGTAAGAGCCTCCTTAATGAATTAAAAGAATAATATTGATCTTGTATTTGCTACTAAGGATAAACAGGATTACGCCTATACCAATCAACGTAAGTTGAACTTTTGGGAGAAATATTTTGCATAAATTTTTCCAAGTTTTGACGCTCATTTGTGTTAGTACCTAATCCAAAATCGAGAGAAGATAAAACTGCTCGGCGAATAGTTGGACTTTGACGATCGAGAATGGCAACTAAAAATTTCGGATTTTGATTAGCCCATTGTACAATAACTCCAGCATAATTTTCTTCAACTATTCCATCTATATACGGAGACATTTTAACCAAAGTTTCTGCATCTTTTTGATAACCAATTGCTGCTTTTTTTCCAAGTTTAATTATAGTCGGCAGTCCCAATTCTATAAGTAAATCACGACCTTGATCACAAGAAATTCGAGAAATTTGACTACCAGCTAACCAACCGGCAAGAGGTAATTTAATTTTCAGCCATTTTTGATAACGCTCACTTAATTGTACAGAACTGCCGCTAGGTAAAGTGGCAATAACGTTATTTCCTTGTATTTGAGGAGAGGAACGGATATTCACATAACCATCGCGGGCGGTAACAAAAAATTTTTGACAAGATTCTGCGCTAACAATTGAGTTACCTGTTAGCAATAAAGATAAGAAAAAAATGGTAATTGTGCCTAACATTTATGGTTAGAAAAGTTTTCAATGTACCAATAATTACTAGAGACAATTGAATCATCATTAAACAATTCAATTGCCCCTTGTTAAAGATAGGCTAGGGTTGGGGACAAGTTCCTAAACCCCAATCCACAAAAAAGTCTCGTGGGTCAGTTTCCCGAAGCCAACGAACAAAACGTTGATAATCGCCAATCGTATAAATTCCCACACATCCTGCGGTACCAGGAGACTTCTTGCGGCGATTCCAGTCGATGTGAATTTCAATAGCACTTCTACGGGTTGAATTGGGCTTTTGATAAGTTAAAGGCGTTGACACTGGACCAACTCCAGAATCAGGAAATACAAATTTTCCAGAGTAATCATCTTTGTGTGCAGGACCCCCTGCCCATTTAATATTCTCAATTCGCCATAACCCTTCTGGTAGCGGCTCAAATGATTTAGGTACACTAGCGGTAGCCGTCTTAAAAATCTGTCTCGATGGCGTACCAGAACAGACATTAAGACTGTCTTTCAGTTGTCCATCTTTAAAGTATTCCATTTTTAAAACGAAACAACCAAATTCATCTTTTTTGTTGGTTTTGGTTAATTTAAGATAATTTTTACCCGGACTGGATACGCCGACAGGAGGAGTTACAGGAACTGGATTTCCTTCCCACAGTTTTTTCCAAGTCAGGGGGCCGACTTTGCCATCTGCTTCATTAGCTCCAAAAAATTTGGCTTGGAAAGCTTTAACAGCTTGATCCGTTCCTGAACCAAAGTTGCCGTCAATTTCCCCTTGATAGTAGCCCAAATCTCGCAAACGTACCTGCAATTCCTCAATATCTTGCTTTAAACTGGCGGGAGTATCTTCGTCTGCTCCCATTCCAATTATTAAAAGTTGATTATCCAATGAGGGGGGGGCATCAACTTTTGTGATTGTCGCCAATTCCCTTTTTTGAATTAAGATTCTTTCCCCCGCAGGTACTTGTTTTTCCTGGGGGGCAATGAGGAAATTTTTAGCATTAGGATATTGACGTATGACGGTAATTAAGTCCTCTTTATCTGGGCTTTCTACAGTCAAAATTTCTATAACATCAGAGCCTTTTCGAGCCACAATAATCGTATCATCATTATTTCTGTCTCGATAGCCCTCTAACCAATCAACTTGAGCTTGTAAGGAGGGTTCAGGCTTGTCTAAAGGTTTTCCTTCACTTCCAGATTTTTCAAATAAAGCCTTTTCCTCACGGCGACGATTAGTTAAACCTTCTAAAACAATTTTCACTCCGTTTTGTGTTGCTTTATTCCAAACTAAAAATTGTTCTGCCGCTCCAGTAAAATCACCACTATTAAGTTTTTTCAGTAGGGTACTTCCTTGAAACGCCCCACCACCGACGTTGTAGCAAAAAGAAACTAGAGCATCGAATTGATTCTGATTGAGTCCTACTGTTACTTTTTTGGTAACTAACTCAGCAAAATCGTCAGCTTCTAATTTTAATAAGTCCTCCGCTTCTGCTTCGGTGACAATATCTCGTAACTCCACAGGTTGCCCATTGGGATAACGAATCGTTCCATAACCAATAGTAGGTATTCCCACTGGATCTAAGTAAGCATTGGCACGAAATCCTTCCCATTTTTTAATTAAGTCAAGACAGATTTGCGAAATTTCCATATTTAATTTACCTCTTAATTCTCAGAATTTGCTCACGGCAAAATACAGTCAATAACCGACCCCAACTATTGCTCGACAGTTACCGCCACTCAACTGTTTACCTAGCTTGAAAGCAGCACTTAAATAGGCAAACCAAGGGCCGATGGTTCCTCCCATTGACGTAATGTCAAGGCAAAAGGGTTTGGGATCAAAGATTGGTTAGTTAGGGAAATAATTGGGTAACACTTTTAAGTTATTCAATGATAACTATAGATAAGCAAAAAAAATACTTAAATGTAACAAAAAAATACATAGGTGGGGAAGTGTAATTAAATATCAGACTTATCGAGGTTGAATTGAGACACGAACCCCACAACCGGCATAGGTGATCAACTAAAGATGAAGTATAACCTAACCTGGTATCGACGACCGACTCCCCAAAGCGAAAACTTTGTACCTCACCATTAAGATAACTACCATCAAAACGCGGATATCACTGCCAATAGAGTTCGGTTTTACCGTTATGGAATGAGCATTAACAGGGGTACTATTCTAGGTAAGGAATTTGTATCTAGTCAGTGATGAAGACGATGTTAAAGGGGTCTTTACCGAAATTAAGCGATATTTTCCCGCCGACTGACCATCAGGACCGGGAAACTTTCACCCCCAATGCTTTTTATCCTAATTTATCAGAATGGCTCAAGCGCTCGCAACTGAAAGCGGAAAGTGAGTGGTTCGCAGCGATCGCCGCTTTAGAAAATATCTTATTACAAAACCAAAATAATGCTGCCGCCGGTCGGGGTTTAATTCTCTCCGGTCCGACGGCTTTAGTTAGAGAAAGCAAGGCTTTAACGGGTTTTGAATTTGGTGTTTTCACCGTTAAAGCTTTAAAACATTTACAATGGCTGGGTTTGCAACTGCCTTCTCAGGAAAAATCCGCCGCCGATGTTTCCCCAACAGAGATCCATGAATTGCCCGTCTTGCCAACGGATCCGATTGCTAATGAAAGATTTTGTCTGGTTTTTAGCAAAAGTTTCGCTCTTTTGCTGGTTTTAGGCGAGGATCAGTGGGGTTTGTCCTCTTTTCAATTTTCCTTTGATCCCGTCCTCACTCAGCAAGCTTGGCAGCAGTTGCGGCAACGATTAGTTAATCTGCGTTATCCGCAAATCGAGACTTTAGAGGCAATTATCGAGGCTAATGGCAGTCCCTCGCCGGATTACCGTCTAGTTAGCCAATTTAGCCGCCAATTACTGCAAAATTTACCCAACCAGTCTAATTTAGACCCGAAAAAAACGAAATCGTCTATCAATAGCGAAATCACTCCCCCAGAGGAAGATAATTCTAATTTAGAATCGGGTTGTGATTTGGAATTATTGCGAGCTTTAACCCACGAAATTCGCACCCCTTTAACCACCATTCGCACCATTACCCGATTATTATTAAAACGGGCAAAAGTAACGGAAGATGTGGGAAAATATTTAGAAACAATCGATTTAGAATGTAGTGAACAAATTCAGCGCATGGAATTAATTTTCCGAGCGGCAGAATTGGGGATTAATCCTCTGGGAGATAAACCGATTCAATTAATCCCAATTGCTCTAGAAAAAGTCTTTCAAGATAGTATTCCCCGGTGGCAAAAACAAGCTAAACGGCGCAATGTCAATTTAGAAGTTAATGTACCCAAAAAATTGCCTTCGGTAATTAGCGACCCGAATTTATTGGATCAAATGTTAAATGGAGTCGTGGAAAAATGTACTCGCAGTATGGCTAGTGGTGGCCTGTTACAAGTACATATATCAACGGCAGGAAATCAATTAAAAATGCAGTTCCAAACTCAGGTAAGATCGCCTAATCTTACTCTCAAAGCTTTGGGAAAAGTCTTAATGTTTCAACCAGAAACGGGTAGTTTAAGTCTGAATATGAAGGTAACTAAAAACCTTTTTCAAGCTTTGGGAGGTAAATTTATTGTGCGCGAAAAACCCGAAGAAGGTGAGATTTTAACCATTTTCTTGCCCCTCGGACGCATTAAATAAGTTGGGATTATGCTAAAATTTTCATCTTGGAAAATAGCCAAAATTGCCAAGAAGATGCTATAGTAGGGCAAATATTATTGATAGTTGCCATGGAAAAAACTGTTTTAATTTTAGGTGGCACTGGTCGCATTGGTCAAAGTGTTGCCCTAGATATTATTAATCATACTTCAGCTAAAATTATTATCACCGGACGCAAGGAAAAAGCCATTAAATTACTGCCAAGAATGCAGTTTTTGGCTTTAGATTTAGAAGAAATAGACAAGCTTAGACAGGCGATTAAAAATAGTGATTTAGTCATCCATTGTGCCGGTCCATTTCACTATCGCGATGGCAGGGTAGTAAAAATTTGCATCGAAGAAAAAGTCAATTATATTGATGTTAGTGATCATCGTTCTTTTTATCAAAAGTTAATCCCCTATCGAGAATTAGCGATAAAAGCGGGAATAACTGCCGTGGTTAATACGGGAATTTTTCCAGGTATTTCTAATAGTATAGTGCGGGAGGGAGTCGAACAGTTAGATAGGGTAGAAACGATCCGTTTAAATTATGCCGTAGCCGGTTCAGGAGGTGCGGGATTAACCGTAATGCGGACTACTTTTCTCGGCTTAAAAAAGCCTTTTTTAGCTTGGATTGAGGGACAATGGCAAGAGATTAAACCCTATACTGCTAGAGAAGTAATTGACTTTCCCGCTCCTTTAGGTAAAACTGGTGTTTATTGGTTTGATATGCCAGAAACCTATACTTTTGCTGAATCTTTTCAAGTGCAAAATGTGATCACAAAATTTGGTTCTATTCCCGATTTTTATAATCATTTAACTTGGATTACTGCCCATATTTTCCCCGATGCTTGGGTAGAAAGTTCTCGGGGAATCGAGTTTTTTTCCCAAGTTAGTTATCGCATGACAGAAGTAACCGATAAATTTTCGGGAATTGGGGTAGCAATGTTAGCAAAAGTGACCGGATGGCAAGGGCAGCAAAAAGCAGTTTATCAAGCAACTATGGTCCACGAAAACACTGCTCAAGCAGCTGGCTGGGGAACTGGCAGCGTGGCAGAATTAATCTTAGCGGCAAAACTCGAAAAAGCCGGGATTTATCCCGTGGAACAGGTGTTATCCACAGAACTATTCCATGCTACGATGAAAAAAAGAGGTATTAAACTCGATCGCTCCTGTGCAATTGTGGCTTAGAAGATGAAAAAAATCTGGCGTTACTTAGGGCTGTTTTGTTTAGTTTTGTTACTGACTTTATCCCCCATCTTCATAATAGCAGCCCAGAATAATCCTGCTAAACAGGGACAGGAAACACCCCTGGAAACTTTGGGAGAAGTTTTTCCCGTCATGCTTGATAATCAAGAACTTTTTACTATTCGGCAGGGAATAGGTTCTTTTTCAGCGCAAGAAAGAGCGAAATCGATTACAGCCAGAATTGAAAAAATTGCCGATGACGATGCTCTTTCTCCTGAAGATTTAACTATAAAAATCGATCCTGAAGACAAAAACCCTTCGATTATTTTGGGAGATACGGTTATTGCTACTATTACTTCTAAAGATGCCAAATTACACGCGGTAAGTCAAGAAGTATTGGCCGAACGAGCCTTAGCAAAGATTAAAGCGGCCATTGTCCGTTATCGTCAAGAACGTCAACCAGATAACCTCTTCAAAGATGCAGTTTTGACAGTAAGTGCTACCTTAGCCACGGTCTTAATTTTCTGGGTAATAATTTTTATATCTTCGCGGGTTTTTCCCCAGAGTCAGAGATTAATCACCTCCCTAGTTCCTGGGGTCGTATTCCAAAATTTTGAAATTATTAGTTCCCAGACAATAGGAATTTTTTCCCTAAGAGTTTTGCAATTTATCCGCACTCTGATTATTTTAACTATTCTCTATTTTTATTTAACTTTTGTCCTTCGTCTTTTTCCCTGGACTAGAAAATTTGGTGATGGTTTTCTGCAATACTTTTTTAGTGCTTTGGAAGTTATTTCCCAAGAGATAGCAAAATATTTACCCAATATTTTTATTATACTGATAATTGTTTTTATAACTCACTATCTGTTGAGAGCAATTAAACCATTTTTCACTGCATTGGAAAGAGAAAATTTAGTAATACATGGTTTCTATCCCGATTGGGCAAAACCAACCTATAATTTACTGTCACTGCTGATAATTGCCTTAGCTATAGTCATAGCTTTTCCCTATCTACCCGGATTTAATTCTCCTGCTTTTCAGGGGGTGTCGGTATTTTTAGGGGTACTATTTTCCTTGGGTTCCACCTCTGCTATCGCTAACGTGGTGGGAGGAATTATCCTCATCTATACCCGCTCTTTTCAACTAGGAGATAAAATTTCTATTGGTGATGTTATTGGAGATGTGATTGAAAAAGGATTATTAGTCACCCGTATTCGCACACCGGCTAATAAAATTATCACGATTCCTAATTCATCGCTGTTAAACACCAATGTGATTAACTTTAGCGTCTCTCAACGGGAATTCAAACAGCCTTTAATTTTGCAAACCACAGTCACTCTCGGTTATGATTTACCTTGGCGTAAGGTTCACGCAACCCTGAAAGAAGCAGCCTTAGCAACTAAATTTATTGTCTCAGAACCTGCTCCTTTTGTCTTGCAAACCAGTCTCGATGATTTTTATGTCAGCTATCAGCTAAATGCCTACACTGATCATCCTAGCAAAATGGTGTATATTTATTCTGAATTACATCAAAATATTCAGGATAAATGTAACGAAGTCGGTATCGAAATTATGTCTCCTCACTACAAGGCTCTCCGGGATGGCAATCACAGCACTATTCCTGAAAATTATCTGCCGGAAGATTATCAAAGTCCTGCTTTTGGTATTCAGTCAAATCCTCAGAAGTGATAATTTTCTTAATAGCTTTAATCGCATTTGTCAAGCCCTTTTGAGTTATTGTTGATAATTCTTCACCAAATTCACAGTTAATAGCAGGAATAAATATTCCCCAGGCGCTGGGAGTTTGTTGATAAATTGCTTGAGTTAATGCTAATAAAGAAGCGGGACTTTCTGAATGACCTAAATTATTCCATTCCGTAACTGCCGCTAAATTTTCTATCTGGATATCGGTTTGATTAGATAATACTGCATCAACAAAAATAACTAGGGAAGCATCAGCTATATCGGCTGCTAACTCAGGAGTCAATTGATGGGTAGCGATGACTTGCACATTAGGCAAATTCTCCTCGGCGATAATTTCGGCTATTCTCACTCCCACTCCGTCATCATTTCTTAAAGTATTACCGTAACCGATGAGCAGTATTTTAAAATTATTCATGGTTATAGCAGTTATCTTAATGATGAGGTAGGAAGTTGTCGTTTTAGGGAGTCGGTGGTCGATACCAAATTAGGTTACACTTCATCTTGATGAGAAACGCTGTAAAATGAGTATAGTATATCTGGAATGCCCTCGATACAAAGCTTAACCTAATCGATTTATCTACTTCGATGCTCCGCTACTCCCCTAAACCTTTTAAACAAGATTTAGTATTAGAAGTATGTTGTCTTGGCATTTTGTGTGTTAATTTAGCATAAAGAGTAAGGAATATCCATAAAGACTATCTCTTTTCTCTCACCCAGAAATCATCTCTAGGGGAACCGGAAAATATTGATATTCAATTAAGTCTAGAATTTAGTCTAGCTATGGGGAGAATTGCCTATTTAAGCGATTTTTTTCCCTAAAATGACCACATCAGCCAGAAAATCGTCTAGTTCGGCAATTTGAGGTAAATAACCCCATCGTTGAAAGCCGAATTTTTCAAAGAGACGAATACTGGCTTGATTGTGGGCAAAAATAATACAGATAAGATTAGATATACCCAATTTTGGACAGCAATTCAGAGCATATTCTACTAATAATTTACCGATGCCACGACCTTGATAATCGGGGGCAATATATAAACTAACCTCTGCCGTTTTTTGGTAAGCGACACGACCATAAAACATCTGTAAACTCAGCCAACCCACCACCCGACCTTCGAGTGCTATTACCCAGATGGGATACTGTTCAGGATCGTGCTTTTTAAACCATTCTCGCCGACTTTCGAGGGAAATAGGCTTTAAATCTGCGGTTGCCTTGCGAGTGGGAACAGCAGCATTATAGATATCGATAATTGTTGGTAAATCTGTCTCTTTAGCCTCGCGAATAATCATGGAAGATCAAGTAAAAAGTAACAAAAGACTATTTTTTATTTCCTACAGCGTTTCTGGTCAAGATGAAGTGTAACCTAATAGGGCATCGTTTCCTGTCTCCCATCTCCCCAAACCGAAAATCTCATACCTCACCATTAAAATAACTGCTAGATCTAGCTATAGGGTTTCTCCTAGTAATTAAGTATAACCCGATTTTACCTCTTTATCCAGCCATCTGACTTTAAAATTGAGTTTGATAGCGGACGGTAAACTCATTCAAATTATAATCGTAGGAGAAGCGGATAAAAGACTGGGAATTAACTCGATAGACGGTTTCCAAATTGGGAAGAATATTAAAATCCGTTGCCCCGATCGCATTACTAACCGCATTCTCCACATCATACACGAATCCTTGGGCTAAGAGGGGAATCGCCAACTGAACCACTCCAAACTGAATTAATTGTTCCGTATTTTTCCCCTGTAAACCATTAAAAACCGACAGCAATTGTTCCCCCAAAAGTCGAACAATTTCTCCTTGGCTGCGGGGGGGAGTGCTGGTTAATTTAACTAGGGGAGTATTAAGCAATCCCTCATCTTTACCCCCAGCAAAAGCCAATGCTTGTAGACAATTAGCGGCTTTTTGTAATTCTGCATCTGTATAGTTTTCCTCTAGGGGAAAAGGTGGACTATCGGGACGAATTTGGCACACTTCATTGATATTACGACCTAAATTTGGTAGCAAGCGGTTTAATTCCCCTTCAACGCTGAGAGTGACATCGATCCTTTGAATGCGATTGAGGCTATCATCGGGAATTTCATTACTAGGAAAATCCCCCCCCGGACGGGAGATTGCAAAATCACGAGATTGAGAAAATTCGCTGAGAATTGTTCGCAGTTGAATATCAACAAAGGGATTAAAAAGTCCCAACCCACGACTAGAATCGAAAACAATAACATTTTGATTACGTCGGTTAAGAAGAAAACGAGTATCGATGTAACTAACCCGTCCTCGATCGAGATTAATTACTCCATTAGTTTGTAATTTCTCCAGTGGTGTGAGGGAACCGTTCAAGGTTAAAGCACCACTAAAATCAAATTGATACAAAGGTTCTTGTTCGATTGATAATCCCGCTAAAGACACTTGAAAATTATTTAAAACCGGAGTAATATTAGTCGTCTGAGGAATGTTGAGAGGCTGCAGCCAGCGACTCACTGGTTTATCCGTTTCTTGATTAACTTCTGCTGTGCGAGGAAGAAAAACTTTACCGCGAGAAAGACGCAAATTTCCCCCGATAATTGGTTGCTGAATTGTTCCCGTTACCATGGCATTCCCAGCAATTAATCCCCGATAAAGACCATTAATTGCTATATCTCCCTCTTGAATATTAACTGTTAAGGGATGAGGATTATTTTTGATGGCTTGAAAGAAAGGTAAAACTCCCACTACAGAAATTTGTCTGTCAGCGATCGAGCCTTCTAATTCCTGTACTGTTAAGCTTTCAGGGGTTAACCCAATGCGGCCATTTACGGTTAAAATCTCTGGAAAAGTAACACTACGGATAGCGGCATTATCGAGAGTAACTATACCATTTGCTTCTAAATCTTTGATTTTTAAACCCTCTTTTATATCTAATCTTCCCGTCGCTGAAAGAACTACCTCTCCCTCACCGTTAACCCATTCGATGGTGTTTTGACTGATAGCTTCAATTAATTTGAGTGCATCGGTTCCCAATTTTGCTTGGATTTTTAATTGATCATCACCGGGTAAGGGAGGATAGGGAATGCTGGCATAGAGTTGGATTGATTCGGAGGAGGTTGTCCGCAAATCAAAACGATACTGATTATAGGTAAATAAACCAATTATATCTTGATTAATATTTTGGGCATTAATTGCACCATCAATAAAGGCAAAGTTACCCTGAAGACGAGGATTTAATAAAGTTCCTGTAATTTGTCCTTGAGTTTTTAGACTACCGGATACATCCAAGGGAAACTGCACAAAATTTCTCAAGAGATCGAGAGAAAGATTTTCCACGGCAAAAGTTCCCTCTACTTTGTTTAGGGAAAAATCACCCGCTAAGAATACGGAAGAATCTCGTGACTTTAATCTAATCGGTTCTATCCTGAGCAACTGACGATTTAAGGTAAGATTAATTGTTACTTCATCAATCGGAATTAACTGGGTATCGGTGGTGACAATTCCCAGAGGGTTAACAATATTTACTGTCGGTCTTTGGGGTCGCCATTCCCATCGATTGCCCTGAAATTGTACGCTAAGATCGGGATTTTTTAAAGTCCCAGTTAAGGCTATATTTGCTTGATAACGGCCGCGAAAATCTAGTTCGGAAGGTATCCCGACTACCCCTCTTTCCTGTGCTAATTGCTGGATTATTTCTTCAATTTTTGCCCGCAAATTTACCTGTTGTGCTAGGGAAGCTTCGGGATTACCTACTTCTAGGGGACTAAGTTGAATAGTCTGGTTATTCTCGGAGGAGAAAAGGTTGATTAAACTGGTTAAATCATAGATACTAGCAACCGATAATAAATCTTGAATATAACCTTGATCTACCCTCAGTTTAGCTTCTATTGCTTGGGTTTGCCAATTAAATAAACCTTGCAGATTATATTGACTTGCACCCGCTTGTAAACTCCCCGCTTGCAGTTGAACTATGGAATCCCGATAAAGCAACTTTGCCGTTAATTTTTTCCCGATTAAGTTACCTAAACTAGGTTGATTAATCTCTAGTTGTCCCTGTCCCTGTAAGTTAAATAAATTGATGTCTAGATTAGCATTCACTTGTCCAGCAATAATCCCCGGAACATTGTAGGCTGCCGCGGCAGATATTTTCAGGATTTCTAGGGGAAAATCGGCAATCTGAACATTTAAATTTTCTCCGCTTCGTTTAGCTGTTGCTAGAAAAGGAGTTTTATTTCCGAAAGCTTGGCGAATATTTATCGCTAAGGGAAGATAGGGCAGCAGACAATTCTTTTGTTGACAAGGATCGAAAGTTAGGTCAATAATGTCCTGATTTCCCCGCAGATTTAAACTAATATTTTGACCGATTCCTGCTTGCATACTTCCTTTTAAGATAGGTTCAAAGGGTCGATCATTAATGCTAAAGTTAGCTAAATTTATATCTCCTTTGATTTCTATATTTCCCACTTTTTGCCACGCAGTTAAGAGATTTTTTCCTGTGATTTTTCCTTGAAATTCTCCGATCCCTGTCAGTGTCGATTCTCTGGGTTTTAGGTTAGAATCAATCGGTAAAAGCGATATAATCTGCGTTAGCGGTACAGTAGAAAAGTCAGTTTTTGCCTGTAGATTTAAGTTAACCTCAGCGATATCGGGTTGACTGATAAGATTAGCTAAAAGAATATTTCCTCGCACATCAAAGTTATTTTCTCCCCACTGTGCCGAAAGATTATTAACTTGAATTGGTGTTACTCCCTGCCAAATTTCTTGAATGTTTCCCGCTAAATTGGCCCTAAAATCTAAGTTAGGAATCGAGATTGATTTTATTCCTGGTAATTGCCCTAGTACGGCAGCGGGATCGAGATTAGCGGCAATAATATCACTTTGCCATAAATTATTATTCAGTTGTGCCTTAGCTTTAATTTCTCCTTTAGCTACATTAATACGAGAGTTGAAAACTGCTTTGACACTGCTTAAGTTGAGTCGTTTTTCTAGCAGGGAGTCGAAAATAGTTTGGGCATTTCCCGCTGCTTGAAAACTCCCTTGATCAATATTCAACGCTAGGGGAATATTAGTCTGAAAACTCTCTAAGCTACTGAAAATATTAAAAATTCCGTTGTTTAATTGAATAGCAGTATTGATCGGATTATTATCTACTATTAAGCGAGTATTTACCCTAGCATTGACGGTGGAAAAATTAGGGATTTTTCCCGCTAGTAAATTATTGATTGCACCCGTGAAATTGACTTGGGTTTTTCCTAGACTAATAGGAATATTTATCTTGGGTAAAAACGGATTTAAGTTAATCCCAGCCGTATTAACTATACCGCTTAAAATACCTTGTTCCAGTTGGGCTATCGTTCTTAGGGATTGACTATTGACAAATAACTGTATATCTCCCTCTCCGCGCCAAGTTTGTAAATCTGTTAAAGTACCACTAATCAGAGAATTTATTCTACCAGTAAAGTTAATTTTTGTCCTGCCTAAACTGACGGGAACTGTTAAATTTTCCACTAGAGGATTGAGACTAATCCCCCCGGTGTTGACTGTTCCTGTCAGAAAACCTCGATTCAGTTTGGCTGTGGCAATTAAAGGATTATTATCTACTAATAACTGTATATTACCTTGACCTTGCCAACTGCTGAAAATATTATTTTTATTATTCAGTAATTCCCCTAAATAACCTTGTAAATTAATCTGCGATCGCAATAGTTTAACCTGAGTTGGTAAGTTAGGCAATAGGGAATTAATCGGCAATCCCGCTAAGAAAGCGTTAGCCTGAAGATTTCCTTGCAATACTTGACTATTGACTAAAATTGTGCCTTGTTTACCGCTAATTTCTAAGTTAGCAATTCCGTTTAAACTATTAACATTAAGTTGGTCAATTTTGCCACTAAATTGAATATTAGCTGTCTCTAAATTTAACGGCTCTAAGGTTTCTAGGTAGGGGCAAATACTATCTACATATTGACAAACGATAGGCAGAAAAGGAGTCAATAAAAAATTATTACCCGTGATTTTTGCCTGGACTAATTTGCTAGTAAAATCACCATTACCATTAATCTGTATTCTGCCGCCATTTGTTTTAATTACCGTATCGGTTAAATTTATTTTGTTGCCACCTAAAAATACTTTGCCCTCCCCAGCAACATTGACTAATCCTGACTGATTAACCCTGGGTATTTGCCAATTAATTAATAATTGAGGCAGTCCTAAACTACCTCTAGCTTTGATGTTAGCTTGCAGATCGCTTATATTAATTTGAGCGGGAATTGTTGCCAATTGAGATATAATTTTTTTCGTGGGAAAATGCGCTTTTAAATTTAAATTAATCGGCATTTTTGTTCCGTCAAGAGGTTGATTTTTTTGCAAGGATTGCAGAATATTTAACTGTAATTTTCCTTCTCCTTTAATTTCTCCACCTGCGACGGGTTTAATTTGAATTTTATCTAAATTAAGACTATTGAGATTTGTTTGAAAATTACTGGTTATTGATTGAATAGTAATTTTCTCAAAAATAATCGGTTTGCTGTTGCTAACGGTTCCTTTAATTAGAGGTTGATCTAATTTTCCCGTCACTTGAAAAGTAGATTTTGCCTCTCCCCGTAAATCTAGAGGTGATTGCAGATAAATAATTCTTAAAAGCTGTTGTAAATCCACCGATTCTAGAGCGACCTTGAGATGATAACCAGTTTGCCAATTTACTTCTCCCTTTACCTCAGTTTTAATCTTGCCAATACTGGCGATCGCTTGTTCAACTAATACTTTATCTCCCTGTAAATTTAACTTAGTTGTTAGCTTAATTGGATACTGGAAAGGTTGGAATTTTCCCCCTACTTCCCTCACCTGAAAATTGCCATTACCTTGACTTTGATTTAGCTTTGCCCAACTGGGAATATTGAGAGCAATATTAGCATTTACTTGACCTTGATTTAATCGGAAATTGCCCTCAGGAATTAAAGTTAATAGTTCACTTAAGTTTAAACTATCGATCTGAAAATTAGTTTGACTTTCACCCGTTTTTAACGCCGTTTCTCCTTGTATTTTTACTTGACTTTTGAGGATTTCTGCGCTAAAATCGTAACTGAGAGGCTGCTCTTGATTATCAATAAATCTTCCTTGACCATCGGCCTTAATTTCTATCGGTTTTTTCAGGGCATAGGGTTGGATAGTAATAGCTCCCTTCTCCACCTGAAACCCCAGATTTAACTTAATAGGTGCCTCCCGATCTAAGTTACTAGCTATTTTTTCTAAATTATCGAGCCATTGACCATTTCTATCCTGATCCAGATAAATACTGGGATTAATTAACTTGACATCAACTGGCAGCGGCAGACCTAAAAGTAAGGGCAGCGGATTTAATTCCAATTCGATCGCATCAATAGATAAACTATCGGCAGAATTGGCCGTAGCTGGAATTTCCGATTTACCCATACGAATGCGATTAAAATAAAAGCCCTCTATCTTACCTACCCTGACGGGTCTGTGCAGCATTTCACTGAAGATATTATCTAAAATTGGGGTGAGACGTTCATAAACTAAATAACGAGTCGTAAAATAGCCAAGGGAGGTAATTCCTAGGAGAGTAATTCCCCCGACAATTAAAGTAGAAGGCCGGCGTAAAAATCGACCGATACTCAGAAAAAGATGAGGACGAGGAGAAGGATCACCGGGGGAGTTACTCATAATTGTTTACCTCACACACACACCAAAGAAAGGGCAATGGCTCACCAGAGCTAATGAACTATGATAATTCACCGCGGCACTGATAGCCCTCAATCGATTAATTGCAATTATTTAGGCAATTACTGGGCTTAAATCCTGTGAGGAAGTCAAGGGCTGCGGCCAATTAAAAGCCTCTCTCCCCATCTTAGCCTAAGACTCAAATGGCTGGCTAAAATTTTCGACAATCTGCCAAAATCTCCCCAGTTTCAACAGCTAACCGAATTAATATTGATCAACCCACCAGTTTAATCAGAATATTGCCAGGATAAATAGGTTCGGAAATTGAAGATTGAGAGAAAACTTGTGCAGACAGACAACAATCCGGCGCAGTCTGGAACAACAACTGGAAGTATTCAGTCTTAGAATATTGGGATTAGCACGTCTATTATTTTTACTGCAAAAATCGTCTTACAGATAAAGATTATGAAAGCCAGATTATCGATCGCCCTAACCGCCCTAATGACCTTGGGCATAACTGCCACACCAGCGGCCAACTTTGATGAACAGGAGATCGAGCAGAGCCAGATAGTAGCGATCGCTCGTCCCTACGGAGGCAATAAATTTGACCTGCTAGTATTGGAACAAATCCAGGGAAAACAGAAGTGTTGGAGCGAAAGCGGCTCAAATCCGGTCATGATCGACCCGCTGCTCCTCAACTTTGACTTTACCGGCATTTGTCGCCGCGCCACCGATAGTAATGGTTATTCTATCCGTCTCGATGGCCGGGATTTTGGGCTAGATTACATCCTGCGTATTGTGGAACGCAATGGCGAATTATACTTAGTGGGAACTCCCCGGGATGCTCGCAGACCGGAATTAGTGGTGGGAAGAACCCGAGGAATGCAAACAGGATTTATGAAAATTATCCTCGAACCGGGTTGGAGATTTAGCCGTCGTACTTTCCAGGGCAAAAGTTTAGGCCACTTCTACTTTAGCGGCAAAGAAACGGAAGTTCTCGCGGCCGCCGGCAGACCGCCCATCAACGAAACCACTCCCCCCCCCAGTTCTGGGGCCAGTTTCCGGGATATTAGCGGCGATATCTATAAAACTGAGATCGAAAAAGCGATCGCCCTTGGGGTGGTGGCCGGTTTCAAAGAAGATAACACCTTCCGCCCCGAAAATCCCGTCACCAGGGAACAATTCGTCTCGATGATTATTGAGGGGATGGGAACTGTCACCAAAATTAACCTAGAAGATATTCCCCCCGGCAGCGGCAGTTTTAACGACGTAGAAGCGACGCGCTGGAGTGCCAAAAAAATCCAATGGGCCCGGGCTAATGGTATTGTTGCCGGCAGAGCTAACGGCGAATTCCGTCCCACCGACCCCATCACTAGGGCCGAATTGATGGCGATTCTCAAACAGGCCGCCACCTACCTGAAAACCCAGCAAAAACAGGCCCCCGATTTAGCCCAAACTAAAACCCCCGTCAATTTTTCCGATACTTCCGGTCATTGGGCCGCTGGTTTAATTACCCAGATGTCGGGATTTTGCGCTGTGGCCTCTCCCTTGAACGAGCAGGGTAGTGCTTTTGTACCAAACGATCCCGCCCGTCGTAACTACGCAGCAGCCGCCATCGTCCGTACCCTCGATTGTGTTAAAACCGCCAAAAAATAAGTAGGGTTTGCGGCAAAAAGTTTTTCCTAGGGGTAGGTTGTGGGGTTTCAGCCATTTTTAGGAGGTCAATTACCTAATTTTCAGGGAAAAAGTCCCCCAATTTTCCCCCCGCTCACTCCCATGCCTGGCACTGTTTGATTTCAAAAAGGCCTAGGCACTCATGCAAAAGGACGAATAAATAATCAGTCTTTAATAACCAGATTTAGTATGATCAGTGATCACTGATTACTGATCACTGATCACTGATTGTGGTTATTAATTTTTACTTTAGGTATGCCGTCGAGTATTCTCGCTAGACTGGAAAATAATGCACCTCGGCTAGACAAAATCCTATGGTAAAGCTGCTCGAAAATCCTCTCCGAGTGGGATTGCGACAAGAAAGAACCCCAGAACCCCTAATCTTAGTCATTTTTGGGGCATCGGGAGACTTAACCCAAAGAAAACTGGTTCCTGCTCTCTATCAACTGAAACGGGAAAGACGACTACCGGCCGAATTAACCATCGTCGGTACAGCGCGCCGAGAGTGGAGTCATGATTATTTTCGCCAACAGATGCGCCAAGGCATCGAAGAATTTTCCGACGGGATTGGCAGTGAGGAATATTGGCAAGACTTCGCCCAAGGGTTGTACTATTTCCCCGGCAACATGGACGACCCAGAAAGTTACGCCAAAATGAAAGTCTTTCTGGAAGAACTAGACGGAATCCGGGGAACCCGCGGCAATCGAGTCTTTTATCTAGCGGTTTCTCCTAATTTCTTTCCCCCCGGTCTTAAAAACCTCGGGGCGGCCGGAATGCTGAAAGATCCAATTAAACACCGCTTAGTGATCGAAAAACCCTTTGGCAAAGACCTCAGTTCTGCCCAAGTTCTCAATCGAGTCGTACAAGAGGTTTGTCAGGAGAACCAAGTTTATCGCATTGACCACTATTTAGGCAAGGAAACCGTCCAAAACTTATTGGTGTTCCGATTTGCTAACGCTATCTTTGAACCCCTCTGGAATCGTCAATTTATCGATCACGTCCAGATTACCGTGGCCGAAACCGTGGGAGTGGAGGAGCGGGCCGGATATTACGAAAAATCGGGAGCTTTGCGCGATATGGTGCAAAATCACCTGATGCAGTTATTCTGCTTGACGGCGATGGAAGCACCCAACGCTATCAACGCTGATAGTGTCCGCGGCGAAAAAGTCAAAGTCCTACAAGCGACTCACCTGGCCGATATTAATAACCTGGAAAAATCCGCCATCCGCGGCCAGTATAAAGCCGGTTGGATGAAAGGAAAACCCATTCCGGGCTATCGGGAAGAACCGGGGGTTAATCCAGAATCGACCACTCCCACCTACGTCGCCATGAAATTAATCGTCGATAACTGGCGTTGGCAGGGTGTCCCCTTCTATCTGCGTACCGGTAAACGTCTGCCCAAAAAAGTTTCCGAGATTGCCATCCAATTCCGCCATGTGCCGTTATTAATCTTCCAATCGGCAGCTCAACAAACTAATGCAAATGTACTGAGTATGCGGATTCAGCCTAACGAAGGCATTGCCCTCCGTTTTGAGGCAAAAATGCCGGGGTCGGAATTACGCACGCGCACGGTAGAAATGGACTTTAGTTATGGTTCCTCCTTCGGTGTCACCAGCGCCGATGCCTATAATCGCCTACTTTTAGACGCTATGCTAGGAGATCAAACCCTATTTACCCGTTCTGACGAGGTAGAAGAAGCATGGCGCATCGTTACTCCCGCTCTCGCCGCTTGGGACGCTCCCTCCGATCCCGCCTCCGTACCCCAATACGAAGCGGGTACCTGGGAACCCACAGAAGCGGAATTTCTCCTTAACCGCGATGGCCGTCGTTGGCGACGACTCTAAAACAGTGACCAGTAATCAGTAATCAGTAAACAGTAAACTAAAAACTCACATCTGATAACTGATAACTGATAACTGATAACTGATAACTGATAACTGATAACTGATAACTGACATGACCACCCAAAGCCCCCCCATTGTCTCCCTGCAAGCACCAAAAGATGTTTCCATCGATGTGATCGAGCAGGAACTGCGCGATATCTGGCAATCCTATAATAATAATGAGGATGGGATGGCCGCCACCCGGGCCACCACCTTTAGCTTTATTGTCTACGAACCCGACGCAGTACAGGAATTGTTAACCCTTCTCGGCTATTACACCGGCCCGATTGATGGTATTGCAGGTCCGCGGACCCACGCCGCCATCAAAGTCGCCCAGAAGGACCTAGAACTAGAAGTAACCGGACATTCTAGCGATGAATTTGTCGCCAGGTTAAGGGCGGCCTGGGAAGCGGAAAAAAACGCCGAGGATGGGGCTAATCATCGTCAATACGCCGCCGATTTGGATGCTATCGGGGTCGCAGATGCGATCGCTGCCTCCAATCCCTGTCGCATTATTACCCTCTGTCCCACCGCCGAGGCCGATGAAGGGGTAAAAGCCTCTGTTTCTGCCTATTGTCCCGTTAACAAACGTAGTCAGAACACTTTAGTTTGCTGTGAATACGTCACTTTAAGCGGTACGGCGGAAGCTTTGGAACGAATTGGCGGCATTATTTCCGAGTTAACTATTCCCAGTTTGCCCAAATTTCTCTGGTGGAAAGCCAGTCCCGATGGCGAATATGGACTATTTAAACGTTTGGCCAGTCAATGTGATACGATTATCGTCGATTCCAGCACTTTTCGGGAACCGGAAAAGGAACTGCTGCAAGTGGGGGATTTATTAGCAACAGATGTACCATTAGCTGACCTGAACTGGAGTCGTCTCGCCCCCTGGCAAGAACTAACCGCCGAGGCTTTCGATCCACCGGAGCGCCGGGATGCTATTCTGGAAGTCGATCGCATCACTATTGATTACGAAAAGGGCAATCCTTGCCAAGCTTTTATGTTCCTCGGTTGGATGGCCAGCCGGTTACAATGGCGACCGGTGGGATATAGTCACCGGTCGGGAGATTATGCTATTCATCGGATTAGCTTCCTCGGTCAGGACCAGCGTTTAATTGAGGCAGAATTAGCCGGTGTTCCCGTGGCCGATTGGGGTGAGGTACAAGGGGATCTGATTAGTATTAAACTCAGTTCTACTAATCTTCAGGCTGATTGTTGCACGGTAATTTGTTCGGGAACTACAGGCTGTATGCGGATGGAAGCTTCGGGAGGGGCCCAATCTTGCCGCATTGAACAAGTGTCCCATCTGGAAGACCAAAAAACAGAAACTCTGCTAGGTAAACAGTTACAGCGTTGGGGCCAGGACGTGCTTTATCAAGAAAGCATGAAAGTCACCGGCGCTATCCTCAAATTATCCCAACCAGATTAACAAATTAGCGACAATAATCCCACCCACTTTCAAGAGACCTTGTTAACAAGGTCTCTCAATATTTATCTGGCAGTCAGCACCTGATTAAAACCGATAATTGTAGCTTTTCAGAAAACAGGTTATTATAAAGACAGAGCTTTGCTTTCAAGGGGTCAATATGGTCGCAACCACTGAGAAACGCTACACAGTCGCAGAATACTTTCAACTAGAGGAAGCTGCCACCGACAGACACGAGTATCGAGATGGAGAAATTATTATTATGACTGGGGGAACTCCTAACCATAATCGCATTGCCTTGAATTTCTGTAGAAAATTTCCCTTAACTATCCAGAATCAAGCCTATGATATATTTATCAACGATCTACGCTTGGCAATACCCGCCTATAATATGTACACCTATCCCGATATTATGATCGTTAAGGGGGAACCAATTCTTGAAAGAGGACGCACCGATACGATTACCAATCCACAGGTTATTATCGAGGTTTTATCAAAATCTACTCAAGACTATAATCGGGGTGATAAGTTTAAATTTTATCGCTCTCTTAATAGTTTTGAAGAATATATTTTAATCGATCAATATGGTTATTATATAGAACAATTTCATAAAAGAGGCGATCATTGGGCATTCCGGGATTATCACAGCCAAGAAGCGATTTTAACTCTGTTTTCTCTAGATTTTCAAATATCCCTGACAGATTTATATCAGCGTGTCGATTTTACCGCGATTGAAGTATCCTAATGACTCAACTATTTTTGCCGCAAAAGTCTTTATATGATCAACTCCCAATCCAACTTTAAAAACCTAATTCCCAATTCATAATTTATAAAAAAAAGGCAGGCCAGGACCCACCTTGTTTAAACCTTAGATATTAGAGATAATTAGGCCTCATCGAGAGCGGCAATACCGGGTAAAACCTTCCCTTCGAGTAATTCCAAACTAGCGCCACCACCGGTGGAAATATGGCTCATTTTTTCCGCCACTCCCACTTTTTCTACCGCCGCTACCGAGTCACCACCACCGATAATGGTAGTTGTACCCGTAGCAGTTAAATCGGCTAAAGTGTGAGCGATCGCATCTGTACCCGCCGCAAATTTATCGAACTCGAACACCCCCATGGGGCCATTCCAGAGGACAGATTTACAGCTAGATAAAGCTTCTTGGAAAACTTTAACTGATTCAGGTCCAATATCCAATCCCATCCAACCATCGGGAATATTTTCGACCTTGACGATTTGGGACTCGGCATCTTTATCGAATTTATCCGCTAACACCACATCAGTAGGAAGGAGAAATTCCACCCCTTTTTCTTTAGCTTTCGCTTCCAGGGATTTGGCTAATTCCAGTTTGTCCTCTTCCACCAAAGACTTACCAACACTTAAACCGCGGGCCTTGTAGAAAGTAAAGATCATACCGCCACCGATGAGCAGTTTATCGCACTTTTCTAATAGAGTTTCGATCACGCCAATTTTACTAGAAACCTTAGAACCGCCGATAATCGCCGCTAGGGGACGTTGGGGAGTTTCAATAGCTGCTTGTAGGTAGTTTAACTCTTTTTCAATCAAATAACCCGCCACCGAGGGGCTGAGATAGTGGGTAACGCCTTCCGTAGAAGCGTGGGCGCGGTGGGCGGTACCAAAAGCATCATTAACGTATAAATCGGCATTAGCGGCTAATTGCTTGGCAAAATCGGGATCATTTGCCTCCTCTTCACCGTGGAAACGCAGATTTTCTAAAAGGGCCACTTGACCGTTAGACATTTGGCTAATCGCTGCCGTAACTCCCTCACCAATAGAATCGGGACACATGACTACTTCCTGGCCCAATAATTCCGAGAGACGTTTAGCTACAGGGGTCAGACGCAAATTTTCTTTAACTTGACCGTCGGGGCGACCCATGTGGCTGCATAAAATAACCTTAGCCCCTTTTTTGATTAAATCCTCAATAGTTGGTAGTGCTGCCCGAATGCGGGTATCATCGCTGATTGCCCCGGTGGCTTTGTCCATGGGAACGTTAAAATCGACCCGGACTAAGACCCGTTTGCCCGCTAAATCAGCTTCTGTTAAATTGGCTATTGTTTTTTTTGGCACAGCCCATAACCTCCTAGATTGCTTACCGTACAATAAAGATTAAATCAGGGTATCGCTACTTGCGGCAATTACTTTGACAAAGATTATTTCAGATTTGGGGATCAGTGTTGCAGTTCCAAGACTGATTTGCCCAGAAAAATTTGATTGGAGAGACTTGCTAATTATGTTTGAGACGATTTTATTTCCCATCGACCACAGCCGCGAAAGTCGTGACGCTACCAGTAGTGTGATCGAATTAGTCAAAATTTTTGACAGTCGTTTGGTGCTGTTGTCGGTGGTGGAAACGACACCCACCGGAGAAATTACCCCCGACGATAGGATGAGTTCGATCGAAGCGGTGGATAAATTATTACAATCGGCGCAAGCGATTTTCGCCCAAGCTGGCATCAAGGCGGAAATGATTGAAAGGGAGGGAATGCCTTCTTTTATCATCTGTGATGTGGCCGATGAAGTTAATGCCGACCTGATCGTTATGGGTTGTCGCGGTTTAGGTTTAACCAGCGAAGGGGTGTCCGAAAGCGTCACCACCAAAGTTATCAACCTTGCCCCCTGTCCTGTGTTGATTATCCCTTAATCAGTGAGCAGTTATCAGTGAGCAGTTATCAGTGAGCAGTTATCAGTTCACTGATTACTGTTTACTGTTTACTGGACGGCTACGCCGTGCCTTTGGCAACACTGAAACAAAGCTCCCCACTCCTGTCTCCTGAGAGAAATGTAACGAATTGTGAGAGTTTCAGCCGTCAACCCTTGAAAACTCGATCTATGGGGTTGCTTGAAGTAATTCTTAGGCCTAAAGTGTAATCTTAAAGTTTTATGATCAATTTTCCTGTTGATCGGAAAAAGGAGAACTCAAACACAATGGCTGAAACTGGATACAAACAGGTGGTGACACCCTACAATGATGATCCGTTCATTGGTCATCTAGCTACCCCCATTTCCGCTTCTGGTTTTACCAAAGCTTTTATTGGTAACTTACCTGCCTATCGTCCCGGTCTAGCTCCGATTCTGCGCGGTCTAGAAGTGGGTATGGCCCACGGTTATTTCCTCGGTGGTCCCTGGGTTGTCCTGGGTCCCCTGAGAGACTCGGAATACGCTAATCTCGGCGGCTTAATCCCCGCTTTGGCCATGGTTCTCTTGGCTACGGGTTGTTTAGCTAGTTATGGTCTTGTCTCTTTCCAAGGTAAGGCCGCTACTGGTGATCCTCTGCAATCCTCCGAGGGTTGGAGTCAATTCGCCGCTGGTTTCTTTATTGGTGGTATGGGTGGCGCTTTTGTGGCCTATTTCCTCCTAGAAAATCTTGGTGTCGTTGATGGCATCATGCGCGGGGTTTTTAATCAATAATTAACCCTTTTTCTACCTGATTATCATTTCCTTATTTTTTTACTAGGAGCATTTGACATGACTGGTGACTACGCAGCTTCTTATCTGCCTTGGATTTTAATCCCGATCGTCTGTTGGTTAATGCCAGCCGTGGTCATGGGTTTGTTATTTATCTATATCGAAAGTGAATCCTAATTTAGCCTAGGATTCCTACAATTAAGGGCTTGAAAATTAGCTATTTAATAGTTAGTTTTCAAGCCCTATTTTCTGAGGAAAAAAGAAAAATATTGACCAGATGAAAATGAGATGCACCCCTACCCCCACAAAAAACTTTTTGCCGCAAACCCTACTTATAAAGCGGTTAGATAGCGGATTTTTTCCAACAATAGGGAGGGTTGAATCGGTTTGAGCAGATAGTCATCAATGCCATGACGACCGAGGAAATTAACGCTGATTTCGGGGGTATCATTCAAGATTAGCACTTTACTGGCCTGAGTTTGGCTGGATTTTTTTAAGAGATGACAGAGATGATATATATCGGGCATTTTCCGATCGACAATTATAATACTTGGCTGCACGATCTCAATTTTTTTGATAGCGGAGACACTATCGATTAACCAAATAACTTGATAATGTGCCACCATCAATAACTCACAAATAAGATTGGCAATTTCTTCGTCACTTTCAATCAAAACTACAGTGGGATGGTGGTGATTAAAATGGGGATTATGATCCGAGGGTTGGGGTTGGGATTTAGGGGGCTGTTGTTGAGGTAAACGGACGGTAAAGATGGAACCTTTATCTAAGCAAGATTCTACCTCGATCGTGCCGCGATGCAGTTCCACTAATTGTTTAGTTAAAGCCAATCCTAATCCTATACCACCATAACGACGTTTGCGAGAGCCATCCAATTGGGTAAATTTTTCAAACAGAAGCGGTATTTTTTGAGCAGGAATGCCGATGCCCGTGTCCTCTACCTGAAAAATGACCTGACTGCCTTCTTTCCACAGTCTCAGGGTGACAGCACCCTGTTCGGGGGTAAATTTCAGGGCATTTTTTAACAAGTACAAAAGTATCTGCTGAACTCGATCATAATCGGCGTAAAAATAATGCTCTTTTTCGGTGATTTTCATCTCTAACATCAGATTAATTTCTTTAGTTTCTGCCTCTGTTTTAATGATTTCTAAAACATGATTACAGAGATATTTTAGCGAAAATTGTTTAATATCTAAAACAGCTTTCCCTGCCGAAATTTGCGAGAAATTAAGCAAATCATTGATTAATTCTAATAGTTTATTGCCGTTATCCTGAATAACTTTTAGATAGTTTTTTTGTTTGTCGGGAGGTAAAAAATTACTGGTTGCCGAGCATTTTTGCAGGGTACTGGACAAACCGATAATACAAGTTAGGGGAGTTAATAACTCATGACTCATATTATTTAAAAATTCACTTTTGCAGAGGTTAGCAGCTTCGGCGGCCATTAAAGTATCTTGTAATTCTTGGGTTCTTTCTATTACCCGGCGTTCAAAAATATCTTTTTGTTCCTGGACTTGAGAATATAATTGCGCTTGGTAGATAGCGATAGCGAGATGTTCACCAATCTGACCTAAAAATTTCTTTTCCTGCGGCAACCATCGGCGTTTTTCTCCACATTGATGGGCAATCAATAAACCCCACAATTCTTCTTGTACCACAATCGGGGCGATTAATTTTGATCGCACTTGGTGTTGTCGCAAAAATTCGGACAAACAGAAGGAAGAAGAATAGTTAACATCCACATCATCCACGGCCAGAATTAATCCTTGACGATACTTTTCCTTGTATTGAGGAATATAGGAAAAACAATCGTCTTCGGGGGTTAAATTTAACACGGAATTTATCTGGTCAGAAACGCGCGACTCGGAAGTTATTTTTCCCTTTCCCTCACCGATACCGGGGAAAAATTGATAAATTAACAATCGGTCCACTTGCAGAAATTCCCGCGCTTCCCTGACCACGGTTTCCAGAATCACCGGTAACTCCAGACTCTGACGCATTTGGGTGATGACTTGGTTTAATAATCTTTCCTGTTCGATTTGTTGGGATAGGGCCGCTTCTACCGGTTGACAAACGGAGAAGATGCGGGGACAACCCCCCTCAGCAGACGGAGAAGAAATTATCGAGAGAATTTTGACTAAAATTTTATTTTGAAAACTGCTGACATTATTGGATAGAGGCAGATTTAAAATTTGATAACCCTGCTGAATTTTCGGGTGGTGGAGAGACTTGACGGACAGTCCTTGCAGAAAGTTTTTAATCGTGTTCGCTTCAAAACTAATGCGGACTTCGTAATCAAAGTTATGTGCTTGGGGACTGGCTAACAATAAAACTTGTAGGTCGGTGGAAAGCAAGAGTTGATAGATTTCCCCCGTCTTTAGGGGCAGCTCTCTTTCACTGAGACTAATCCTCGGTGCTGTCACCTGTAGCGTCAACTGTCCCCACCAAGAACGAATTTGTTCGAGGTGAGTAGATGATAACACTTGACAGCAAACATAAGCGGGAGAAGCATTCATTTATCATTTATCAGTTATCAGTTATCAGTCATCAGTCATCAGTCATCAGTTATCAGTTATCAGTTATCAGTTATCAGTTATCAGTTATCAGTTATCAGTTATCAGTTATCAGTTATCAGTTATCAGTTATCAGTAAGGTGATGGGGGGACTGGGGACTGGGGTTTGGTCAAGTTTTCTTAGTCCCTATCCCCTACTATTCCCCAATCCCTATTCTTAACAGTGTTTCTCATAAGTGGGAAATGTAACCTAATTTGATATCAACTCCTGACGACCGACCACTGGCTCCCCAAAACGAAAACTTCGCACCTCACCATTAAGATAACTGCTATAAATTGCCGCAGACAGATATAATCATCTCTATCTACCCAACAATGATCCCTCGATCGAGACCCTGATTCTCAAAACCTAATCATTATTTAACCTGACTCTCAAAACTTATGCACCGAATTGCTCCCCAAGCGGGTGGTTGGACAGCAGATACCGAAGGGGTGATTATTATTGACCAAAATCCGGCCCCGATTGTCCTCCTCACCATGGCTGATACCGATATTCAAACTCTAGCGGCAGCTATCGACCATCTACCGGATAATTTTCCCGCAATTCGCGCCCTCAATTTATCCCAGTTACAACAGCAATACAGTATCGATAACTATGGGGACAAGGTACTATCCCAAGCAAGGGTGATTATTCTTCGCTTATTGGGGGGACGGGGGAGTTGGTCCTACGGGTTGGAAGTAGTTAAGGAAATTGTCGAGGAAACCGGTGCGACTTTATTTGTCCTCCCGGGAGAGGATAAACCGGATTTAGAGTTGATGAGTCATTCCACTGCTTCCCTGACTACTGTTAACCAGTTATGGTGCTATTTCACGGAAGCAGGGATAGATAACTGGATTAATGCTGCTAAATTTATCGCGCATACCTGTCTCCATTTCGACTATCCTCCCTCTCCTCCTCAGGTTGTCCCTAGGTTGGGAATCTATTCCCAGACAACCCTATCCCAACCCCAAGCACGGACTTGGATACTTTTCTATCGTTCCCATTATCTCGCGGGTAACACCAAAGCTATCGATGCTTTAATCAGTGCTTTCACCCAAAGAAACATTGAAACTGTCCCTATCTTTCTCTCCTCTCTCCGGGAAATTGAAGTGCAAGAGGAACTATTAACCCTCTTTTCCCACCATCCCCCAGACTTAATTCTCGACACCACTAGCTTCTCTATCCAGCGACCGGAAGACAAACAAAATCATCACTTCTGGCAGTCCCTCAATAAACCCATCTTCCAAGTAATCCTCAGCAGCAGCAGTTTAGAAGCTTATCAACAGGGTTATCAAGGTCTTTCCCCCCGGGATGTGGCCATGAATATCGCTTTACCGGAAATGGATGGCAAAATTATCACCCGTGCTATTTCCTTTAAATCTGTCCTCACCCGACATCCCAAACTAGAAACGGAAATAGTTATCTATCAACCCCTCCCCCACCGGGTTGATTTTGTCGCTGATTTAACCGCAAACTATTGTCAACTCTCCTCCCTTCCCAACTCCCAGAAAAAAATTGCTCTCATTTTCCCCAACTATCCCAATAAGGATGGTCGTATCGCTAACGGAGTTGGTTTAGATACTCCCGCTAGTGGTTTGGAAATTCTTCGCGCACTACAAACCCAAGGTTATACCCTCACCGACCTCCCCGACCATAGCGATGAATTAATGCGATTGCTGATTTCCGGTATCACTAATGACCTGGAGACAAGGGAATTAAAACCTATCTATCAATCTCTCTCCCTAGAAGCATATCTAGATTATTTCTCCTCCCTTCCCCCCGATAATCAAAGCGCTCTGCTTGACCGTTGGGGATATCCAGACAAGGATTTTCCTATCCCCGGCATCCAGTTAGGTAATGTCTTTATCGGTATTCAACCTTCTCGCGGTTATGACCTTGACCCGACTCTTAATTATCATTCCCCCGACCTGGAACCTACCCACAGCTATCTCGCTTTTTACCATTGGTTACGACAGGAATTCCAAGTCACTGCTGTGATTAATCTCGGTAAACACGGCAATTTAGAATGGCTACCCGGGAAGAGTCTCGCTCTTTCTCCCCATTGTTATCCCGAAATTGCTTTCTCGTCGCTGCCGAATTTTTATCCGTTTATTGTCAATGACCCCGGAGAAGGGTCCAGCGCTAAAAGACGTTCCCAAGCTGTTATCATCGACCATCTCACCCCCCCAATGACGCGAGCGGAATTGTATGGAGATTGGGAAAAGTTAGAGTCCCTCATCGATGAATATTATCAGGCAGAATCTCTTGATCCTTCTCGTTTAGCTCTGATTCGCGAGCGGATTAACGATCTGGTGGCGAAAACTAATCTCGATCGAGAGCTAGGCACGATCTCGCGTAGCGAGCGCGTTGCGACCAGCGCTTCCTTTGGTCAATTTCTCACCGTCGTGGATGGTTATCTCTGTGAACTCAAGGAAGCACAAATCCGCGACGGTTTACATATCTTCGGTCAATGTCCCCAGGGTCAGCAGTTAATTGATTTAATCCAATCGATTGCTCGTTCTCCCAGTCCCGACCGCCCCGGTTTAACCCGTTCCCTTGCCCTTGACCTCCATCTCGACTGCGACCCCCTGACGGAATATAACGATACTACTACTTATCTGGAAGGTCTCGCTCAGGATTTAATTAGCCGGAAAATTGAACCTGTAGGCGAAAATACGGCAAAAGAATTAGTTTGGCTAGAAAATCAGTTAATTCCTGCTTTAAAACAAACTCCCGATGAACTTACCTATCTCTTAAAAGGTCTCGCTGGCGAATACGTCCCCAGTGGTGCTTCTGGCGCTCCTACCCGCGGCCGTCCCGATGTTCTCCCCACCGGCAGAAATTTCTATTCTGTCGATACCCGCGCAATCCCCACAGAAACCGCATGGGAAGTGGGAAGAAAGGCCGCAGAGGCACTAATTGAACGTTATACCCAAGAAAATGGCGAATATCCCCGCACTTTGGCGATTTCTATCTGGGGAACTTCGACGATGAGAAATAGTGGCGAAGATGTGGCCGAAGCCATGGCTTTACTGGGAATTCGTCCCCTTTGGGATGGTTTTTTCCGTCGGGTGGTCGGGTTTGAAATCCTTACCCCGTCTAGCTTAGGCCGTCCTCGTATTGATGTGACTGTTCGGGTATCGGGCTTTTTTAGGGACAGTTTCCCCAGCATACTACATCTTCTTAATTCTGGCATAAATGCGGTAGCTTGTCAAGAGGAAGAGGAAAAAATTAATCCTTTAGCGGCGAAAGTCAAGACAGAGAGGGAGTTTTGGCTAAGTCAGGGCTTAGGAGAAAAAGAGGCGAAACTGAGAGCTACTGCCAGAATCTTTGGCTGCAAACCGGGTGCTTACGGGGCCGGTTTACAGGGGTTAATCGAGTCACAAAACTGGCAAAATGATCAAGACTTAGCTAATGCTTATATTAACTGGAGTTGTTATGCATATAATAGCCAAGGAACTGCCCATTCTTTACCGGAAGTATTGAGAAATAGACTGCAAGAATTAGAGATAGTGCTGCACAATCAGGACAATCGAGAACACGATATTTTCGACTCCGATGACTACTATCAATTTCAAGGCGGCTTAACTGCCAGTGTCCGGGCATTAACCGGCAAAAATCCCGTCACCTATTTTGGTGATCATTCCCGTCCGGAAAATCCCCGCATCAGAACCCTAGAGGAAGAAATTCGCCGCGTTTACCGCTCGCGAGTGGTTAATCCCAAATGGATAGCGGGAGTGATGCGACACGGCTATAAAGGCGCTTTCGAGATGGCTGCGACCGTAGATTATATTTTTGCCTACTCTGCCACTACTCACCTAGTGGAGGATTTTATCTATCAGGGAGTAGCCGAAGCTTATTTATTTGACGACAAGGTACAACAATTTATTCAGGAGAAAAACCCCTGGGCATTGCGAGATATGGCCGAAAGATTATTAGAGGCTCAACAACGGGGATTATGGACCCAGGTGGACCAGAAAACTTTAGATCGATTGAGGGCAATTGTCCATGAGGCCGAAGGAGCGATCGAATCGGGTCAGTAATTGATAACTGGTCTAGAATCAATCTATCAAGAAATTGCTCAAATTACTTTAGTAATGAGAAACGGGACTAAATAATGGCCGGAATTGAGGGATTGAGGATTAAAAATTATCGAGCGCTCAAGGATATAACCCTGGGCAAGTTATGGAACACTCAAAATCGAGATTCTCTGACACCGATGACGGCCGTTATCGGCAAAAATGGTGTGGGAAAAAGCACACTTTTTGATGCGTTCGGTTTTTTATCTGATTGTCTTAAAGGAGGAGTAGAAGAAGCTTGTGATGCGCGAGGTCGGGGTGGGTTTGATCGTCTTCGTTCCCAGGGTCAGGAAGGAAGCATTGAATTTCAGATTTATTACAAAGAAGATTACAATTCCCGACCAATTACCTATGAATTAGCTATTGATCTAGATACGGATAATAGACCTTATGTAAAAAAAGAAAGACTCAGACAGAGAAGAAAAGGTCAAAAGACCGGATGGCCTTGTTCATTTTTAATCCTCGATGAAGGGAAAGGAATCGTTTGGAAAGGAGAAGAAGAAGGGAAACAAGTAGAAGAAGGTCAAGACCATTTTGATTTATTTAAGTTAATAGAAAAAATTCAACGAGAAGCTGATGAGGAAAGCAAGGAAACCGAGTTAGTGGAACTGAATGATAAGCGCAAACTAGGAATTGCTACGTTAGGTTCTCTCAAACAGCATCCGAGAATTTCCCTATTTCGGAGATTTATTGAGGGATGGTATCTCAGCTATTTTACTCCCGATGCGGCCAGAAGTTTGCCCCTAGCAGGACCCCAGAAACATCTCAATATCCATGGAGATAATCTCGGTAATGTGGTGCAGTTTATGGAAAGAGAGCATTCCAAGAAATTTCAGAATATACTTAATAGTATTTCTCGTAAGATACCGGGTATAGAAAAAATTAGCACCGAAAAAAGTCCCGATAATCGACTACTATTAAAATTTAATGATCGGGGATTCCAAGACCCATTTTATGTACAGCAAATGTCCGATGGTACTTTAAAAGTATTCGCCTATCTCTTACTGTTAGAAGACCCTTCTCCACCGCCATTTATCTGTATTGAAGAGCCAGAAAACGGCTTATACCATAAACTATTAGAAACCTTGGCTCAAGAATTTAGAAAACACGCCACAGGACAGAGAGGACGTTCTCAAATTTTTATCACCACTCATCAACCTTATTTTGTTGATGCTCTCCAGCCGGAAGAAGTTTGGATTCTGGAAAAAGGTGATGATGGTTTTTCTCGGATTAAACGGGCCAGTGACAATCCCTTAATCAAGAATCTCGTCTCAGAAGGATTGCCCCTTGGTAGTCTTTGGTATAGTGATTACTTAGATGAGAGATAAGGTCATGCACTTTGAAATTTTGGTTGAGGATTTGTCGGGAAAAAAAGCACTTGATATTCTAATTCCTAGGATTATTGACATGAATGCAGGTCATACATTTAGGGTTCATTCCTATAAAGGCAGTGGTCATCTTCCCAGAGACTTACAGTCTGTTTCCGATCCGAGCAAACGGATTCTTCTTGAGCGACTACCTAAACTGATTCAAGGATATGATAAAACTTTTTCTAGTTACCCTGATAATTATGCTGCTGTACTGATCGTGGTTTGCGATCTGGATAATCGATGTTTTCGGGAATTTCGAGAGGAATTAAGCAATTGTCTGGAAAAATCTGCTATCCAATCCCAAATTTACTTCTGTATTGCTATTGAAGAAGGAGAAGCTTGGTATTTAGGTGATATTAATGCCATAAAAATTGCTTATCCCCAGGCCAAAAGTGCTATCTTGGATTCCTATATTAATGATAGTATCTGTGGTACTTGGGAAAAACTGGCAGATGCTATATACAGAGGTGGAGCGAAACAATTATCTAAGTTAGGTGGAGCTTCTGTGGGTCAAGAGAAAACAGTCTGGGCAGAAAATATTTCTCCTCAGATGAATGTGGATATTAATCGATCGCCCAGCTTTGGCTATTTTCGAGATAAACTACGTCATCTCAGTCAGGAAGAATCAAGATAAGCAATATTTTTTCAGGCTCAACTTTTAGGCATTTAAAATAATCGTCGAGAGCGGGCAGTAGGGGATATCAAGTATCTGGGTAAAATTATTTACCCATAGCGATCCTTGTCTAGCAAGGCTTTCAGCCCTCTGTGGTCGGTAATTAATTTTGCCTGACTACTTAAAGACTGATTAACAGAGGAATGTAGCGAAATATACGGAGCGATCGAACCAATTTGTAATATATGTGGCCTATAAAATAGGATGATGCGAGCGTTGTCCATACTTGCATCGGGAGGGAACCGTGACGACTTTTCTGGCTTCGCTCAATTTACTGCCTTCTAGTTCTCCTGCTACTAATTTTCAGACCGGAGAATGGACTTTTCCCACACTCTACTCCACTCTTGCTCCCGCTGCCCTAGCAGATTTAGTTTTTTCTCGTTACGAGATTGATGTACCGAAAAATTGTCAATTTTGGCATCGGGGTTTAAGTGATGTCTATCTCCTCGAAACCCTGACAACTCCCTACATTTTGCGCGTATCTCACTGCCATTGGCGCAGCAAAATGGAAATCGACTTCGAGTTAGAATTATTAGATTATCTCGATCGCTCTCAGGTTCCCGTCGCCGCCCCAATTCGCACAAAAAACGGTGATTTATCCCTAGAAATTAATGCCCCAGAAGGGAAACGTTACGCCGTCCTCTTTCCCTATGCCCCTGGGGGAATTGCTATTGGGGATATAGATATACAACAAGCCTATCACTTAGGGGCAATCGTGGCTAATTTACATCGGGTGACAGCAGATTTTCAACCCCTAGCCTATCGTCATCCCCTCAACCTCAAATATCTTCTCGAGGATTCCCTGCAAATTATCGCACCTTTTCTGCACCAACGACCGAGGGACCTAGACTTTGTTTTAGAAACCATTGGGGAAATAGAAGAAAAAACCGCTAAATTACCGACAGAATCTCCCTATTGGGGCATTTGTTGGGGCGATCCTCATAGTGGTAATGTGCATATCACCCCTGATAATCAGATGACCCTATTTGATTTCGATCAGTGTGGTTATGGTTGGCGAGTTTTTGATATCGCTAAATTTCTGCAAGTTTCCCTACAATCTGGCTTAAATCGCCAGGTTCGCCACGGTTTTATTCAAGGTTACGATAAAACAGTACCTTTAACCGATGGTGAATTATCTTGTCTTCAGTATCTCACCCAAGCGGCCTATATTTGGTCTTGGTCAATTAGCTTAAATAACCTGCGTTTAACTGATTATAGTCGTCTCTGTGCTAATTATTTTAGTAGCCGTTTGGCCATTCTCAAACGTTTAAGAACCCAAGAATGGGAATTATTCTAAGCAGCCTTAATCCTGTTGGTGACAGCAGACCCTCACTAACCAAGATCAACTTTCTTCCTGGTCAATGGCCAAACGAGGTATCGATCACTGTATGCTGGTAAGTATAGATAATCACTAGGTAAAGACTTTCTTCTCCATCTGCCAAAAATGAAGCAAGCTTTACCGCTTTTGAATGCTCTCTCACAGCCTTACAGACAGATGGTATTATGTCCAGAAGAAAGAAGAAGTTTCCCTGTGGTCACAAGGGCTATGGCCAAGTCTGCCATCATTGCGCTCAACGGGACGCCGCTTGGGAAGAAAGAAAACGTCAAAAAAATGCCTGGGAAGCCACTTTTTCCGAAGATCCGATCGATCTGCGGGAATTACCGAAAAATGTGGTACTTAAAGCTAGGGAAATCCTGCAAGGATTGCAAGATCACCGCAATTATCGAGATTTCCACGGGAAACGATTGCGACACGATCGCTTTATTATCAGTATCCCCGTTACCCGCAATTATCGCCTCATCTGTCGCGACTACGGCAATCTCCTCGTCCCGGAGGCGGTGATCTCTCACGAGGACTATAATGTCTGTAAACCGGGTAGGTGAAGCTAATCTTTAGTTCACCTCGGAAGATTTATCCCTGTTTATATCTTCCCAATCCGGCAACCAATTTTCATCGAGAATCTCCTCTAGATTAGCTAACACTTCCCCGGGGAAAATACTGGCATCTAATTGGGTTTCGTCAATAAGCAGATTGCGAGCATCGAGATAACATTTTGCTAAAATTTCCCTTAAATAGGACTTTAAACTGGGACTATCTGCTAAAAGATCAGCAATTTGTAGGCGAAAATTCCTGATTTCTTTTTTCCATCCCGCTTGGTTGTAATCTCGTTGGGATTGCCAGTAGGTTAACTTCAGTAAATGTTCTAGAAGTCGAGTTAAGAGACTCTTAAGCGCTCGTCGATTATTTTTTCCCAAATCTGCCAACTCCTCTAATAAATTCTGCCAATCTACCGCTTGAAAATCCCCCCGACGCAATTGGTTGATAGTGGACTCTAACCAAAGTTGATAATCGCTATCGTAAAGATTTGGGATGGTAATATTCATGATTTTTTACTCCTTAATTGCACTTTTCAGAATCCTTGCTGATAGCTTCCCAATCCGGCAGCCAATTTTCATCGAGAATCTCCTCTAGACTAGCTGACACTTCCCCAGGGAAAATACTGGCATCTAATTGGGTTATATCAATAATTATCTCCCGAGCATCGCTGTAACATTCCTCAAGTATCTCGCATAAATAGGGTTTGAGACTGGGACTATCTCTCAGTATTTTCTTGATTTGTTTCCGAAAGGTTCTAATTTCCCCTTTCCATCCTGCTTGATTATAATCCCGTTGGGATTGCCAGTAAGTTAACTTCAGTAAATGTTCTAAAAGTCGAGTTAATAAACTGGCTAATGCTCTTCGTTCACTTTTCCCCAAATCTGCCAACTCCTCTAATAAATTCTGCCAATCTACCCCTTGAAAATCGCCTTGACGCAATTGGTTGATAGTGTTTTCTAACCAAAGTTGATAATCGCTATCGTAGAGAGTGGGGATGGTAATATTCATCATTTTTAAAATCGGTAAAAATCAGGAGTTAAGTAGGTAGGCACAATTATTTGTAGGATGGGTTAGCGGTAGCGTAACCCATGCGGGAGTTGGGTTTCATGCTTCAGCCCAACCTACGTTCATTTTATATTTAATTCCACCCACCTACTTAAGCTGCAGGTATCTAAACTATAGAAGAAATTTGGGGCTAATCAATCAGCTAGTTTTGCCAGTTTAGCCGAATTATCCTCTCAATCAGATCTAACTGCGAAAAAACCGCCAAAAAGAGTGATAATAAACCTAGCTACTCCCAGAGTAACAAGGAAAGCCCGATGGTGAAAACAGTAATAGGTGTCGATTTAGGTGGAACCGCTATTAAAATTGGTAAATTTGACCAAGAGGGCAATTGTCTCGAATCTCTCACCTTGCCCACTCCCCAACCCGCTACACCCAAAGAAGTCGCCCATACCATACATCAAGGCATTTGTCAAGTAAATTTAGATAAAAGTTGTCAAGCCATCGGTGTGGGAACGCCAGGGCCGACGGATGCTCAGGGAAGAATTGCCAAAATAGCGATTAATTTGGCAGGATGGCGGGATATTCCCCTGGCCGATTGGTTAGAAGAAAGCACGGGAATGCCGACAATTTTAGCCAATGATGCCAATTGTGCCGGTTTAGGGGAAGCTTGGTTAGGAGCGGGCAAACGGTTTCAAAACTTGATCCTGTTGACCTTGGGAACGGGAGTAGGAGGGGCAATTATCCTCGATGGTCACTTATTTGTCGGCAGCAAGGGAACAGCCGCAGAATTAGGCTTAATAACCCTCAATTTTGACGGTCCATTGTGCAATAGCGGTAATCAGGGTTCCTTGGAACAGTACGCTTCCCTGCAAGCTATTCGCCGGATGACTGGCAAAGAACCGAAGCAATTGGCGGAATTGGCCGAAAAAGGCGATCGAGAGGCTTTAGAATTCTGGCAGGGTTACGGTTGTTTACTGGGGGCTGGTATCGCCAGTTTACTCTATGTTCTCACCCCAGAGGCGGTAATTATCGGCGGCGGCATTAGTGCCAGTGCTAGGTTTTTCTTTCCCTCTCTGCTCACAGAAATCGAAAGACGGGTGTTACCTAGTTCCAGAGAAGGATTAGAGGTGTTAACGGCCGAGTTAGGTAATCGCGCTGGGATGGTGGGGGCTGCTAAATTAGCTTGGCAATTAGTGGGCGGGATCTGATTAAAATTGTCTGACTTAATCGTGAATAATTAAATGGCGATCGCAATCGATACTCACCGCTCCCTGACGCTGAAATTCGCCTAATAAACGCGTCACCGTTACTCTCGTGGTACCGATAGCATTGGCGAGATTTTGATGGGTTAAACGTATCTTTAAACGACTGCCTTGGGCGATTGGTTCTCCCATTTCCCGCTTTAATAACTGTAGTAACTGCTGAAGACGTTCCTCCACTCGTTTGATTCCTGCGATTGCCAGTAGGGATTCCGTTTGTTGTTGACGACGGATCATTTGATTTAACATCATCCTAGTTAATTCCACCGAATTTTCCACTTCGGCGATCGTGTACCATTTTAGGTACAATTCCGACAAGGCTCTGGCGTGATAGGATTCCAGATGGGTCAAATTTAAGCCAAAAAAGTGGGATGAATGAACCCAGCCTAGTAAAATTTCCTCTCCACTCTCAGATATTTGACTTAGTTGCGCCATACCCCGATAAACTTGCCAGACTCCATCAACCACCAGAGGAATATTTTCCCCGCGATCATAAAAATGGAGCCGACGACTCTCGCTATAGTCTTCTCGGAAGGGTGAGACGTTGGGATTATAGGTCAGCAACATGATCGAAGTTCTCCTGGGTGAGGGGCCAACAATTTTAACCCCACTTTACTGTATCAAGGTAAACATTAGGTAATCCCCAGATTAACAGTTATCAGTTATCAGTTATCAGTGGGTAAGTCATCAGTTTTCAGATGTGATACTAAATCTGGTTATTAAAAACTGATTATCTATTGCTCCTTTTGCCTATTGCCGTTCGGCTGAGCTCACGGCCGAAGCCTATTGCCTTTTGCCTGTCCTGATATGTAGCCTATACTCAACGGATTTAGTATGAGTTATCAGTTCACTGATTACTGATTACTGTTCACTGAAATAACTTCCCCATTTCCTTCTCCCGCAGCTGAAAAACCTCAAGATCATTAATTTAAAGCATCTTTAAGAGCCGTGCGAGCGGCCAGATGATTGCGAGTCGAGGTGAGAATTTCCGATTCTCGTTGCAGACGACTGACTGTATCGAGCATTTCCAATAAAGCTTGTTGTTCCCCAGCCACACCGTAGAGATTACCCGCCACCCAGTAGGATAATTCGAGGGGAAGACTGGGCAAATCGTCGGGGAGTTCAATTTTTTGAGCGGTTAATTTGGCTGAGAGATGAACCACATCCCGCAGCAGTTGGTCTACTTCTTTGGCCAGAGGTCGCAGATCTTGGGTGGTGGGAACATCTTCAATCCACTCCACTAAACCGACGCGATAGGGTTTTTCCCGGACGTATTCTAGGACACGGAAGCGCTGTTGACCGATGGTGAGAATTTTTAAGCGATCATCTGGAAGACGTTGACAACGGACAACTTCCGCACAACTGCCCACTTTAGCGATTTCTCCGGTGGCAGGATCTACCATTAAGACCCCAAAACGGCGATCTTCTTCCAATATCGTATTCATCATAATCCGATAGCGAAACTCGAAGATGTGCAGGGGCAGGGGACGACCCGGGAATAAAACAACTTCGGGTAGGGGAAAGAGAGGTAATTCTCTAACGGCAATGGAAGAAGTGGCCATAGGTTTAGTAAAAAAAAACCGATCTTCTCTTATTTTTACACAATCCCCCCTGAACCGCTAGGCAAGGTCAATAGACGGGAGTCAGTATTCAGTATTCAGGAGCCGGGAGTCAGTATTCAGGAGATTATTTTTATTTATTCTCCCCACACCCCACACCCCACACCCCACACCCCACTTCCCTCACCGCTCACTCTGCGATCGCTAAATGAGAAAATTGCTCATTTTGTCATCTAGATTGCATCCCGATGGGAAACCTCTGGGTAATATATGAGTAGAGATACTCAAACCTCCTCTTCATTGCTGCTTTCCTGAGAGGGATAATTTTTTTTCTCTCATAAACTTTACAATATTTAATAATTGTTGTAATATTGGTTAAATAACCAATGTTCTTACTACTTGCCATTTATGCCCAAAAACTCTATATCTAGCCAAAAAAGGACTATAGAGGCAATTAAATAGTCAATGAGATTTCTCTCTATAGTTGAGTAATCACTTACCAATCTCTTTACAAAACGAGAAAAAACTCTGATAGCATCTCCTTAACCGCCCCTGGGGAAGCGATCTTAAAAACGCCATCAATTCCTGAATATCAACCCTCAATCGACGCGCACTCATGAAAACCTCGAAAAACCTTACCGATCCAGTTCGCGCCTATCTCAGAGAAATTGGCCGAGTTCCCCTTCTCACCCATGAAGAAGAAATTCTCTACGCGAAACAGGTACAAAGATTAATTTTTCTGGAAAAAATCAAAGAATCCCTAAAGGCGAAACTCGGCAGCGACCCCAGCGATCGCCAGTGGTCAGAAGCGGCAGAAATTAGCGAAGAACAACTACGTCGAGAATTGGGGGCAGGGGATTTCGCCAAACGCAAGATGGTAGAAGCGAACCTGCGTCTAGTGGTTTCCGTCGCTAAAAAATACCTAAAACGCAATCTAGATTTATTGGACCTCATCCAAGAGGGAACGATTGGGATGCAAAGAGGTGTGGAAAAATTCGATCCCACCAAAGGCTATCGCTTCTCCACCTATGCTTATTGGTGGATTCGCCAAGCCATCACCCGGGCGATCGCAGAAAAAAGTCGCACCATCCGTCTGCCCATCCACATCACCGAAAAACTGAATAAAATCAAAAAGGCCCAGCGTCAACTAGCTCAAGATAAAGGTCGCGCTGCCACCATTGCCGAATTAGCCGAGGAATTAGAGCTAACTCCCAAACAGGTGCGAGACTACTTGGAAAGGTCCCGTCAACCCCTTTCCCTTGACTTAAAGGTGGGGGACAATCAAGACACGGAATTAGGGGAACTCTTGGAAGATACGGGACTTTCCCCCGAAGATTACACTGCCTATTCTTCCCTGCAAGTGGATTTGGAAAAACTGATGGCAGACCTCACCCCTCAACAAAAAGAAGTGATTTGTCTGCGTTTTGGTTTAGATAATGGGCAGCCCCTCACCTTAGCGAAAATTGGCGTTCGACTCAATATCAGTCGTGAACGCGTCCGTCAGATCGAACGAGAAGCGATCGCCAAATTGAGAAAACGCCGAGCTAACATCAGAGAATATCTAGCTAGTTAAGCCACAGATAACCTAGAATTTGGGTCAAATTGATCGTCTGGATCACAGCGAGAAAAATGACCTATTTCTAAATTCATGGGCGACTTTTCTCGGCTATTTCTCTACTTCTTCAAGATATTTTTTCAACAGGAGAGCTAATTTTTCTTTAGTGGCGACGGGAACAGAATCTAGACGGGTAAGAATAGCGTATTTAAGGGCAGAATGAGCGACGGAAACGGGAGGATTAGCTGCCAGACGGCGCACCGTTTCTTGGATAACTTTTTGGGCATTAATAGCGTTATGGTGTAGATTTTCGATCACCATTTCTACCGTGACATGATCGTGATCGGGATGCCAACAATCGTAATCGGTAACTAGGGCTAAGGTAGCGTAGGCAATTTCCGCTTCTCGGGCTAATTTTGCCTCGGTTAAATTGGTCATACCGATCACGGTTGCCCCCCAACTTCTATAGAGATTTGATTCCGCTTTAGTAGAAAAAGCTGGTCCCTCCATACAGAGATATGTACCGCCCCGATGTAAGGTAACTTCCGGCAGGTTTAAACTAGCGACGGCATCCCCTAAAATTTGGGCTAATTGCGGACAAATGGGATCACCAAAGGCGACGTGGGCAACAATTCCTTCCCCAAAAAAAGTCGCTATTCTCTCTTTAGTTCTGTCAATAAATTGATCGGGAATGACTAAATCTAGGGGTTTAACTTCCGCTTTTAGGGAACCAACGGCCGAAGCGGAAATAATATATTCAACCCCTAATTGTTTGAGAGCGTGAATATTAGCTCGAAAGGGTAATTCGGTCGGTAAAAAATGGTGACTTCTGCCATGACGCGCTAAAAAGGCCACTTCTGTTCCCTCTAAAGTCCCGAGAATTAAAGCATCGGAAGGAGAACCAAAAGGAGTATCGAGGGATACTTCCCGCACATCCTTGAGGGCATCCATTTTATACAAACCACTGCCGCCAATGATGCCAATTTTTACCGTCGTCATAGTCTTGGAAAGAATTAGTTATCGTTGCCTTGATGTTACCACAATTGAGCGATCGAACTGTGATAATTTTTCTGTCAAGACCCTACTTTTTCTTTTTTTTGCCCTTGAGGGAACCATTAATTAAACCATTAAAGCCATAAATTTCTTCAGTTCCCGCGATGGCAACTAACTCCACCTCTTTCGTGTCTCCCGGTTCAAATCGAACTGATGTCCCGGCGGGAATATTGAGATGGGTTCCTTTGGTTAATTCGCGCTGGAACTCCAGGGCCTCGTTAACTTCATAAAAATGATAGTGGGAACCCACTTGAATCGGTCGATCGCCTGTATTAGCCACAGAAATACGCAGGGTGTCGCGACCGACATTAATCTCGATTGCCCCGGATGGTGTGATAATTTCTCCCGGAATCATAACTGCTAAAAATCTCCTGTTAATGAATGGGATTGTGAACGGTAACTAATTTAGTACCATCGGGAAAAGTCGCTTCGATCTGCACTTCCGTGATCATTTCTGGGATGCCTTCCATTACCTCCTCGCGAGTTAATAAAGTGGTGCCGTAACTCATCAATTCAGCCACGCTACGACCTTCCCTAGCACCTTCGAGGATGGCGGCGCTAATATAGGCGATCGCTTCGGGATAATTTAACTTGATACCGCGATTTTTGCGTCTTTCGGCGAGCAGTGCCGCCGTGAAAATGAGTAATTTATCTTTTTCTTGGGGCGAAAGTTGCATAGATGGGTCTTTTTTTCACACAAATGCCTAGGGTTATTGTAGTTCTTGGCGGGATAGTTGTAGCGATCGAGTTGTGAAAATTTATTTACTTAGCCCCGATTATTGATGAAGATTTGGGAGAATACTCAAAAGTCTTGCTAGAAAGGTCATTCAGTCCTCTGGCTAAAAAACGGTCGGCAATTGGTGAATAATTCAGGCTAGTGTCTCGTTCTTATTTGAAATAACTATAGCGTTTCCCAAGCTAGTGAGGTACACCTATTTTCTTCCCTTTTGCGTTTTGCATCTTGCCTTTTGCCTAAAACCCATAACTTTTGTACCTCAGCAGACTGAAAAACGCTATATAAATCATTGCTGGATTGGAAGCCAGCCGTGCTATCATTAATCAGAAACGGCAATGAGGCCTGTGGCGCGACAAATGACGGTGATTCGCAGTTAGAAAAAGGCGATCGCCGCCAACTCCCAGAGGAAATGGTTTGTCAAACCAGCAAGGGATGATTAAGCAATAAAATTAAACGCCAAAATCCCATCATTAAAATCGTTATCGCTGATATTGGGTAAGTTCCCCGGTAAATCCTCAAAGCCAAAGATATTATTCCCCCTTGACCGTAAATGTTCCGCCCCATCGGGATTTGCCGAGCCAAAGGAGAAATAGGCCACCTCATGACTCATATAGTTTTCTAGGGTAGCCGCCACATTATCGGGATTCTTGGTCAAAAATGCCTGAATACTCCCTTGCAGACTTTCTCCCAGATTGCCGCCATTGGCAATCACAAAGGGTGCGTAGCGTCGCCCTCCTTCCAACAACACATCCCCTTCGTTAAATTCAGCGGCGGTGGTGCTTTGGTTTGCCCCTTCTCCACTGGCCCGCAAAATGAAGTTATTCACTGCTTGACTTAAGGCACTACGCGCATAACCCGCTTGACCGGGTTGAATTAACTCTGTCACGTTGCCATCTCCATCTAAATCGAGGCTGTCAAAAACGGCTCCGTTGTCATCCGCCACTGGATAGAGACCGACAACGTTATTGAAGAAGGCTCCCGTCTGTTGGAGTCCCTCCTCAATGGCTGTGACCTGTATGCTACTGGGCAAGTTACTGAAGTTGAAAACCAGAGAAACCTGTCCATTGCCCGTATTTTTAAATTCAAGGGCCTGGGGATTAACGTCTTGGTCGGGTAGATTGGTAATTTCTAGGGTGAAATTAACCGTTGCGTCTGGCGTGGCATTGGGAGCCGGGTTGAGGGTGGTATCCGTTACCGCCACCGTCAGATTATAGAGGGATTGGGCTTCAAAATCAGCCTTACCGATGAAGAATAATTCCCGGCCACGAATCTGGAAACTGCTCTGATCACTGCCCAACAAAGAAAGGCTATTGGTCCCCAAGGCATCATCGCTGATCTGAATATCGGCAACTTTGACACCTTGACTGGTATCGGTATTTTCAGCGATCGTATTGGTGCTATTAGCAAGAATTAGGGCTGTGGGAGCTTCGTTGACATCGGTGATGTTTAAAGTTAAGGTTTGGGTGAGATCGGGGGTGACACCAACGGTTGTATCATCGACATTGACGGTGACTTCGTAACTGTTTTGAGCTTCAAAATTAGGAGTAAAACCGACATAGAAAAGAGCCGAATTCTGAATTAAGAAGCGCTCCCTATCCCGTCCCGTGAGGAAGAGATTATTGGTTCCTAAACCATCATCTTCAATCAGGAGATCGGCGACTTTAAATTCTGGTGTGACATCGACATTTTCAGCTAACTCGGTGACAGCATTTTGGAAAATTAGGGCTGTGGGAGCTTGATTACCGGGAGTTTCATTAACATCATTGACAGTAATTGTCAAGGTTTTCTCAAAACTTAGTCCCCCTTGATCGGTGGTTTTTACCCGAATACTGTAACTATTCTTGGTTTCAAAATCGGGGGAATTATTAATCTGTAATTGATTCCCTACAATCGAGAAGGCAGTATTATCTGTATCTCCTGTTCCTGCTATTAAACTATAGGTAAAGTTATTACCAGTATCGGGGTCTGTGCTAGAAAATGTTCCAATTACTGTGTTAACAGGGACATTTTCATTTACTGTAGTGGCACTTAATGCTAAATTTGTTGGAGCTTGATTACCGGGAGTTTCATTAACATCATTGACAGTAATTGTCAAGGTTTTCTCAAAACTTAGTCCCCCTTGGTCTGTGGTTTTTACCCGAATACTGTAACTATTTTTGGTTTCAAAATCGGGGGAATTATTAATCTGTAATTGATTCCCCACAATCGAGAATGCTGAGTTATCTGTATCTCCTGTTCCTGCTATCAAACTATAGGTAAAGTTATTACCAGTATCGGGGTCTGTGCTGGAAAATGTTCCAATCACTGTGTTAACAGGAACATTTTCATCTACTGTAGTGGCACTTAATGCTAAATCCGTCGGAGCTTGATTACTAGGATTTTCATTAACATCATTGACAGTAATTGTCAAGGTTTTCTCAAAACTTAGTCCCCCTTGGTCTGTGGTTTTTACCCGAATACTGTAACTATTTTTGGTTTCAAAATCGGGGGAATTATTAATCTGTAATTGATTCCCCACAATCGAGAATGCTGAGTTATCTGTATCTCCTGTTCCTGCTATCAAACTATAGGTAAAGCTATTACCAGTATCGGGGTCTGTACTGGAAAATGTTCCAATCACTGTATTGGGGGCAACATTTTCATTTACGGTAGTGGCACTTAAAAGTAAATCTGTTGGTGTTTCGTTAACATCATTGACAGTAATTGTCAAGGTTTTCTCAACACTTAGTCCCCCTTGGTCTGTGGTTTTTACCCGAATACTGTAACTATTTTTGGTTTCAAAATCGGGGGAATTATTAATCTGTAATTGATTCCCCACAATCGAGAAGGCAGTATTATCTGTATCTCCTGTTCCTGCTATTAAACTATAGGTAAAGCTATTACCAGTATCGGGGTCTGTGCTGGAAAATGTTCCAATCACTGTGTTAACAGGAACATTTTCATCTACTGTAGTGGCACTTAATGCTAAATCCGTCGGAGCTTGATTACTAGGATTTTCATTAACATCATTGACAGTAATTGTCAAGGTTTTCTCAAAACTTAGTCCCCCTTGGTCTGTGGTTTTTACCCGAATACTGTAACTATTTTTGGTTTCAAAATCGGGGGAATTATTAATCTGTAATTGATTCCCCACAATCGAGAATGCTGAGTTATCTGTATCTCCTGTTCCTGCTATCAAACTATAGGTAAAGCTATTACCAGTATCGGGGTCTGTACTGGAAAATGTTCCAATCACTGTATTGGGGGCAACATTTTCATTTACGGTAGTGGCACTTAAAAGTAAATCTGTTGGTGTTTCGTTAACATCATTGACAGTAATTGTCAAGGTTTTCTCAAAACTTAGTCCCCCTTGGTCTGTGGTTTTTACCCGAATACTGTAACTATTTTTGGTTTCAAAATCGGGGGAATTATTAATCTGTAATTGATTCCCCACAATCGAGAAGGCAGTATTATCTGTATCTCCTGTTCCTGCTATTAAACTATAGGTAAAGCTATTACCAGTATCGGGGTCTGTGGTAGAAAATGTTCCAATCACTGTGTTAACAGGAACATTTTCATCTACTGTAGTGGCACTTAATGCTAAATCCGTCGGAGCTTGATTACTAGGATTTTCATTAACATCATTGACAGTAATTGTCAAGGTTTTCTCAAAACTGAGTCCCCCTTGGTCTGTGGTTTTTACCCGAATACTGTAACTATTCTTGGTTTCAAAATCGGGGGAATTATTAATCTGTAATTGATTCCCTACAATCGAGAAGGCAGTATTATCTGTATCTCCTGTTCCTGCTATTAAACTATAGGTAAAGCTATTACCAGTATCGGGGTCTGTGGTAGAAAATGTTCCAATTACTGTGTTAACAGGAACATTTTCATCTACTGTAGTGGCACTTAATGCTAAATCCGTCGGAGCTTGATTACTAGGATTTTCATTAACATCATTGACAGTAATTGTCAAGGTTTTCTCAAAACTGAGTCCCCCTTGGTCTGTGGTTTTTACCCGAATACTGTAACTATTTTTGGTTTCAAAATCTGGGGAATTATTAATCTGTAATTGATTCCCCACAATCGAGAATGCTGAGTTATCTGTATCTCCTGTTCCTGCTATCAAACTATAGGTAAAGCTATTACCAGTATCGGGGTCTGTACTGGAAAATGTTCCAATCACTGTGTTAACAGGAACATTTTCATCTACTGTAGTGGCACTTAATGCTAAATCCGTCGGAGCTTGATTACTAGGATTTTCATTAACATCATTGACAGTAATTGTCAAGGTTTTCTCAAAACTTAGTCCCCCTTGGTCTGTGGTTTTTACCCGAATACTGTAACTATTTTTGGTTTCAAAATCGGGGGAATTATTAATCTGTAATTGATTCCCCACAATCGAGAATGCTGAGTTATCTGTATCTCCTGTTCCTGCTATCAAACTATAGGTAAAGCTATTACCAGTATCGGGGTCTGTGCTGGAAAATGTTCCAATCACTGTGTTAACAGGAACATTTTCATCTACTGTAGTGGCACTTAATGCTAAATCCGTCGGAGCTTGATTACTAGGATTTTCATTAACATCATTGACAGTAATTGTCAAGGTTTTCTCAAAACTTAGTCCCCCTTGGTCTGTGGTTTTTACCCGAATACTGTAACTATTTTTGGTTTCAAAATCCGGGGAATTATTAATCTGTAATTGATTCCCTACAATCGAGAAGGCAGTATTATCTGTATCTCCTGTTCCTGCTATTAAACTATAGGTAAAGGTATTGCCAGTATCGGGGTCTGTGCTGGAAAATGTTCCAATCACTGTGTTAACAGGAACATTTTCATCTACTGTAGTGGCACTTAATGCTAAATCCGTCGGAGCTTGATTACTAGGATTTTCATTAACATCATTGACAGTAATTGTCAAGGTTTTCTCAAAACTTAGTCCCCCTTGGTCTGTGGTTTTTACCCGAATACTGTAACTATTTTTGGTTTCAAAATCCGGGGAATTATTAATCTGTAATTGATTCCCTACAATCGAGAAGGCAGTATTATCTGTATCTCCTGTTCCTGCTATTAAACTATAGGTAAAGGTATTGCCAGTATCGGGGTCTGTGCTAGAAAATGTTCCAATCACTGTATTGGGGGCAACATTTTCATTTACTGTTGTCGCACTTAAGGCTAAATCAGTAGGGCCGACGTTAACAGTCTCATTACCAAAGTCAATCCCTGTCGCTACCTGACCCGCCGCCAAATTAACTGTGTGAACCAGACTGACAGTATTGGGAGACGTGGCAGAATTGCCGCCCGTATTGCTGCCTGAACTGCCAGCATTGGGATCGGGGGTAATGCCATTAAGACTCAAAAGACCTTCGGCGAATTTCAGCGCATCAATGCGAGGAAAACTGAGTCCAGTATTGACCACATTATCGTTTTCGTTATCCCCATCCACAATCAAATCACCGGTGGTATCGAGTAAATAACGGAACTCGCTCACACTTAACCAACGCCCTAAAATCTCCTGGGCCATTTCCTGGGCAAGGGTTGCCAATCCAGTAACGAAAGGAACGGCTTGACTGGTTCCGCCCATCGTCACTGTTCCCCCAGTGGCACTGGCCCCACTAATCAGGATACCGGGGGCAAACACTTCCCCAAACAGATCATCTCTTTGAGAGAAACTGGCAATTTGATCCGCACTGGTCCTGTAATCAATGGCCCCACCGCTAAAGGATTTAGAGTCACCAAAGTTGCCTGACCAAACGGCACCCACTGCCACCACATTCGGATCGCTCGCGGGATAGGCTAATCCTTGTGTACTATTGAACTGATAGAAACTGTTTCCTGCGGCGGCTGAGATAATCACATTCTGGTTGGCGATCGCTGCTAATTCATCACCAATACCGTAACGTCCAGTCGCAGTTGTCCAATTTTGGCTATCTCCAATAGAGAGATTAACCGAGGCAATATTGTAGGTATTGGCCTTGGCATTAATCCATTGCAGGGCTTTTTCGAGGTCGGCAAAGGAGCCAGAACCGCTATCTTTAAAGACTTTGAGAACAATTAAGTTAGCATCAGGGGCGACAGAGGAAACAATGCTGGCCACATGGGAACCGTGATTGTTTTTATCGCTGGCATCAGTATCATTATCAGCAAAGTCGTATTGATAAATAATTTTGTCGGCAATGCCATCGTTGTTGGCATCGGGGCCAAAGAAGGGATGATTAAGGTCAATGCCTGTATCAATAATGACGGTGCTATAGTTTTTGCCCTTAAAGTCGAGGAAACGGGAGTCTTGCCAGAGTTGATCGAGGGAAATGAGAGATAAGGCTTGAGCATCCCCTGTAGCAGCGAGGGTTGTTCCGGTACTTTCTAAGAGGGGCGTGACAGAACTAGGAGATTCATCGTCTAAAATCGTGACCGTTGCTGTTCCTTGCTCCCCGATAACTGCTCCCCCTGTGGGGTTAGTGAGCTTAATGGTAAAGGTTTCATTGCCTTCCACTTTGCTATCATTGCGAATCTTAATTGCGTTGGGATTACCGAGAATCGCATTTTGAACCGTAATTAGTTTATTAGTTTCATTCTCTGCAAAGGTAAGGGTAAAGGAAACATTATTAAAATCATTATTGACAGAACTAGCGGCACAACTACAACCTTTAGCTGTGCTATCTAAAAGGTTGAGTGTCACAGTTACTGAATTAGACACATCGCCCGTGCGTGTTAGCCAAAACTCTGTAACTGGAGTGCCATCTTCTTGAACAAGATAATTAGCACGATTAAAGTTAATTAAGCTAGATTCAGAGGCAGTGATAAAGTCTAAAGTAGGAATGGCTAACGCAACCTCAGAGGCGGTAGTTGTGATATTCAGAATAGGATAGGTTTGTTGCCAACCCTCTTGGACAATTTGGGCAACAGTATAGGTTCTGGGGCGTAGATTATTAAAGGTGTAGTTACCATTAACATCGGTTTGGGTTGTGGTTTCTCCTGTGTCAAGTTGCCCATTATTGTTAGCATCTAAATAGACTGTCCAGCCTGATAAACTGGGTTCGTTGTTATTAACGGCATTGCCATCAATATCATTCCAAATATTGCCTTTTATTTCAGCGTCGTTGTCTTGAATATTGACATTAACATTAGGAAGGGTTAACCCGTTGTAGTTGGTATCTGTACTGCTGACATTGTGGGTAATGGTAGCAGTATGATTTCCTTCTGTTAGGGTGTCATCTACTGCGGTAATGGTGACGTTTTGGGGAGTGTTCCAGTTGGTTGTAGTGAAGGTAAGGCTAGTTGAATTGAGGGTGATTTGATTGTTACTGGTTAGGGTAATGGTGACATCAGCAGTGGGTTGGGTTTTGAGGACGAGAGAGTAAGTATCGGTGTTACCTCCTTCGGTGACGGTGGTATTACCCCCAGTTTGGGTTAAAGTGACTCCTGGGGTGGGAGGAGGAGTAATGGTAAAGCTGGTGGTTTTGGCTGCGTCTCCGCTATTTCCGGCGTTGTCTTGGATGGTGGTTGCGTCAACCTGTAAGCTATAGATACCGGGGGTGTTGGTTAAGTCGCCTAATCCGTTAATGCGGTAGGTTGTATCAGAGAGATATTCAACGGTTACGGTATTAGGAAGGGTTAGGGTGACACCATTACGGGTTAAGGTAATATCACTTTTATCAAAGGTATTGAGGTTAATAGTTTCAGAAAACTGAACATCAATACTGTTGATGGGATTGGCGGTTGAGGGGGGAACGTTGATAAATTGGGTAAGGACTGGTTGGGTGATGTCTGCAAATAGACTTAAGGTTGTATTGGTGGTGTTTCCTGCGGTATCTTCTACCCGGATTTCTATATCTTTTGCGCCAGGTGAGGGAAGTTGGATATTACCAGTAAATTGAGTACCTGTAACTGTTGCTTGTCCCAAGTCTTGGTTAGTGGTTAGGTCTTTGATATATACTTTCAGGTTAGATTCGGCTAAATTGCCTGTAATGGTGATATTTTGACTATTAACTCGGAATTGTCCGAATTGGTTAAGAATGCCTAGTGAGGTGGTTTGTAGTTGGGATGTGGGAGTAGCACTAACTTGGATATTTGTGGGAATACTCGGCAGAATGCGGTCTAATGTCCAATTTTGGCTTAAGGAGTTGCTAACACTATTCCCTGCAGTATCTTTGATCCCTGTACCATTAACGGTGAGGGTATAAATACCGTTATCAGTTTGCAGTCCGCTTAACCCTTTGATGGTGTAGGTGGTTTCATTGCGTTTTTCTAGGGTGACGCTATTGGTAATTAAATTAACACTACCATCACGGGTAAGGGTTAAATCATTAATATCAAGGGTATCAGGTTTTATTGCTTCAGAAAAGCTGATTTCTAGGCTACTAACTGCGGTATTACGAGGACTGGTGACATTAGTGATACTGGTAAGGGTAGGAATAGTGTTATCCAGTACCCAGTTAAACCCTTTACCCCCGACACCGTTGTTATTATCGGTATCTTGGACACCATTAGCGGTGACTAAGAGTTGATAATCTCCCTCAATGTTAGTAAATTGGGCAAAATTGCTGACTCGGAAGGTTGTAGCGTCAATTTGGGTAATGGTAACGGTATTGTTAACTAAGCTTGCGCCATTGTTGCGTCTTAGGGTGATGTCGGTATAGTCGAAGCTATTGGGAATAATCGCCTCGGTAAAGGTGACATCAAAGGTATCAACAGCAGTGTTAATTAAAGTAGAGTTAAAGCCAGTAATTGAATCAATACCGGGTTTATCTCCTGTAAATGTCCAGTTTTCGTTAACAATACCGGCTCCGGCGTTACCCGCTAAGTCTTGGATACCTGTCGCATTAACACTGAGTTGATATTGTCCAATATTACCCGTAATACCGGTTAAGTTGTTAATTTGGAAGGTTATGGGGTCAATTTGGCTGATTGTCACCCCATTGGTGATTAAGTTGGCACCGTTATCAAGGGTTAAGGTAAGGTCTTGATAATCGAAGCTATTAGCGCGTATTGGCTCGCTAAAGACAACAGTTAAGTTATTAACGGGAATATTACGGGGATTTGGGCTAACGTCAATGATTTCTCGCACTTGAGGCGATGCGGAGTCGTTACTATCGTAGGTGATTGTGTAGCTGCCCGTGCTGTCTTTGTCAAGAAAATGTAATATATTTTCATATTTAGGGCGACCTGTAGCAGGGAAAGTGCGATCTGTGCGCCAGATGTTATCTAGGGCGATCGCTGTTCCATCAGAACGTAATAGCTGTTTAATTTGGAATTGTCCGTTAGCAGGATCTTCTAAACGGATGTAATTCCAGCCTTGAGGCGGTTCGATCCCCCCTAACCCCCCTTGATAAGGGGGGGATATGATTTGTGCCTCTAAATCGAAAATGGTAACGGGTGCGTCAACGGTGGCTGTGTCAATGGCGGTGACGGGTGCAGTAGTACCATTACTAAAGTAGAGGGTATCGGGGTAGAATTTGGCATCAAATACATCATTAACCAAGAAATCAGGCAGGTTATCGCTGTCTGCTTTGACTTTACTGATTAATTCATGGATTTTGACTTCTTTGATTAAGGATAGTTCTTTGTTACCCAGTCCGTTGATATGTTCAAAGGTGGCTTTGTATTCAATGAATTTACCCTGTAGGGTGGACTTGAGTAACCAGTTAGCAACGGCGGTTTCTCCGGCTTTGATGTCCCCAAAGTTGACCTTAAGGGAGGGGTTAACGTCTTGTCCGTTGAGTTGAGAACCTATGATATTAAAGTCAATCAGTAAGCCCTTTTCATTTTCGATGATTTTGGGCTGAGATGAGGTAATATTGAGGTTTTTAGCGTCCCCATAACCTTTGTTTTGGACTAAGACGGCGAGATCGAAGGGTACGGATACTTCGGTAGCATCGGTAAAGGGATCATCGCCATAGACGTTACGGGATTGGAAGTAATCTAGGTATAATTCCGCTTGGGGTAAGACGGTGATACCTGTAGAAAGTAAGGGGACGTTGATAACTTGTCCGTTTTCGGTGTAGGAAAGAGTACCGCCGATGTTGTAAGTGGTAGCGGTTTGGGGTGCGGCGAGGTTAGTGGGGATAAATGTCCATTCTGCACTACCTAACCCTTCATTTTGGGGAGTATTGGGGTCATCGCCGATGAGGATACCTGTACCATCTACTGCGGTGATGTTTTTCAGGGTGGGGTTAGTAATACCAAAGAGGTTGTTAACTATGTTGCCGTTTTGGTCGGTAATTTGCAGGGTAATGGAGAGGTTGGTTAGGTTGGTGGGGTTGCCGTTGTCTATTTCGAGAGTTCCAAGGAATGCGGAACGAGTCATTACCGCTTCTTGGTCGATGGTGATACGGACTTGAGCGCAAACGCTACCGATTCCATTGGCTAAAGGAGCTATTACTAATTCATTGTTATTGGTAGCACTTTCATTGATAGATGAGTTTGTGATACCAATAGTATTACTAATTCCTAAAATATTCCCTAGTTCTTCTACATAAAATTCAGCACCTTCAAGCATATTTGAAAAACCTTCTGCTTGAGACTGTTCTACAGCTTGATTTACTGCATTGGCAGCATTTCCTAAAACATCAATTGCGATAAAATTATTACTTTGTCCATTAGGTACATCTGCTAGGTTAAAAATCCCGTTATTCCAGTAGTCTATTGAACGATTCCATCTTTCTATAAATTTGTCAACATCTGTTCTTGTAACTTTATCAGGAAGTTGTATGTTGAGCAAAGAATTGCGTTCTGCAACAGAAATTTTCAAACTGTCTTCACTAGACTCTCCAATTTTATCCAAGAAACTTGTGAGCCAATTGTTGATACTTTCTTCGTTTTCACCTTGTAGCCATATATCGTCGCCGAAAAAAGCAGTATAAAAATTGATTATTTTGTCTATTCTGTTTTTATATTTGCTAATTTCACCAATGATTGATACCTGAGAATTAGCTATGTGTAAATTATCTGTAGATAAATTATGAACTGGAGAACCAAATTCCCCACAAGTTAAAATGTCAATCAAACAGAAATTGATTTTGTATACACATAATGCTCCCCCTGCACCTGGAATACAACCAATCCAGCCAGTAATACAATTTACGATTCCTTTGGCACTTTCATGGTCATATATGCACGATCCAACATAAGCAAGGCAAGCAAAGATTGGATTAGCCTTAGTAACACAAGTTCTAATGGCTAAACCGCAACCTAATAGTATTTTCTTCCAATTTTCGAGACAAGGATTACAATCCCCCGAAGAAGTAGCAACACTACTACTACTACTACTACCACCAGCACCACCACTACCACCACCTTGAGGATTCCAAGGTCCACCACAACTACCACCAGAACCTGCTACATTATTAAACCCAATACCTGCCGATTTACCAACATCTTGACCCCCACAAGAATAGGAATAACCGACAGATCCCGAAATCCCACAACCCCCACCTGAAGATAAAGTTACCAAATCGCCACTACTTTGTAATGACAGTTGACTACTACTATTTAAGACCGTATTCTCATCAGCAATACGAGTAATTCTGACAGGTACAGTTAAGGAACTTTTTGCCCCTAATGACTCAATATTATTAATCAGAGGTTCAATTTTATAGAAAGGATGATCGCTAAAACTAAACTTAAGATCATTGGCGGCAATTAAACCATGATTAGTCAAAGTCATATCCACTTGCATGACTTGACCGACTACATCTAACCCTTCTAAATCAATTAACGGGGGATCAATTACTACTGTAGGAATGGGTACATCTGTCTCAAAAACACTCTCAACTGTAATATTATATTTATCCTCAATTTCTGTCGGTGTAACTGTCCAGTTATATTGCACCGTATTACGGGATAAAAAGGCGTTAATATTCTCCGTTTCCCCTGCATCTAATTGGATAATCTGACGGAAAGTATCATGTCTATCTGCTTTAATTTCTAAATTGTAATAACCCTCATTGATATTAGACAGGTTAATTAATCCCGTATTATCTGTCACCGCCGTAGCGATTACTTCATTAGTGAAATAATCCCGTAATGTCACCGTTGCACCTGCTAACTTCGGCGAACCTTCAGCAAAGTAGAATAATTCATTAACGGTATTAATCCGTATATTACCTTTCGCTTCACTTATCGCTCGGAAATTATAATTAACAGATAAATCTCCATCATTCCCTTCCGCATCTAAGAAGAAATTACCGAAATATTCCGTTAACGGTAAATTAGCATCAGGGGTTAATAATAAAGTAACTTTTGTCGATTCCCCCGGCTTTAATGCGGAAATAGTCGCAGGAGAAGCTAACTTTAACCAAGGTTCATTAGGTAACTCTACCTCAATATTTTGAGCAATTCCTCCCCCTTCATTTGTTACCTGAAACTCGACAACGGTTTGATTACCCCGTAACATTCCACCACTGACTAAATTAGTCGAAGCGACTAAACGGGGGACAATACGCTCTAAATTAACATTAACAGGTAATACCGCCGTTGCACCTTCGGTACTGGTAAGCTTGATATTAAAAGTATCTTGAGTGATATAAGAGTCATTCGGTGCAGTAATGGTATAACTAAGGGTATTATTCCCCGAACCTGCTAAATTTTGGGGAGTATTTACCTGCACATTCCAACCGGGTACTACACTATCAACGGTTGCAGTAATTCCCGTTATCCCCATATTAGTAATATTTTCCAGCGTCACCGTACCTGTAAAGGGAGTATTTGCAATGACTTTATTAGTGACTTGACTGGTATTAAATTTCATCCCCAACAGCTTAAAACTGTCTTCCGGTGCGGTGTCTTCGGTGGGATTATTGGGGAAATAAGCATTAATGTTATATTGTCCCCCTTCGGTGGGTAAGGGGTTAAAACTCTTAACAAAGTTACCATTTCCATCGGTAAACGCGCTTAATTCCCGAATTGTGCCGTTATTTTCAATCCTGATGGTGACAAATTCAAAAGGTACAGGGGAATTATCGGCATTATTAACCGCACTTCCCCGTAATGTTACCGCTTGTCCATTTGTACCAATTACCGTATCAGTGTAAACCGTAGCTTTATAAGCAGGTATCACCGTAATGGGAGTAATAACCGTGTTATTCTGTTCCCCTAACCCTGTACCCTCATTAACAGTATTATTAGCATCTGTGGTGGCAATTAAATAGTATTGTCCCGCATTTCTCGGCGCAAAGAAGGGAATATTACGCTCATAGAAGGAATTAAAAGGAATATTAGGGGTGAAAGTAGTTTCAGTAATTAGACTATCACTACTATCAAGTTTATTATCTGTAGAAAGATAAACCTTATCTGTCCAAGTTCCCGAAGCAGGAGCTAAACCTTTATTTTCGACTTTATAGGTTAAATAAGACTGTTTACCCGTATAAATGGGGTTAGTTGTTGGTGCTAAGTTAGTAATCTGTAAATCTGGTACATCAATATCACTAACCTCGATGGTTTTTACCCCACTATTAAACCCGTTTGCAGTTGCGGTGAGGGTGACACTTTGAATACCATCATTAACTCCATCATTAACCCCAGTGACAATAAAAGTAGCCGAGGTTTGTCCGACAGGAATAGTAACGGTATTGGGTACAGTTGCTTCGGTAGTATCACCACTGGTGAGGGTGACAGTTAATGCTTCTGTTGTCGCAGTATTACGAGTAATGGTAGCGGTTGCGGTTCCTGTCTCACTAATAATGTTTTTATCGAGGGTGAGGGTGAGACTGGGACTTTCATTATCGGTGACATTTAGGTTAGCGGTTGCTTGTCCTGCGTCTATGGCTAAATTTGTCCCTGTATAGGTCGGTTTAGCGGTAATTATAACGAGTTGATTTCCATCTAAAATGGTGTCATCAACCCCTTGAATTTCAAAGGTGACAGATGCTTGATTCGCTGGAATAATGACGGTTTGGGGTGTGGTTGCTTCGGTGGTGTCGCTACTACTGAGTTGAACTTCTAGGGGAGTATTGGTAACAATGTTACGGGTGACAGTTGCTAAAATTTTACCACCATTCTCGGAGATCCCCCCTGAGATGGTGAGAGTTAAATTTACCCCATCATTATCAGTGACAGCAACAGTATTAGAACTACTAACAAACCCAGCAGCAGAAGCAATTATAGTATAATTTTTTGGCAGTTCGATTAAGGTGTCATCTACCGCAGTGATGTTAAAATTAGCCGAAGTTGCACCTACTGGAATAGTAACAGTTGTAGGTACAGTAATTTGACTATTTTCACTATTAACTAAGGTGACTGTTAAGGGTTGGGTGGTGTCTGTATTACGGGTGACAGTTCCCTGAATCGTGTTACCTTCGTTGACCTGTTGGGGATTAATATTAACCGTTAAAGTGGGTTTAAAATCATCATCTAAAATGTTGACAATTGCGCTCTTTTGTGCATCATTAATTGTTGCTCCTCCAGTAAGGTTAGTTAGGGTTAAGTTGATGGTTTCGGTATTTTCTAGAACAGTATCATTGATGATGGGAATAGTAACAGTTTTACTGGTTTCTCCGTTGGCAAAATTAACCGTGATAGGGTTCGCAACATAATCACTTCCGGCTGTTGCTGTACCGTTGCTTAGGGTGACAGTAGCACTAACAGCGCCATCACTTCCCCCAGTCCGGTTAATGGTAACTTGGGTGACAGGTGTGCCATTTTCATTAATATTATAAGTGGCATTACTGAAGGATAAGACACCTGCTACGGCATCATTATCAATGATGTTTAAAACTGCTGTTGTTTGGGTTCCTAATGTTGCGCCACCTGTAGGACTAGATAGAGTTAAGTTGACGGTTTCTGTAGGTTCATAAACTGTATCATTATTGATAGGAATAGTAACAGTTTTACTGGTTTCTCCGTTAGCAAAGGTGACAGTTATGGGGGTGTTGTTGTAGTCACTTCCTGCGGTTGCTGTACCACCATCGGGAGTTAAAGTAACGCTAACTTCGCCATTACTTCCGCCTGTACGAGTCAGGGTAACTTGGGTAATAGGTGTACCGTCTTCATTAACAGTAAAATTAGCACCACTAAAGCCTATTATTCCGGGTAAAGTATCATTATCAATAATGGTTAAAGTGGCTGTATTTTGGGTGCCAATAGTTGCGCCATTAGTAGGATTAATTAAAGTTAAATTAATGGTTTCATTGGGTTCAAATACCCCATCATTAACGACAGGAATAGTAACAGTTTTACTGGTTTCACCGTTGGCAAAATTAACGGTAACTGAGGTATTAGTATAGTCTTCGGGACGGGTAGCTGTACCATCACTTAAGCTAATGGTAGCACTGACTGATTCATCACTTCCATTGGTACGATTAACTGTAACAGCTATTACAGTAGTTCCGTCTTCATTAATACTGTAATTAGCTTGAGAGAAGGCTAAAACACCCGGCACAGCATCGTTATCAATGATGTTTAAAACGGCTGTTTGTTGTGTTCCTAATGTTGCGCCATTGGTGGGGTTAGATAGGGTCAGGTTAACGGTTTCTGTAGGTTCATAAACGGTGTCATTATTGATAGGAATGGTAACAGTTTTACTGGTTTCTTTATCGGCAAAAGTGACAGTAATGGGGGTGTTTGTGTAGTCATCAGCGGCGATCGCCGTTCCATTACTAGGAGTTAAAGTAACACTAACTTCGAGATCACTTCCCCCTGTCCGAACTACTTCGACAGCAATAACAGGTGTACCGTCTTCATTAATGGTATAAGTAGAACGATCAAAGGCTAATACTCCCGGAATTGGGGAATCATTGTCAATAATGGTTAGATTAGCTGTTGCTTGTGTGCCAATGGTTGCGCCGTTGGTGGGGTTGGTTAAGGCTAGGTTAACGGTTTCGTTAGGTTCAAAGTTACTATCATTAACAATGGGAATGGTGACGGTTTTGCTGTTTTCCCCATCAGCAAAATTAACGGTAATGGGGGTATTAGTGTAGTCAGATGGTGCGGTTGCTGTACCCCCTATATAGGTAATGGTTGCGCTAACTGTACCGTCACTTCCTCCTGTACGATTTATGATTATATTTGCTGTGCCGTTTTCGTTGACGCTGTAGGTGGCGGTATTAAATGATAAAGTACCGGGTGATTGAGCATTTCCAGTTTCAGAAGTTAAGATTACGTTATCCAGTAATAATCCTAAATTATCTCCTCCTGCATGATCAAAGATAAGTTTGCCACTAGAAGAATTATTAATTTGGAAACTACGAGTAAAGGTTGTAAAAGGAGGAGAACCAGTTAAGGAAAAAATCTCACTAAATAAATTACCTAAAGAAACTGTAGCCGAGTTGGTAGCTGAACCATTATTGGCTAAAGAAAACTGTAAGGTAACAAGTTCGCCACTGTTAAAATTAAACGTTTGTTTAGATTCTAGTCGGGCAGCATTCCTAGTCGAACCATCTAAATCTAAATACAAACCATTGCCTGGCTGCAAATCAATGTAACCATTACCAATTAAATCAACACTACCATTGGTGATACTCCAATTGATTAAATCCGTATAATTTAATGTCCCAGAACCCCCTCTTTCACTATTAAAATTATCATTTAGTAATGTGAGAATTGAGCCAAAAGCATTACCATTAATATCTAATCCTGTTACTCCTTCAACAACGGCAATTAATTCATCGGGTTCTGTCACTGGTTTATCCAGAAATATTCCTGTTCCTGAAACTCCGGTAATGGGAGAATTAGCCAGAATATAGTTACTCTTTGCCCCCGATAATTGAATCTTATCCTCATTGATATTAAAGTTCTTAATTAGAGCATAATCAGCCGTGCCATTAGCGCTAGTATTACCATCATCATAGTAGGCTTTGGTTGCATCTCCTAAGATAAAACGGTCTGCACCTGTTCCCCCTTCTAATGTATCAATTTCACCAACTCCGGGAGTAGCAGCAGTGGAGTTAACCCCTATTAACCTGTCATTACCATCCCCACCATTTAGGGAGTCATTCCCGGCCCCCCCTTCTAAGGTGTCATTACCAGCATTACCAGTAAGGGTATTATTGCCACTGTTACCTGTGAGGGTATTGTTAAGGCTGTTACCTGTCGCGCTGAGGTTATTTGTGCCTGTGAGAGTGATATTTTCAACGTTAGCGATGGTTTCAATGCTATAGGAAACAGAGGCTTGAATGAGGTCTTTACCTTCGCTTGCATTTTCATTAATGGTGTCCCCTAGTTCATCAATGATGTAGGAATCATCTCCTACCCCTCCTTGAAGGATGTCAACACCTGTACCACCGTTAAGGATGTCATCTCCTGCGCCTCCCTTTAAGGTATCGTCAAGGTTGCCACCGATGAGGTTATCGTTACCACTACCTGTGGTTATGTCAAATTTTTCGATATTGACGTAATTTACAGAGTTTCCAGTGGTGGAGATAGTACCACCGCCATTATTAGGCACTGTAGAGGTGATATTGGTACTTAAGGAGAAGTAGTCAACTTTCAGGGTGTCGGTTTCGGTGCCTCCGTCGGCGTAGTCGCTACCGAGTCCGGGGTCTAAGGTATCATTTCCGGCTTCACCATGTAGATTGTCGTAAGCCTTACCACCAGTGATGTTATCGTTACCTAAGCCGCCTTCAGCATAGATTACCCCAGTCGCTGCACTTAGATTGACCGTATCGTTACCACTCCCCAAATACAAATTGAAACTTTCAATTTCTTTGATGGTTTCTCCATTGGAAACCGTACCATTGTTAGCATCGGTGTAGTTGATAGTTAAGCTATTGGTGTCACTGCTGTAGTTGAGAAGAACTTGGTCATTTCCTGCACCCCCAATCACACTATCAATACCTTCACCAGGGTCTAGATAATCATCCCCATCGCCTCCATCTAAAGTGTCATTTCCAGCACCGCCGTAGAGTCCACCAACTTGCCAATTACCATTCCAGTAGTCAGGGTTATCATTATCTGTTCCCCCTTGGAGATAGTCGTCTCCCTCTTCTCCATAAAGTCCATCACGTCCATCTCCCCCGTCTAAGGTATCATTTCCTTCTCCCCCATGTAGATTGTCGTAAGCCTTACCACCAGTGATGTTATCGTTACCTAAGCCGCCTTCAGCATAGATTACCCCAGTCGCTGCACTTAGATTGACCGTATCGTTCCCACTCCCCAAATACAAATTGAAACTTTCAATTTCTTTGATGGTTTCTCCATTGGAAACCGTACCATTGTTAGCATCGGTGTAGTTGATAGTTAAGCTATTGGTGTCACTGCTGTAGTTGAGAAGAACTTGGTCATTTCCTGCACCCCCAATCACACTATCAATACCTTCACCAGGGTCTAGATAATCATCCCCATCGCCTCCATCTAAAGTGTCATTTCCAGCACCGCCGTAGAGTCCACCAACTTGCCAATTACCATTAGACCTCTCCAAAAATTTATAAGTCAGTCACAGCAAGGAAGAGAGGCAGATTAGACCAAGAGTCAAAATTAGCTCTCAAAACCGATTAATCAGGGTTTGAAGAGACAAAATCCAATTTTGACGGAAAACTATGGCTAATTATAACGTCAATTACTTCCCCTGATTGCTCCCCTTCTATTACTTCTAAAATTAGCGCACTAATTCTCAACCTTACTAAGCCACAAACGGTCAGTAAAACCGATTTATATCGACTTTTATTTAATCTAAATCTTTCTTGAACTACTTTAAATACTTTGACAACTCGAATTAAATGCTCAACAAAAATTCGCCGAGATGATAAAACTTTATTTTCTTTAATTTGATTCTCGGTTAATTCTCCATTCTTAGGTTTTTTATCAGGAGTTCTGATTTGATTTTCTCCTAGGTAAGCTTTATCTCCAATAAAAGTTTGTTGAGAATCGAATTTGCTTAAAGTTTGCCGACAGATTTTTATGTCGCTCGTCGGACCAGGTTGACCAATAACTACATCAACAATATCTTCAGCTTTTGGCAAGACAATAAATTGACTTTTTAAAGTATGTCTTTTTTGCTTTCCCGAATAATATATTTTTTGTTCTTGATAATCGGTCGGCCTCTCCACGGGCTGTTCTGCGCTATCGACAATCAACTCATAATCCCTTAATTGTTCAATTATTATTTCCTCTTCTTGGCACTTCTTTATTTGTTCTAACAAACTTGGCGGTAACTCTCCTTCAAAAAGTTTTTGCCAATAGGTAAAGATATTATGAGCCGTTGATTCACTCACTTGAAATATTAGTCCTAAGATTTGAAAGCTTAGATGATGTCTTAAATAAACCAACATTAGAACAATTTGTTCCTCTTCTGATAATTTAGGAGGTGTTCCGCTTCCTGGTTGATTAATCCTAATTTTGGTTTTTTCGATTTCTGATTGGTTTTTCCGATGTATAAGTTTTCCAAGTGCCATCAGTTGTTCTAGTTGTTGGTAGTCAATTCCTAATAGTCTTTTAGTTTGTTTCGGATATTTTTGAATGTATTCCCAAGTGTAGTTTTTCATGGCTTTTTTGAGTTACTATTTGTTTTATTATATCCTATATATTGTGATTTAATTAAATTATGGAGAGGTCTATTCCAGTAGTCAGGGTTATCATTATCTGTTCCCCCTTGGAGATAGTCGTCTCCCTCTTCTCCATAGAGTCCATCACGTCCATCTCCCCCGTCTAAGGTATCATTCCCTTCTCCCCCATGTAGATTGTCGTAAGCCTTACCACCAGTGATGTTATCGTTACCTAAGCCGCCTTCAGCATAGATTACCCCAGTCGCTGCACTTAGATTGACCGTATCGTTCCCACTCCCCAAATACAAATTGAAACTTTCAATTTCTTTGATGGTTTCTCCATTGGAAACCGTACCATTGTTAGCATCGGTGTAGTTGATAGTTAAGCTATTGGTGTCACTGCTGTAGTTGAGAAGAACTTGGTCATTTCCTGCACCCCCAATCACACTATCAATACCTTCACCAGGGTCTAGATAATCATCCCCATCGCCTCCATCTAAAGTGTCATTTCCAGCACCGCCGTAGAGTCCACCAACTCGCCAATTACCATTCCAGTAATCTGGGTTATCATTATCTGCCCCCCCTTGGAGATAGTCGTCCCCCTCTTCTCCATAGAGTCCATCACGACCATCTCCCCCGTCTAAGGTATCATTTCCTGTACCACCATAGAGAGCATCATTACCTATTCCACCAATCAGACTATCATTACCCCCTAAACCACTTAGGGTATCATTACCCCCTAACCCATCAATCACATCATCCTCATTTGTCCCCGAAATATTGTTATTATTACCATCCCCTGTCAAATTCGCCATTTCAACTGCAATACTCACGCTACCAATACTAATTACCCCCGCATCATCCTCAGCTTTCAATACCTCCAAGGTTGCCACATCCAGACTATTTCCCTGCACCAACTCTGCAAAAATTGCCCCCTCATCTCCCGCGCTATCCACCTGATTAATTTGAGCATCCACATAATGCCCAATTTCTTCTAAAATTACATTAATTATCGCTGCTGACGATGCCGTATTCAAAAAAGATGCTGATAGATAAATCTTATTGGTACTGCTGGAATATGCACCATTCGCCGTCCCCAAAACCTCATCACTAAGTACCTCAATTGGGGGAATTTGACTAAAATCTCGACTTTTCCACTGCTGTCGTAATTGCGTCGCCTTAACCACATCATAACTTGTGCCAAAAGCAGTTTCTAAATTCGCCCAAAATCCATCAGATTGAGCGAAATTGAACAAAACATCGTCAACAGCAGGAAAGCTCGGCAAGAGGGTAGAAGTCATGACATTAACCCTTTAAATTTCTCAAATGAATAGTTGTGTAGGGTGGGCAATGCCCACAATTTGCTTGGCTATTATTTATTCAGCCGAGTCAGCCTGTTTTCCGCAAACGTAGCCAGTCGAGGTTAGGCTAAAAAAAACTATTAAACCATCAATTAATCGTTTCCACCATTTTGAGAGCGTTTTTTTCTACTGTCAATAGAATATAAAGTATGCTTATTTTTTTTTTTTTTTTTTTCATCAGGTTTATTCATGAATCAGAGAAAATCAAATTAAATTCGGTGCGGTTAAACCTCAAGCCATCAGAAAACGGGTTTCTCCGAGAAACCCGTTTTCTCAAGACGCTCGCTAACGTCAAACCTAGGCAGTTAAAGTATTTAACCAATTGATTAAATCTTCAACCGTAGAGAAATCGAATAAAGCTTCTCCTAATACTTCGACATCATCAATACTTAACTGCATGATTTTAGTTTCCAATGAAGGATTAATCTCCCCTAACTTGCGTTTAAGTTGACGAAGAATCAATGTCTTTTCCCGTTCGATACCGCGTTCAATACCGCGTTCAATACCGCGTTCAATACCTTGTTCAATACCTTGTTCAATACCTTGACGCATCCAACTGGTGGTAATTTGCATAACTCCCTCCTGTACGGGTTGACTAAATGTGCTAATTTCTTGTTGAAATTGTATCTCTTCGGCAGGATTTAGATTGATATATGTATCAATAAATCCGGAAATTAATTGCATTTTTGCAGGATTTAACTTTAAAGTAATTAACAAGCGCAGACATTCCGCTTTTACCTTGGCTCGCTCTTTCTCGGCAATGTTCATCTTCGCCATCAAAGCTGAAGCAACTGGATTCGGTTGATTGAGAAAATCTCGCCAATTTAATCGATTTAACTGCACTACTTGATAGTTAAATTCTAATACCTTAAAATCGGGAAAATCGACTACATATTGACTAATCGCTGCTCTTTTTGGCTTTGAATAAGAAAAAATTACAATCGGATAAATCGGTAAGACAAATTTCTCATGAAAACGAGCAAAATAAGTAAACATTCGCCGGTTAAACCACTTTCGGGAACTTTCCTGCGCCTCTACATGAATCAGAAAAAAAGATTCTTTTCCTCGAAACTTAACCTGTGCGACTAAATCGCTTTCATGCTTTTCTCCTTCCGTGACATCTGTAAATACTTCTTTGTCTAAAAAAGTAATCGAGTTTCTATCTAAATAATCCATCAATTGAGGAAAAAATAACTCGATAAATTCGACAAAAAAGGTGGAGATTAACTCCTTAAATAAGCGGTCATGGTCAATATTATTAGTCATGTAATATCATCTTAACGAATCTGATCGATGAATGACTACTCTTCTCTATTATATTCTGAAAAGTCTGTTTTGGCAACGGATTGTTATGACCTTACCCCTTTAACCTACGAGGAGAGGGGGAACTACAAAAAGAGGGGTATGCTTTCCGCAAAAAACCCCACAGAAAACGGGTTTCTTGAAGAAACCCGTTTTCTAGGTGACTTAATACTTCTTTCTAGGGTTCATCATAATTGGCGGTTGTTGGGTTCATTTGAGATGAACTATGACGGGATTTGGCATCATCTCCAGACGATCAGTTAAGCCGCCAGTTAACCCGACAGTATATATTAAGAAAAGCAACGAATACTTTACAGATAAACAAAAATATGCAACAAATTCTAGGATTAGAGACACAGGCAAAAATTTGGCATTGGCGGGGATTCAAAATCACCTATCAGAGTGCGGGGGAGACAGGACCTGCGATCGTGCTTGTGCATGGATTTGGGGCATCTTGGGGACATTGGCGCAAAAATATCCCCGTTTTAGGCGAAAAATGTCGCTGTTTTGCCCTAGATTTAATTGGTTTTGGCGGTTCCGACAAACCCGAACCGCAAAAGGAGATCGATTACACTTTCGAGACTTGGGGGGCGCAGATTGCCGATTTTTGTCGGGAAGTGGTGGGGGGTCCCGCTTTTTTGGCGGGTAATTCCATCGGTTGCGTGGCCATTATGCAGGCTGCCGTCGATCATCCTGATTTTGTCCTTGGGGTAGCGGCGATTAATTGTTCCCTCAGACTACTGCACGAAAGAAAACGGGGGGAATTACCCTGGTATCGTCGTTTAGGCGCAGATTTTGCCCAAATAATTCTCAAAAATAAAGCAATTGGGGCTTTTTTCTTCCAACAGATCGCTAAACCCCAGACAGTGCGTAAAATTCTCCTGCAAGCTTATCGGCGCTCGGAAGCGGTAACGGAGGAATTAGTAGAAATAATCCTAAAACCCGCCCGAGATCAGGGAGCGATCGAGGTTTTCCTCGCTTTTACCGGTTATTCTGGCGGCCCACTCCCAGAAGACCTGCTGCCGATTCTCCCCTGTCCGGCCATTCTGCTTTGGGGTAGCGAGGATCCCTGGGAACCCTTGTCCTTGGGCCAAGAATTAGCAAGATTCCCGACAGTAAAACAGTTTATCCCCTTAGCTGGTTTGGGCCACTGTCCCCAGGATGAAGCCCCAGAAATAGTTAATCCGATTTTATTAGACTTCCTGCAAGCTCCTATCTAAGTCCCTCTAGTAACCAGAAGACCTAGTATCAATCGGTTGTTGGATGGAGAAACCTCGGTTAGTAGTTTGAGGGGGAACTTGATTGGGGATGCCATTATTGTTGGGTGCCATTCCCTGATTGGGATAACTGGTGACGTTGGGTTGACTGCCGTAAACGGGGGCCTGATATACGGGGGGTTGATAATAGTTGGATTGGTTGCTAGGGCCGGGGACCGGGTTAGGGTTGGCATTATTCCAGGAGGGTAGAGGCTGAGTATTTTGTTGATAAGGGGAATAATTTCCTTGGGGGTTGACTTGATTCGGGTTGCCCCCGGGGTTGAGATTAGGAGAATTATTCAAGTTAGTAGTCCGTGAGCGATTTTCGATTTCCCTTTGTAAAGGATAATTGCTATTGTTGCCACTAATCGGTTGCACTTGAATCGGTTGCAGAGTTTTACTAGCCTTCGGTGCCTGATTTTGCTTAGTCTGCGGCATTAACGGGGCGAATAAAGAGGGTTTCTGGTTGTTATTGGGATTAGTATTTAAAGGATTAAAAGGCTGCGGCGAGGCCGGTTCGTTCGGGGGAGCGGTATTATTATTGGCAGGAATGGCCGGCATTGTTGCAGGACTGGGGAGAGGAGCATCGGTAATCTGCTTAGTCTGGATTTCGCGTTCCTCCAAGGACATTCCTGGGGTATCTAATACCGAACCCAACCATTCAGGATTCTGTTGATATACCGAGAAACCAATTAGAGCTAAGGAAAATATTCCTAGCGGCAGCCAAAATAAAGGTTGGGCAAAGGGTTTTAATCCTGCCAAGAAATAGCGCATGGAAGAAGAATCTTTATAGTCACTCATACCGCTTCACCCTCGATAGGTTTTCCTCCATGCTATCAAATCATTAAGCAGTGATCAGTGATCAGTGATCAGTTATCAGTTCACTGAGAAAACTCCCCACACCCTACACCCCACACCCTACACCCCACACCCTACACCCCACACCCTACACCCCACACCCCACACCCCACACTGTTCACCGACTAGGTACTGATACTATTTGCGAGCAATTGTCAAACAATTGTAAAACTTCGTTATATTTAAGGAACATTTGAGAGACTAAGGAGCAGCGGAGTTGTGGCTTTATACGCGGATTTGCATCGGCATTTAGGGGGATCGGTAGTACCGAGAATTCTCTGGCGCTACTTTCACAGACATGAGCGGGATTTAGCGGCTAAATTCCCAGAATATCCCGCTTTTGAGGAATTTTACACCCGCGAACGCAATAGTTTAGATGAGTATTTGGAATTACATACCCTAGTCGAAAGTGTTCAAACCGCCCAAACTTTGCCCTATTTTATCTATCGTCTGATTCGCGGCGCTTACATCTTCGAGAATCTTGCCTATTTAGAATTGCGCTATACTCCCTACTATCGCACCGACGAACATTTGAACCAAACAGAGCGAATCGAGCAAATGCGATCGATTGTCGATATCGTCGGTCAAGCCTCGAAAATGAGCGAATATCCGATTATTACCAGTCAAATTCTCTGTATGCACTCGCGACTTCCCTACGAAGTCAACAAAGCGATCGTTGATCTGGCCCTAGGGATGAGAGAATACGTCTGTGCGATCGATATTGCTGGGGGTGATTCCCACTACCAAACTCGACTAGAGGAATTTGCCGGTTTATACAGTTATGCCAGGGAAGAGGGTTTAAATACCACCGGCCATCTTTACGAAACAAAGGACGGTTGTTATCCCCAATTACTGCCCTATCTGCAAAGAATTGGTCACGGTATTCAAATTCCCCTACAATATCCGGAATTGCTGCCGGAAGTTGCCCGTCGTCATCAATGTTTAGAAGTCTGTCCCACCACCTATTTAAAAACTGGCACCCTTGAGAGTTTATCGCAATTAAAGATAGTCTTCGATCGCTGTTTTGAAGCGGGGGTTGATATTGCTATCTGTACCGATAATGCTGGTTTACACAATGTCCGGCTGCCCTTCGAGTACGAGAATTTACTCACCCTGGACGTGATCGATTTTCGACAATTACAAGCTTGTCAAGATGCGGCTTTTCGTCATGCTTTTGCCTGGCCCTATAGTCAAAAACCCGCCTCACTTTTAACCGGTTTGTTATCAGTAGATAATCCCAAATTACCGGTTTATCAGTAACAGAATTAACTATAGTTCGGGTTAAGCAACTTCTTTACCGCTCCCGAACTATAGCGTTTTTCGACTCTCCTGCATCTGGTTTGGGGAATTCTACTGAATCTTGATTAAACTCAACCCAAAGAGAGTATAAGTACAGAGAGAACCAAGGCCGAACATCAGGGAACGAGCGATCGGGACATTAGTGATATAAAAAAGGGAAAATAGAAGCCGGAGGATCACAAAAGCGATCGCACAGTTAGCAGCCAAGGATGAGGAGACTCCTGTAACGTAGGCCATGAGAGCGGCGGCACTATAGATCATAAAGGTTTCAAAACCATTTTGATGGGCCCAAGTTGCTCGTTTAGCGTAGTCTGGGAGTTGGTCGAACATGGCCCGGGGAGCGGAGGTATTGTAACCCACCTTAGCTCTAGCGTAAGCGACCAGCAGAAAAGGTAGATAGACAGAGATAGCGGCGGCCACTATCGAATAGAGAAGAATGGCACTGACGGAGAGATTCATCGCTGAATTTAGTCAAAATAAAATAGGGTAACTAGCTTGCGTTGATCTTCCGCTTCCGCGCAGGTTTGCAAAAGGGTTTGACTGTCGTGGAAAGCAAAACAGATTAACTGTTGACAACGATTGATAATCTCGCGATTACAGAGGCTGCTGGCTTCCCCTAGGGATAGATGGTCATTTTCGGGACATTCCACCAGATGGATAACCTGCTGGAGTTGTTCTTGGGATTCCAGGGGCTGGCGATCGAGACTTTGGGGTAAGATCACGGTTAACAGATTAGGATCTGCCCGCATTGCCCCCTTAATGACGGCGGAATTGGTTCCCGTCGCCCCAGAGGTCATAATCCGATTGCCCCCCAGCACGAGGGCATAGGCCATCATTTCGATCAATTGCTGGTGTGTGATGGGAACGTGACGGGAACCCAATAAGGCGACGCGCTTAGAACCGGTCTGCTGAATGGCGGCTAGTTCTTGAGCTAGAGTGTCTAGGGTGTTAGTGGTATCTACAGATTGACTCAAAGACTTTTACTGCAAATTCGGACTGATTAACCGTCCGTTATTGTAGCATCGAATTGTCATGATCGGAAATTTGGCCCAAAAAACCCCAGCTACCGATCGAGGTGTTCTTTCTGTGGTGGTCCCCTATGATCCCTCAGAAATTGTTATTGGTGGGGAAGTGCCTCTAGATTCTGCTGTAAGATAGGTGCATAGACAATATTTACCCCAGAGCCATGACCACTTCTCCTGTTCCCCAAGGGGACGATTTTAGCGATCGCCCAATCCGTCCCGTACAATATCGGGATTTGGAAGACATTGAAGCTTTAACCCTAGATGACTTCGATGAGGATATCGATCGTCGCGCCCAAAATTTCCGCACGCAGGTGCAACGGGTGCGTCCTTGGTTTGGGTTGTTTAAAATTCTCAGTCTTTTTCCCAATCCTCTCCAACACCGTTTTCATGTCTATGTGGCTGAGTCTACGGCGGATCGGGGAGAAGAAAGGAAAATTCGCGGGGCCATCCAAGTCACCCCTTTTAATAGTAGTCGCAGCACTTGGCGGGTGGAACAGGTGCGGGTGCATCCGGGGGAGTCTTTAAGCGAACCCAAGGGTATCGGGGCGCAATTACTGCGTTATTGTCTAGAAACGGTTTGGGAAGCCCGCACCTGGGTGTTAGAGGTTAATATCAATCAAAAGGACAGTTTGGCGCTTTTCCGGCAACACGGTTTTCAGCCTTTAGCGGAATTAACCTATTGGTCTTTACCGCCGCAATTATTACAGGAATTGAGCAAACAAGAGGCAGATTTACCGAATTTACTGCCCGTGAGCAATGCTGACGCTCAATTACTTTATCAGTTAGATTGTGTGTCTATGCCGCCGCTACTGCGTCAGGTATTTGATCGCCATATCCAGGATTTTAAAATCAGTTTAGTTGATAGTTTGTTCGGTCGCTGTCAGAGTTGGTGCGGCGGTCCGCAAATTAGTCGCGGTTACGTTTTTGAACCACAACGAAAAGCGGCGATCGGTTATTTTGAATTAATCCTATCTAACCAAGATGAGCGACCCCATCAAGCGAAATTAATTGTCCATCCCGCCTACACTTGGCTCTATCCTAAGTTATTAATCCAGATGGCCCAGATCACTCGCAAGTATCCCCCTCGCTCGCTAGAGTTGATATCTGCTGATTATCAGCACGAAAGACGGGAATATCTGGAACAATTGGGAGCGATCCGCAGTTCCCACACCCTGATGATGTCGCGCTCGGTATGGCACAAAATTCGCGAAACTAAGCCGGAAAATTCCGCCCTAGCAGAAATGCTGCAGGGTTTACAATCGGTGCCGCGAACTCCTATCCCTAGTCGGATGTCTTGGTTAAAATGGCCCAATAATCCCCCCCTGGACTCCCTCGACAGTCCGGGGGAACTTCCCCCAGTTAAACCGCCCTCGGAACCCCCCGATCAGGGGCATCCAGTGTAATGGAAAGAGTCGCCGCCCTGGGCTTGGATATCGGCAAAAAACGGGTAGGAGTGGCAGGATGTGACGGTACAGGTTTAATCGCCACCGGTTTAACCACGATTATCCGTTCTTCCTTTGTTGCCGACATAGCACAATTTAAGGCGATTGTCAAGGAAAGAAATATTAAGATTTTGGTGGCGGGACTGCCCTATACCATGGCGGGAGAGTTAGGATTTCAGGCCCAACAGGTGCAAAAATACGCCCAGAAACTAGCCATCGCCTTGGATTTACCCCTGGAATACATTGATGAGCGTTGCACGTCCCTAGAGGCGGAAGAATTCTTAAAAGCCAAAAAACAGTTTTCCTCTTGGGATAAGGGAGCGATCGATCGGGAAGCGGCGGCGATTATTTTACAACAATGGCTCGATCGCCGACGGCGAGTTAATAATTCAGGAGACGGGAGACAGGAGACAGGAGACAGGAGACGGGAGACAAATTAATAAATACTCTTGCCTCTTGCCTGTTGCCTCTTGCCTTTCCTAACCGATAACTGATAACTGAATTTAGATAGAGACTTCGCTTAATTCGCGAGTGAGATGATCAAAGGGTTCAGCGATCAAAGAGGTGTCGGCAATACCCGCCTCAGTAGCCATGGTTTGAATCATTTCGCTCATGATTTGGATACCGCGCACCGTCGGACCGATGGGAACACCGAGGGAATTATAGGTTTCCCGCAGTCCTTGCAGCACCCGCTCATCTAGAACATTAGTATCAGCAGCTACTAGGGCATAACTGGCATAGCGGAGATAGTAATCCATATCCCGCAGACAGGCAGAATAACGACGGGTGGTGTAGGCATTACCCCCAGCGCGGATCAATTCGGGAACTTCTTCAAATAGACGAATCGCCGCCCCACGCACGAGCGCCGCCGAATTAGCGTTAATGAGGGCGGCGGCAGCTAGACGGGCAGTTCCCGAGGCAAAATATTGTTTAAGATTATCGATCGCATCTCGATCGAGATAACGTCCGGTGACATCGTATTTTCTAATCAGGCTAGTTACCGCGTCTCGCATTATTAAGTTTCTCCCAACAGCAATAAAGACATTTTTGAGTTTCGCTTTATTTATAATCTCACAGGGTTGAACTTCGGGGGACATCCCTAGTCTAACTCTCTTGCTTGTCTAACAATTTGTTGTTTTTTTGAGACATTTCTTTACATTTAAGGCATTGGCTGGACTTGCTCAGGGTGGCGGAATTATCCCTTATTAAGTACCTAGGCAAAATTAATTACACATTTCGATAAAGCTTTTGCCTCTTGCCTATTGCCTCTTGCCTATCTTCACTAGGAAATTTATTTTGCACGACTACTTAGTCGAGTTGGTGGACGAGGCACTCAAAATGACGAGATTATCCCGATGAATAATGGTTTCTGCAGCCATATAACCCAATAAACTGGCAATACGCTCGGAATGTTGACCTTTAACTCGATCGATCTCCTCACTACTATAATTAACAATTCCCCGGGCCACTTCCCGGCCTTCTTGATCGCACAATTGCACCGATTCCGAGGCGCTAAATTCCCCCTCCACTTTGGTGATTCCGGCCGCGAGGAGAGATTTTCCCCCCTGACAAATGGCTTGAATCGCCCCGGCATCGAGATAGATTTTACCCATGGGCATTAGTCCGTAGGCGATCCAGCGTTTGCGGGCGTTATCACTGCGTTTTTGGGCCTCAAAACGGGTTCCAATCGCCTCTCCTGCCATAATTTTTAAGATATTGCTGGGCTGCCCTCCCCTAGTAATCGCCATTTCTACCCCGGCGCTGGTGGCAATCCGGGCCGCGGCCAATTTAGTCGCCATACCCCCGGTCCCCCACTGACTGCCACTACTACCGGCATCGATCGATAGTTGCGCTAATTCTGCGGGACTAACTCGGGCAATGGCCGCAGCTTCGGGAAATAGCCGCGGATCGGCACTGTAGAGGCGATCCACATCGGTGAGGATAAATAACCAGTCAGCCTCGATTAAACTGGCGACAAGGGCTGATAAAGTGTCATTATCGCCGAATTTTAACTCATCGATCGCCACCGTATCATTTTCGTTGACAATGGCAATTACCCCTAATTCAAACAAAGCCTGAAAGGTATTATAGGCGTTGACATAACAGGTGCGTTCCATCAATTCGGGACGGGTCAGCAAAATTTGGGCGATCGGTTGACCAAGACTGGTAAAGAGGTCATCATAGATCCGCATCAGACGACCTTGTCCGACGGCTGCGATCGCTTGTTTGAGGGCGATTTTTTTCGGTCTTTCCTGTATTCCCAGACGACGGCAGCCCACCCCCACGGCCCCGGAAGATACTAATACCACCCGATGACCGGCAGCGCGCAACCGGGTGAGGACTTCCACTAAAGCGGCGATCGTGGAGAGGGATAATTGGCCGGTTTGATTATCGGTCAAACTGGAAGTACCGATTTTGATCACTATGGTTTGGTTCATCGTCAAGGCGCTTTTTTTGGAGGTTTTGCTAAGTAGGTAGGCGTTAAAAATTATCAGACACCCCCGTTATCAAGGGTAGGGTTGATTCATGAATCAACCCTACCTTATTAAGGGGGGCAGGGGGGATCGAACCTAAAATCGATTTTTAATTTAATTATAACCAGCTACTTAGATAGCCAAAGCTTTGATGGCAACTTTAATTAAAGTATAAAAACGGGGTTCAGTCACGTTGACTTCTCTCGCTTGTTGTCGATTTTTGCCTAATAAACCAATGCGCTGGCCTTTCTGGACGACTAAAATATCGCCCTGTTCATTTTTGATGCGAATCTCGTTTAAATCAGCCCAAAAACTACATTGATACATTTTATCTGCGTGCATAAAAATTGCTTTTTTAATATTATCATTTTCTTGGGGTAATCGCACTCCCACTAATTCAATTTCTATGGTTGTATTACCATTCCAGGTATTTTCTTTGAGTTTATAGGCAATATCTAAACGAGTTGGTAAAGGACAATATTCGCCCCAACGCCAAGCTAGGGCTTGAATTCTGGTATCATCCCTTTGAGCCAGCAATAATTTTAAATGATTTTTTCCGATAGTTTTCTGTTCTACTATTCGCACGTTAGGAGTCCAAAAAACGGGTAATTCATTCCCAATTCCCCAGGGTTGCAAACTATCAATTTGTTGAAAAAGTTGCAGGTTTATTTGTTTAAAGTCTAGGATAGTATCAATTTTGATTAAAGGTTTTAATTGTTCTATTTGTAAAATTTTGTGAGAAAATTGACTTAATCTTTGTTTAAATGCTAGTAAATTAGCTGTGGGTAAACTAAAACCACCCGCCATTTTATGACCGCCAAATTTTCCTAGTAAATCTTGGCAAAATTGCAGGGCTTCAAAAACGTGAAATTCTTCAATTCCTCTGGCAGAACCGCGAATTTTACCCGTATCTTCTTCCTCGTAAGTACCAATAAAAACCGGCACTCCGTAGCGTTCCACCAAACGGGAGGCCACAATACCAATTACCCCATGATGCCAATCTTTTTCGACTAAAACTAAACCTCGATCTTTTTGCCAAAGAATCGGAGTTTCTTCGACCAATTTAATCGCTTCTTCTTCAATTTTTTCGCACAATTCTTGACGGGTACGATTAATTTGTTCGCACTGCATCGCTCTTTCTAAGGCAATTCCGGCATCATCGGTGGTTAATAATTCAATAACTATCTGGGGATCACCAATTCTGCCAATGGCATTAATTCTCGGTCCTAATTTAAAGCCAATATCATCCGGTTGTAATTGCTTTTGTTCCTCGCTAATTCCCGCTATTTGCATCAGGGATTGAATGCCGACTAATTGAGATTTGGGTAATTTTCTTAAACCCCGTTTTAACCAGCGACGATTTACCCCGATTAATGGGGCTAAATCTGCTATAGTGCCTAGGGTAAATAATGCTAATAATGACTCGGTTAATCCCTGTAATTTACCCATTTTTTGGGCAGTTGTCACCGCTAAAATATAGGCGACTCCCACCCCCGCTAATCCCTGATAGGGAGAGTTCGGGGTTAATAATTTCGGGTTGAGAATAGCGGAGGCATTTGGTAAAATTGGCGGCAGATCGTGATGATCGGTGATAATAACTTTTAATCCTAATTCTATCGCTAGGGCGATCGGTTCGTGAGCGGAAATACCATTATCAACGGTGAGAATCAATCCGACTCCCGACTCGGCAAATTCTTCGACAATGCGCTGATTAATTCCGTATCCCTCTTTCATGCGACTGGGTATGGCATGATTTACCCTAGCACCGAGATGTCTCAAGGCTCTTAACAGTAAAGATGTACTGGTCATGCCGTCGGCATCGTAGTCCCCACAGATAGCAATTTTATCGCCTCTGGCGATCGCTTTTACTAATAAATTGACACTTTTTTCTAAGTCGGGAAATTCTCCCAGGGGAGAGGGTAAGGTATCCGCTTCAGGATCTATATAAGTTTTAGCTAATTCGGGGGTATCAATACCGCGATTAATTAAGATAGTTGCTAATAACGATGATAGTCCCATTTCCCGCGCTAAACCCTCAATTTTTTCGGGATTAGTCGCGGCAATATACCAGCGTTGGATGGGATATTTGTAGGTCATTTTTTGTTAAGGAAAAAGGTAGGGTGCGTTAGTAACGCACCAAAAACAAGGTTAAAAGCGGATTTGGATGGCTCCAGCGGGAGGTTGAAAGGGGAGATTATTATTATTAATTCTCAGGGGAGAACCAGGTATTACCTGCACATTTGGGGTGGTGGGTTGACTTTCGTTGGTACTCAGTAAAGTCAATTGATTAATACTAGGATTGATTGCAAATTGTTGGGTAATGACTCCCGACGGACAACAGGAAGGATCCCGGGGGAGAAATCTTCTCATATTGACGGTGATCATACCATCTTTAGCACTCAGATTATCGACAATTACTCGATCGGCTAACAGGACAGTATCGGTGTTAGTGGCAGTACCATTATTATCAATCACTAGGGCTAAATAATGTAATTGCTGTTGATTTCTAGTAATCACTCTTAATACGACAATACCATCAGTCCTTTGATCATTATTATAGTCCCCCATCAAAGCTTCTCGACTAACTTGCACTCCTAAAATTGGTCCTTCGTTAGATTGAAAAATACCATCGCTGACAATTACGGAACCTCGATTGGGAATGTTATAGACGGTATTTCTTAAATTATCGACGCTCAGGGGTGTAGATTGGGCAAGTAAGGGCAGAGAATTATTTAATAGTAAACTGATACCCAGGAGAATAGATTGAGGCAAAATTGCTAATTTAATCATGGTTGTAATGGGTTGGGTATATTTTCTTGAGTATCGAATAACCGCACGTTATTAATGGTACAAACCATCCCCTGTTGTGCTGCTAATTTATCTCGCCATTGGCTTAATTGTTGTTGACCATTACTACCATTTAACCAGTAAACTGTCAAGATGCCGAGGGTTTGTTCTGGTTCGCAGGAAAAGCCGAGAGTTTGAGCGGGTATATCGGCATTTCCTTCACGACATTGCCAACCTTGTTTTTCAATTAATTCTTTCCAACCTTGCACTTCTTTGGCAGCCACGGCAATGCGTTGATCTCCTTGGTTACAAAGCCAATTTTTCTGCTGGGTGGGATTATTCGGTAGATCACCAAGATTGGGGGAATTTTGCTTAATTGGGGGCAGCGAGGGAACTTGAGCATGAACAGAAAAAATCGGTAGTATTAACCAAGTACCGATGAGCATTTTTAACAGTTTCATCCTTTAAAATTGTGATATTTAGGGATTTATGCCTTTAGAATATCACGTTTTTGAGATCTAGATAAAATACTCTCTTAAGATATGTTTAAATCTCTAATTATGGTTTCGATCGCATCAAAGGAAAATTCTCTGGCTAACTGTTGTAAACCTTGGGCAAGGGTAGCATAATCGGGGGGAATTTCGGCGGTTAGGGCGATAATTTTTTCATCATCACATTCTCGCGCCGCTTGTTGCAATTGTCTAATCCAGTCGGGACTGATTAATTTTAATAGGGATTGCAGGGAATCGAGGAAAACTGGCGAATAATTGGATTGATTTGGCTCATTATCGGCATAAATATATTTTAATCCCAGATATTCGCTCATTTTTTGCCAGATAAATTCCTCTCGGAAAGGTTTACGCACGAAATCATCACAACCGGCGGCAATAACCAAGGCGCGATCCTCTTCAAAAGCGCTGGCAGTTAGGGCAATTATCACCGTTTTTCCGCGATTATCAGCCTCTAACTGCCGAATTTCCCTGGTTGCTTCGTAACCGTCTTTCACTGGCATTCTCATGTCCATCCAGATAAGATGAGGTTGCCATGCTTGCCAAATTGCGATCGCTTCTTGACCATTAGCAGCCTCTTGCACGGATAATCCTAGGCTAGTCAGGAGTTTCAGTAACAGTAAACGGCTTTCCGGTCGATCATCGACGACTAATATGCGATATTTAGGCTGATTTTCGGCTAAAGCGATAACTTTTGCCCTATTGGTTTCGGTTTTAATCTCATTTTCCCCCACCAAACCCACCTGAATATCAAAACTAAAAACACTTCCTTGACCCAGAATACTACTAACTCCGATCGCACCCCCCATCAACTCAACAAATTTTTTACTGATAGGTAAACCCAATCCTGTCCCCTGTTGGGATTTTCGTCCCGTTTCCGTTTGGTTAAAGGGTTGAAATAGCTTATAAATCTCCTCTGGGGCGATTCCTGCGCCTGTATCTTCAATTTCCCAGAGCAATCGCTGATAATCTCCTCTTTTCTCCCCTACTTTTCCCCGGAGAGTCACCCCTCCCGACTCGGTAAACTTCAATCCGTTACCCAAGAGATTGATTAACACCTGTCGCAATTTGCTTTCATCAGTACATATATATTGAGGCAGATCGGAGCTGCGATCAAAAATTAAGCTTAAAGCTTTTGCTTGCGCTTGGGGACGGAGCATTTCGGCAATATTATCTAAAAGAGCGTATAAATCGAAATTACTAGGATTAAAAACCGTTCTTCCCGCTTCTATCTTCGACATTTCTAGAATATCGTTGATTAACTCTAGTAAATGTTCCCCGCTACGATTGACAATTTCCAAATATTGGCGATATTCACTGCTGATGCTGCTATCCCGGGATATTAAGCGAGTAAAACCCAAGATAGCATTAAGAGGAGTGCGTAATTCGTGGCTCATGTTAGCTAGAAACTCACTTTTAGCTTTATTTGCTTTAATTGCCGTTTCCTTAGCCTCTTTTAATTCTTTTTCCGCTTCATATCTACTTTGTGCGATCGCAATTAATTCTCCCACCAACCGCACAAAGGTGACATCTTCTTTCGTCCACTGCTTTTCTGCACTAGCATCCAATCCCAGATAACCCACCGTTACCCCGGAACTATCCCACATAGGAACGATTAAGAGACAGGGAGTAGAACTATGAGCGAGAATAGTTCTTTCAGGGATAGCAGTAGGAGGTAAATCGTCTAAAGAGTTCAGTTTAACTGGAATACCGTTTAATAATTGTTCGGAAAACCAAGGAAAGGTTTCCGTCGAGAGATTTTGTGATTGTTCCCGAATCGGGATAACTTGCGGATAGTCGGGGTGACAGTATTCATAAACCATACTCCACTGCTGACGACAGGTGGAATATTGAATAATGTAACAGTGAGCGCTCTGGGTAAATTGACAGAGCAGTTCTAGGGTATGATCGATCGCCGAGTGGATATCTTGAGCAATTAGTAATCTTGTCACCCGCGAAAGCAAATTATCGCGATAGGACTGTATTTCTAGGGCTTTTTCCCGTTTTTTGCGCTCATTAATATCCGTGTGGGAACCTGCCATGCGTAGGGGCTGCCCCGACTCATCCCAGAGAGCCTCTCCCCGGGCTAAAATCCATTTATAACTGCCATCCTTGCAGAGGAGACGAAATTCGGCTCGATATTCGGGAATTTCCCGGTGAATATATGCTTGCAAACAGTTAAGCACGCGATCGAGATCCTCAGGATGTAGTAAATTTTTCCATGTATCGAAATGATTGGCAATTTCCCCGTCACTATAGCCTAACATCTCCTTCCAGCGCGGCGAGACAAAGAGAGTTTGCGTTCTGACATTCCAATCCCAAATGCCGTCGTTACCCCCTTGCAGGATTAATTGCCAACGTTCCTTATGTTCCTGCCATTCCTGCTGAATTTGCTTAAAAGTCTCCCTTTCCTGCTGCCAAGACTGGATAACAGCCTCTAATTCCCGTTTTTTAGGCTCTAGTTCCTCAAAATCACTCATAATCAGTTATCAGATGTCAGTTGACTGTTTACTGTTCACTGTTCACTAAAAAAGCCTCCCATCTGCTGTCTCCGTTCTCTCGACTCAAAAAACAGGAAACTTTTCCCCTATTATGTTCTATAGGAATTTTACCGAATCGATATGCTCAAATTATTAGCTTCTCTCCTTCTCTCCTGCTGTGTAGCCTTGGCTGTTTCCCTGTCACCGGCTGCTGCTATGGGAGTCTATGACCTCCCTATTTTAAGCCCCGGAGCGCCCACTTATGTGGTCGATCCCGTTTCGGCCATTAGTGCCGCTAACGAGGGAAAATTAAATAAAGACCTGAAAAATCTCGCCGAAAAAACCGGCCAAGAAGTGAGAATGGTGGTAGTCCGGCGCTTGGATTACGGTCAAAAAATTGACAATTTAGCCGATGATATCCTGAGAGAATGGTATCCTAATCCTGAAGATCGGACTAATCAAACTATCATCGTCCTTGATACTTTAACCAATAAAACTGCTATGCGGGTTGGGGAGGAAGCAAAACCCCTATTAACCGAAGCTATTGCCGATAGTATCCTCTCGGAAACTATGGCAGTTCCCCTCAAAGATGGGGGAAAATATAATCAAGCTTTACTCGATGCTAGTCGTCGTCTAACGGCGGTACTTTCTGGAGAAGCAGATCCCGGACCGCCGGAAGTAGCGACAATTAATATCGAAAGTACCTTTACTACCGCAGAGGAAACTGACGATAAAAGTGCCACAATTTGGGTGATAGTTTTACTGGTTTTAGCTACAGTAATCCCCATGGTCACCTATTTTTGGTACGCTGGTTTCGGTCGCTAAACTAAATCAATGATCTGGGACTGATACAGCTAAAATATTCTCAGAGATAGTTCAATCCTCAGCCTGAAAATTGTCAGAATACCCCCTTGATTAAGCTATCCATTAGTCACATCTTTCTTAACATAAAATTTGACAAAAAGAGAAAAGTGTGCAAAATGGCTCAAGGGGGTTCTATGGGGGAACTAATTGGATCAGATAGTTTCCAAGTCTGGCTGATATCATGTTACTTTCGCAGTCTCAGCCAAATAGTTTTAACGGGGTGCATCTCATTTTTGTAAATCTACTGAGTTGGGATTTTTAAAGGGAAACTATAGTCATTTCAGATAAGTCTGATACAGTCTAGACCGACAAAATCCTTAGGAACTCTGGGATTAATATTCTCAATCTTAATTGAAATGACTATAAACCCCCCGTTGGGGAAGTGGCGGGGCCCCAAACCCCGGAGCGCATTAGCTTTTCCGTGGGATGCTTACAGACAGCTGCTGATACATTTGTAATCATCTAAGAGTCATTGATAATTGCTGATTGTCGGTATTCCTGCAAAGGTGAGATGCAGCCTAACTGTATCCCCGTTTTACCCCAATAATCTCGCCCCTGATAATCTTCACTTCGACAAGCTCAGTGACCACACTTCGACAAGCTCAGTGACCACTCATCACCTCACTTTATGTCAAATCTAATCCTTTTCTGGCATCGTCGCGATTTACGTCTCTCGGATAATATTGGACTGAGCAAAGCTAGGGAGCGCAGTCCGAAAATTATCGGGGTTTTCTGCCTCGATCCTGCTATTTTAGAAGGGGATGATATCGCCCCGGCTAGGGTTGCCTATCTCCTCGGTTGTCTAGAGGAATTAGAAAAAAATTATCGCCAAAAAGGTAGTCAATTACTGATTATTCGCGGCAACCCCAGTCAAACACTCGTCAACTTAGCCAGCAATTTATCGGCAAAAGCAGTTTTTTTTAACCTCGATATCGAACCCTACGCTCGTCAACGGGATCAACAGGTAATCGCCGCTTTACAAACAAAAGGAATTGAGGTAGAAACCTTCTGGGATCAACTTCTCCACGCTCCAGGACAAGTCCTCACCCTCTCAAAAAGTCCCTACACCGTATATACTCCTTTTTGGAAAAATTGGAGCCAATTAGCCAAAGCCAGCCCCAAAACCCTAGAAAACCTGCAAGGATTAGACGAAAATGAAGGGGACAAACTCACAGAAACTATTAACTTACCAACCCTAGAAAATTTAGGTTTTACTTGGCAAAATCCCTTACCCCTCACCCCCGGAGAAAAAGCCGCCCATAGCAGATTAGAAGAATTTTGTCAAGGGGTTATTAACAATTATCAAGAAGATCGTAACTTCCCCGCTTTCGATGGGACCTCGCGCTTGAGTGCCGCTTTAAAATTTGGGGCGATTGGCATCCGCACAATTTGGACGGCAACCCTAGAATTATTAGAAAATTGCCGGGCCGAGGAAGCAAAAAATAGTATTATCACTTGGCAGCAAGAGTTAGCTTGGCGGGAATTTTACCAGCATTGTCTCTATTTTTTCCCAGAATTGGCGGTCGGTGCTTATAGAAAAGAATTTCGTCATTTTCCTTGGCAGGATAACGAAGAACATTTTCAAGCTTGGTGCCAGGGACAAACCGGCTATCCGATCGTTGACGCGGCTATGCGACAATTAAATGAAACGGGATGGATGCACAATCGTTGTCGCATGATCGTGGCGAGTTTTTTAACCAAAGATTTAATTATTAACTGGCAAAAAGGCGAAAAATACTTCATGCAGAAACTTTTTGATGGCGATTTAGCCGCTAATAATGGTGGTTGGCAGTGGAGTGCCTCTAGTGGCATGGATCCGAAACCTTTAAGAATTTTTAATCCCGCTAGTCAGACACAAAAATTCGATCCGGAAGGGGAATATATTCGTCAGTGGTTGCCGGAATTAGCTTCCGTAGATACGGAATATTTAGTAACCGGAAAAATCCCCCGTTTAGAAAGACATCGTTGTGGTTATCCTGAGCCAATTGTCGATCATAATCAACAACAAAAAGAATTCAAACGACTCTATAGTAATCAGAAGCCAAAACAATAACTAGGGTTTGTGGCAAAAAGTTTTTAGTGAGGACAGGGTGACAGGGTAACCATAAGGGTGCATCTCATTTTTGTAAATCTACTAATTTGGGATTTTTCAGGGGAAACTTTCTCCTAAAATTGGGGGTTACTTTCGGTTTTATTACTCAATCCAAGCTTTTGGGGGGTTCTACCCCCCAAACCCCCCGTTGGGGGCGTGGCGCCGCCCCCAAACCCCCCGCGCATTAGCTTTTCGGTGGGATGCTTACACGCGATTGTTCATATTTTTATACTAATTTAAGAGTCACTGATAATTGCTGATTCTCGGTATTTCTGCAAATGTGGGATGCACCCAACCCTAACTAAAGCGACGGTAAAACTAGCTACTTTTGACTGGCTTTAATCCGGTTCCAAACATCCTCTAAACTTAGATATAACACAGGCACAACAATTAAACTCAACAGGGAAGAAGTCACTAAACCTCCCACAATTACCATCGCCATGGGTTGCCGCAATTCCGCACCAGTACCCAATCCCAAAGCGAGCGGAATCATGCCTAAAATTGTCGAACAAGTGGTCATTAAAATCGGTCTTAACCTAATCATTCCCGTTTCTAAAACCGCTTGCTCCCGACTCCAACCCTGTTGACGCAATTGGTTAGTATAATCCAGCAATAACACAGCGTTTTTATCCAGTAATCCCAAGAGGAAGATAAACCCGATCAAAGAAATCATACTAAACTCACTACCCGTTACCAATAACCCTAACATTGCCCCCACAATCGCTAAAGGTAAACATAAAGCGATGACGATAGTTTCTAGCAGTCTTCTGAATAATAACCATAAAACTCCTAACATTAAAATTGTCGCTAGGATTAAAGTGCGACCAAAACTGCCCAAAACATCGCTACTTTGAGAAGAAGTACCCCAACGCTGTAAAGTTATCCCTTCCGGTAAAGGAATCCCTTCAATTTTAATCGCCGCATCTTCTAAGCCTAAATCCGGACTGAGATTAGCACTAAGAAAAATCGCCTGTTGACCATTTAAACGCTCGATCGCCAAAAAATCCCCCCGCTCATTTAATCTAGATGATAGGGAAATATCCTTTAAACCAGCGATTTTAGCGGCCTCAACCCGCAATTTCTCGGCACTATCGCGCAATAGTGGCAAATTATCGCTTTTAATCGCAATTTGGATCGGCTTTTCCGCTTCCGTCTGCACAAAAGGAATGTCCTCGACACTGACATTCACCCCTCTAATTGTCGGTAAAATTTGCCGAATCCGTTGCTGCACCCCACTGGTGTGAGATTTACGATCGCCCTTCAGTTTAACGTGAATTTTGCCACGATTCGGCTCACCGCGTAAACCGGCGATCATAAAAGTCGATTCCACTTCCCCATCGCGTAAAATCGGCGCTTCTAATTTGCTGCCATCCCGGACAGTGCGACGCAGGAGAAAACTTTCGGGAGAACTCGCTAACTGGGAAATCCAAGCGAAACTATCAGTAGAACTCTTATTTTTTGGTTTATTAGGGCTAATTTGCGTTATTTTCGGCAAAGGAGAAGTATAAACCAGATTAAACTCGCCGCGATCGAGTCGGGGAATAAATCCCCTAGAAATAAAAGGAATCAAGGCAATACCCGCAAAAAAGGTAATTAGGGCAATAGCAATGACCAGCAAACGATGACGCAATGACCAGTTTAAGAGCCGTCGATAGGCGTTCTCAATTGGTCGCTTTTGTTTCGTCATTTTTGCCCGTGCCTGCGGTTTCAGCCAATATACTGCCAAAACTGGCGATAAAGTTCGGGCAACCAACAGGGAAAAAATCACCGCAGCCGAGACAGTTAAACCGAAGGGTTGGAAAAACTGCCCCACCGCACCCCCCATAAAAGCCACGGGTATAAACACGGCAACAATGGTTAAAGTGGAAGCAGTGACAGCTAATCCGATCTCCCTTGTCCCCTTAAGTGCCGCATTTTTCGGGGTTTCCCCCGCATCGATTAAACGGGAAATATTCTCCACATCCACGATCGCATCATCCACGACAATGCCGATCACCAAAGCGAGAGCCAGCAGCGTCAGGGTTTCCAGATTAAACCCATAGATGGCCATGATAATGAAAGTCCCCAAAAGAGATAGGGGGATAACCAGAGCAGAAATGATTGTAGCGGCGAAACTGCCTAAAAATATCAAGATCACCAGCACTGACAGCAAAACTGCCAAAAGTAAATCATCGATCGTGCCTTGTAGGGCAGCGCGAATATATTCCGCTTGGGTTTCAGCTAAAATTATCTTGACATCGGGCAGTTTTTGTGCTATGTCTTTAACCCGTTTTTCTGCTTGAGCAACGAGATCGAGACTATTGGCGGCACCTTTTTTGATTACCTGCACTGCGATCGCCTCTTGGCCGTTAAAGCGCACCAGCGTGGGCAATGGTCGGGTTAAGCTTTTATGGGGATTATCTTCCCTAACTGTACCTTGACCGAGTAAATTAACTTTAGCCGTACCAGGAAGAGCTTTTAAGGGCGGAATTAAATTATCTTGGGCGATTTGGCTTAATTCTTCTAGAGTTTTCTGCTCACTCACCAGCGCATATGTGACTGTTGCCGACTCATTTAAATCAACGGGGATAACTTCTGTGGTAGCTTGAGGGGGTAAAGGGACTTGCGAGATAGTCTGTTTAACTGCTGCAGTGGCTTTGTCTAAATTTGTGCCAATTTTAAAGAAAATGCTGATTACTGACTGTCCGGGGGAAGTAGTCGAGGACACATCCCGACAACCGGGGAGAGAGAAAAGGGGATTTTCTAGGGGTTTAGTTAATTGCTGTTCCGTGGTGATAGCAGTAGCTAAATCCGCTTGAGCGTTAATTATTACGACTGGAAAGCTGATATCGGGGAAAAGAGCGTATTTTAAGGAACTAAAAGCCAAAATTCCCGCCACTGCCACCGCTAACCAGAAAGCAATGGTTAACCTCGGGGCATTAATCGCTATTCGAGAGATATTCAGACGTTCTCGCCACGATTCTTTCATGTTTGTTGAATAAGTGGGGTATGGGGTGTGGGGTGTAGGGTGTGGGGTGTGGGGAGTTTTCTCAGTGAACTGATAACTGATAACTGATAACTGATAACTGATAACTGACTCCTAACCCCATGGTAGATGTTGGATTTTTGCAGAAGTTCTATTTTCTGACAAAGATAAGCAAAAATTATTTATTGACTGCAAAAACTTGAGAATATTTAAATTAACATTCCGCAATATTTATAAATTCTTAAGAATTAATTGAGAAAGATTTTTATTTAACAACGACGTTATAATGGTTACAGCGATTTGATAGAATTTCATAATGGGTTATTTTGTGCTTTTTTGGGCAGCAATGGTTGAAACCCTTGCCACACCTAGAAGGTGATCCTAATTAAGACGGGTAAATCAGTCATTTTCACCCACAACGATGATCTTTTTTTTGTGTAGTTTTATTGCAAAAAAAAAGTTTTTTTGACAAAAAGCACAAAGTATGATAAAGGAGAAGGTATCCTGGAATTATGAATTGGGGAGAGTGATTGCCTTTATTTAGAAAACGGGTTTCTTCGAGAAAATATTTAGAAAACGGGTTTCTTCGAGAAACCCGTTTTCTTGTAATAAATGTTAATTTTTGTGATAGCAACCTTGAAAAATTGGGGATTGTTGGCCTAAAACTGTTAGCAGTAAACCTTTGCAGTTAATGTCATGACTTCTACCCTGTTGCCGATTTTTCCTGCTGTTTACGATGTTTTGTTCGATTTAGCTCAATCTGATGGATTTTGTGCGAATTTGGCAATCGCTGTCGGTTAAGGGGGTGAGGTCATAACAATCCGTTGCCAAAACCGACTTTTCAGAATACAATACATAAGAGTAGTCATTCATCGCTCAGATTAGTTAAGATGATATTACATGACTAATAATATTGACCATGACCGCTTATTTAAGGAGTTAATTTCGACCTTTTTTGTCGAATTTATTGAGTTATTTTTTCCTCAATTGATGGATTATTTAGATAGGGACTCGATTACTTTTTTAGACAAAGAAGTATTTACTGATGTCACGGAAGGAGAAAGGTATGAAAGCGATTTAGTCGCACAAGTTAAGTTTCGAGGAAAAGAATCTTTTTTTCTGATTCATGTAGAGGCGCAGGAAAGTTCCCGAAAGTGGTTTAACCGGCGAATGTTTACTTATTTTGCTCGCTTTCATGAGAAATTTGTCTTACCGATTTATCCGATTGTAATTTTTTCTTATTCAAAGCCAAAAAGAGCAGCGATTAGTCAATATGTAGTCGATTTTCCTGATTTAAAAGTCTTAGAATTTAACTATCAGGTAGTGCAGTTAAATCGATTAAATTGGCGAGATTTTCTTAATCAACCGAATCCAGTTGCTTCAGCTTTGATGGCTAAGATGAACATTGCCGAGAAAGAGCGAGCCAAGGTAAAAGCGGAATGTCTGCGCTTGTTAATTACTTTAAAGTTAAATCCTGCAAAAATGCAATTAATTTCCGGATTTATTGATACATATATCAATCTAAATCCTGCCGAAGAGATACAATTTCAACAAGAGATTAGCACATTTAGTCAACCCGTACAGGAGGGAGTTATGCAAATTACTACCAGTTGGATGCGTCAAGGTATTGAACTAGGTATCGAACAAGGTATTGAACAAGGTATCGAACGCGGTATCGAACAAGGTATTGAACAAGGTATTGAACAAGGTATTGAACAAGGTATTGAACGCGGTATCGAACAAGGTATCGAACGCGAAAAGACATTGATTCTTCGTCAAATTAAACGCAAGTTAGGGGAGATTAATCCTTCATTGGAAACTAAAATTATGCAGTTAAGTATTGATGATGTCGAAGTATTAGGAGAAGCTTTATTCGATTTCTCTACGGTTGAAGATTTAATCAATTGGTTAAATACTTTAACTGCCTAGTTTTGACGTTAGCGTTCGCCTTCTGACAACAACCCACTAAAATTGTCATAATGAAACAAACAACCGCTAATTATGATGAACCCTGGAAAGAAGCATTAACCGAGTATTTTGAAGCATTTTTACATTTCTTCTTTCCCGAAGTTCACCAATTAATTGATTGGACAAAAATTCCCGAATCTCTAGAAAAAGAACTCAAACGGATTACCGCTTCAGCAAAGACAAAAAAACGTTTCGCTGACAAACTTTATAAAGTCTGGTTACTCAGGGGTGAAGAAATCTGGATTTTGATTCATATTGAAATTCAAAGTCAATACGAAGAAAATTTCCCTCAGAGGATGTATATTTATAACTATCGTGCCTTTGATTTGTATCAGAAACCAGTTATCAGTCTGGCAATTTTAGGAGATGAACGAGTAAATTGGCGACCAGATTCCTATAATTATACTATCGCTGGCTGTGAAGTGAGTCTGAAATTCCCAACGGTTAAATTACTGGACTATGAGGAAAACTGGTCAGAACTAGAAACAAGTAGCAATCCCTTTGCTATAATAGTCATGGCACACCTGAAAACAAAAGCGACTACTGGGAAGCTGCCAGAACGGGAACAGTGGAAGTGGAGGTTAATCAGGGGATTATATGAAAAGGAGTTCGAGAGGGAACAGATAATTAAACTGTTTGAAATCATCGACAATATGATGACTTTATCCCCTGAATTACAGTCAAGTTTAGAAAGTAAAATCAAACAATTTGAGGAGGAAAGAACCATGCCTTTAATAAGTAATATGGAGTTACGAGGAAGGAAAATTGGTGAGGAAATTGGGGAGTTACGAGGAATAGAACGCGGTAAGGAAATTGGTAAGGAAATTGGAGCGTTAGAAAATGCTCGTGATTTTGTGAAAAAAGTTTTGGAAAACCGACTAGGCGATATCCCTGGAGATATTGGACAATGTCTCAATGATGCTTCAGTTATTTCGGTTTTAGAAGAGATGTTAAAAGCCGCACTTATAGTAAATTCTTTTGAGGAGTGTAGGAAGTCTTTTAGTATCATCATAAATAAGTAGTGTGGGTAATACCTACCTTACTTAGTAAACTGTTTGAAATTATCGACAATATGATGACTTTATCCCCTGAATTGCAGTCAAGTTTAGAGAGTAAAATCAAACAATTTGAGGAGGAAAGAACCATGCCTTTAATGAGTAATATGGAGTTACGAGGAATAGAACAGGGTAAGGAAATTGGTAAGGAAATTGGAGCGTTAGAGAATGCTCGTGATTTTGTCAAAACAGTTTTGCAAGCTCGCTTAGGTGAAGTTCCTTGGCTCTTCCGAACTTGTCATGTAAAATTAAAGAAAAAACAGACAATTATTGCTGACCAATAAAACAATAATTTATCTTTAAAAGCTGACTATGCTTGCAATACAGCAATTTATTGTTTAAAATATAGACAGCCAAGACCAGCAATTTTAGACACAAGCTATACTTATGCCATCAAATCCACAATTAAAGTTAATGACCGAGCTACTTCACCTAGAAGGAGTTGTCGTTACCAATTATCAAATTATTACCGATATAGGAATTGTTTTACATTTAGAAAATATGTCAAGAGAAAGCCAGTGCATTCATTGTGGAAGTAAAACGGAAAAAGTTCATCAAAACAATGAATTAACAATCCGAGATTTACCCTTTGGAGAACAGGCATTATATCTGAGAATCAATCGTCGTCAGATGAGATGCGAGAAATGTGGGAAAAAATTCACAGAAGAACTAAATTATTTGCCGAAGAAAAGAACCTACACAGACAGATTTAGAAAAAAAATAGTGGCCGAAGTCCTGAATAGTGATCTCAAAAATACGGCAGAAAGAAATGGAGTAAGCGAACAAGAAATAGAGACGATGCTCAAAGACTTAGGAGAAGAGTTAATAACCGCAAAACCTCAAGGGCTAAAAAAACTAGGAATAGATGAAATAGCCATGATAAAGGGAAAAGGAAATTACTATGCTGTGTTAGTAAATATAGACACAGGAAAAATTATAGGCTTAGGGGAAAAAAGAACAGAAGAAGCATTAACAGAATACCTGAAACACTGGGGAGAAGAGGTTTTGAGCCAAATAGAGGAAGTAAGTATAGACCTGTGGATAGGGTATAAAAATGTGGCAGAAAAACTAATGCCTCAAGCTCAAATAGTAGGGGATAGATTCCATGTAATGAAACAAGTAAATAACGAGCTAGATGAAGCAAGAAAGGAGGTAAAAAGAGAGGCAGCTAAGATAAAAAACAAGAAAAATAAAGAAAATATCTTAGCAGGAATAGCCAAGAGCAAATATGCCTTATTAAAGAATGAAGGAGACTTAGTAGAGAAAGAAAGGAAAAAATTGGAAGAAATATATAAAGTGTCTCCAAAACTTGGGGAAATGCACAAATTAAAAGAGGAATTTAGAGAAGTATTTGAGAAAAATACGGAGGGGAATGAGGGATTATTTGCCTTGAGTGATTGGCTCAAAAAGGCGATGGCTTACTTTCCTAAAAGCTGCCAGACAATTCGGCGGTGGATTGACGAAATAACTGCCTATTTTGATAACCGAACAACCCAGGGAACAGTTGAAGGAATTAATAATAAACTGAAGGTGATTAAAAGGAGAGGCTATGGATTTAGAAACTTTAAAAACTTTAGTCTTAGATGTTTATTAAATTGGCATTTTGCTAGTTGATTTTACATGGTAAGTTCGGAAGAACCAGTTCCTTTAGATGTGGAACAATACCTGAATAAAGTTTCCGTACTATCTACATTACAAGAGATTGTTAAATTAGCAGCTACCGCTCATTCTCTCGCAGAATTTAATCAGTCTTTGGCAAAAATCCAATCCTAGAACTTCTTTGAGAAACCCGTTTTCTGTATAAATATTAATTTTTGTTACAGGGGTCTTGAAAAATTGGGGATTGTTGGCCTAAAACTGTTAGCAGTAAACCTTTGCAGTTAATGTCATGACTTCTACCCTGTTGCCGATTTTTCCTGCTGTTTACGATGTTTTGTTCGATTTAGCTCAATCTGATGGCTTGGTTCAAGCTAATCAGGTGGCTGGTGTGAGAAATCAAGGTTTAACCGCTAATTGATGATTTGACAGTCTTCAACCCTAACCCACACCAGCTAGTTAGGCAGTTGTTTAAAAACCGGCTGACTCGGCTGAATAAATAATAGCAAAGCAATTTGTGGGCTATGTCCACTCTACATTACTAAATTATGGTTAAAGCTAAAAGCTTTGCCAATAATTTGATTTTAGATCATTTTCTACAATTGAAAAACATATTACTGAGAGCTATGAGCAACCCAAATATTGATTTAAATCCAGCGCAGTGGAGTTTCAGAGGAAACTCATCTGATATAAGTAATGCTATCAATGCAATTACTTCTCGATTTTCAAGCGATCGCGGCAATATTATTAATGGATATTCTGCTACGAAGTTAGTCGTTGATCAATTTTTAGCTAATCCAAAAGTAACAAACCAGCAACTTATTCAAATTTCCAGAAGTACATTAGATAAATTTTCGGCTGATGATTCTACCGTTCCCACGAAATACTCAGATTATGCCACAAAACCTGGTCATCTGATGGCGGTGGACGCATTTTATATGCTTACTGGCAATCCCAAAGGCCAAGTTTCTACAAAGCTTAATGGTTTGGGTTTTACTGGTACTTCAAGTCTCCTCATTACTTATGCAGAAAACAATCCCGCACTGCTATTAGGAACAATAGAACATGATTTAACAGACTATCTTCAAGATGCAGGCGTTACCAATCTAAACACTTCTCTTTGGGGAATAGCAGACAAAGCCGCTTCTGCGTTGGTTATGTTTGCAGAAACCTTAGTTAGTGGATATATTCCATCAGAAGAAGAAATCTTCAATGTTATGGGTACGCGCCAGTTGCCAACTAGAGAAATGGAACTAAGGCAAACTGTTACTAGGCTAGGAAATGTTAGTTCAACTCTCGCTACTAAGTTAGCAATGCACTATGGAAATGAAGACTTCGGGAGTCAATTAATTGCCGCAACTGCAACAAAAACCCTTGGCGGGTGGTTAGGAGATAATTTAGCTTATCAACTGGCAAGTGTGGGAAGCTCAATACCAGCACGAGCTTTATATACAAGACTTTATGGGAACTTTACTAATACATTGTTGGGTTTTGGTAGTTCTGCAATTAGTCAAGCTTTTTCAGAGAAATTTGATATAGAAGATCCCCTTGCTCAAATTGCGATTGATCAAGTTACTGCTTCACTAACTAATCATATTTTTTCTGGGTTAACTGAGGCTGCTTTTGGCAAATCGTTTGCTGTTAATTATTTAGGAGTAGATCCTTATATCAACCTCAGCCTTACAAAAGCATCAATTATTGGAGAGGTTGTTAATACAGGGTTTGGCGCATTGCAATCTTTCGCAAGTACTCAACTTTTTAATTATGTCGATAAGGTATGGACGGGGGCTGACTTAAATAATTTTGGTGCTTCGATTGGTGGAGTAATCGGTGGTTTTATTGCTCCCGGAATTGGGAACTTTTTGGGTTCAGTTATTGGTGGATGGGCGTGGGATCTTATTTTTGACAAAGATCCTCGTGCTTATTATTCTGTATATTACAATGTTGCAGCGGGTAAGTTTGTTAGTCAATTTAGCTTTTCAGCAGACGGTGGAAAAACAGAAGTGGCTCAACAGATGGCTCAATCTGCATCAGATACGCTTCAGTTGATTGCTGGCATGATTGGAGGTACTCCTTTAAGTATTACTGCCACCGAATATGGTCATTATGAAAAAGAATTTGTTTTTAATGTTGGTGGTAGTGGTAGAAATTCTTTTTCAAGTATTCAAGCGGCTTTAGATAATGGCATTATCAGACAGTTAAAAACGCTGAATATTCAAGCGGGCGATCCTTATATGAAGCGTTTAATTGCTCTTCCTTCTTATAATTCTGATCTCAAAGGTTTGTTTACTGATCTGGGTGTTGCAAAGGAGTATAGTGTTCATAAAGTTGATCCCATACTCTACGGTCAGGCTATTTTAAATGTTGATAATGCGGATGCACGAAAATATTTACTCGATGATTGGCGCAGGGTACAAACAAGAGCAAAAGAGCTAACACTTGATGCTTTGCCTGGGGATGATGGAAGTGAGTTTATTGTTGGCTCCGATGGAAGTGATGACATTAATGCTGGAGTAGGCAATGATCTGATTTACAGTGATCGAGGAATTGATATCATCAATGGCGGCGATGGAAATGACCTATTAATCATTGATTATTCTAGTAATCAATATGCTGGATCAAATGTTCATCCGGCAGGCATTTCTTATTACGACGGGTTTTCCCAATCATATACTTGCTATTACGATGACAAAGACTATAGCTATGATAAGGTCCTTTTCTATAGTATTGAACAATTTCAGATCACTGGAACTAATGGAAGCGATTATATTGGTACCAGAGATGGGAACGACACTATCAATGGTGGCGGTGGAAACGATACTATCGAAGGTGGATTGGGCAATGATATAATTAATGGCGGTGACGGAAACGATGCTATAGCAGCTGGAGGAGGAAGTGATGTTATTAATGCCGGCACTGGTGACGATACAGTTGCAAATGTGAGCGGAGATGACATCATTGACGGTGGCACTGGTCTTGACACGATTAGTGACTTAAATTATGACTCCTCCAATAGCGCAATTATTCTCAACGAACTGGGAGGCGCAGCTACGCTTCTTGGCACTAATATAAAAAATATTGAGCGCTTCGGAAGTGTCATCCTGGGTAGTGGAAATGATAAAATTGAATTCAGCAGTCGTTTCAACAATCAAGAAATCAACTCCGGCCAAGGCAATGACACTATTAATGGAGGCTTAGGAATTGATATCATCAATGGCGGCGATGGAAATGACCTATTAATCATTGATTATTCTAGTAATCAATATGCTGGATCAAATGTTCATCCGGCAGGCATTTCTTATTACGACGGGTTTTCCCAATCATATACTTGCTATTACGATGACAAAGACTATAGCTATGATAAGGTCCTTTTCTATAGTATTGAACAATTTCAGATCACTGGAACTAATGGAAGCGATTATATTGGTACCAGAGATGGGAACGACACTATCAATGGTGGCGGTGGAAACGATACTATCGAAGGTGGATTGGGCAATGATATAATTAATGGCGGTGACGGAAACGATGCTATAGCAGCTGGAGGAGGAAGTGATGTTATTAATGCCGGCACTGGTGACGATACAGTTGCAAATGTGAGCGGAGATGACATCATTGACGGTGGCACTGGTCTTGACACGATTAGTGACTTAAATTATGACTCCTCCAATAGCGCAATTATTCTCAACGAACTGGGAGGCGCAGCTACGCTTCTTGGCACTAATATAAAAAATATTGAGCGCTTCGGAAGTGTCATCCTGGGTAGTGGAAATGATAAAATTGAATTCAGCAGTCGTTTCAACAATCAAGAAATCAACTCCGGCCAAGGCAATGACACTATTAATGGAGGCTTAGGAATTGATATCATCAATGGCGGCGATGGAAATGACCTATTAATCATTGATTATTCTAGTAATCAATATGCTGGATCAAATGTTCATCCGGCAGGCATTTCTTATTACGACGGGTTTTCCCAATCATATACTTGCTATTACGATGACAAAGACTATAGCTATGATAAGGTCCTTTTCTATAGTATTGAACAATTTCAGATCACTGGAACTAATGGAAGCGATTATATTGGTACCAGAGATGGGAACGACACTATCAATGGTGGCGGTGGAAACGATACTATCGAAGGTGGATTGGGCAATGATATAATTAATGGCGGTGACGGAAACGATGCTATAGCAGCTGGAGGAGGAAGTGATGTTATTAATGCCGGCACTGGTGACGATACAGTTGCAAATGTGAGCGGAGATGACATCATTGACGGTGGCACTGGTCTTGACACGATTAGTGACTTAAATTATGACTCCTCCAATAGCGCAATTATTCTCAACGAACTGGGAGGCGCAGCTACGCTTCTTGGCACTAATATAAAAAATATTGAGCGCTTCGGAAGTGTCATCCTGGGTAGTGGAAATGATAAAATTGAATTCAGCAGTCGTTTCAACAATCAAGAAATCAACTCCGGCCAAGGCAATGACACTATTAATGGAGGCTTAGGAATTGATATCATCAATGGCGGCGATGGAAATGACCTATTAATCATTGATTATTCTAGTAATCAATATGCTGGATCAAATGTTCATCCGGCAGGCATTTCTTATTACGACGGGTTTTCCCAATCATATACTTGCTATTACGATGACAAAGACTATAGCTATGATAAGGTCCTTTTCTATAGTATTGAACAATTTCAGATCACTGGAACTAATGGAAGCGATTATATTGGTACCAGAGATGGGAACGACACTATCAATGGTGGCGGTGGAAACGATACTATCGAAGGTGGATTGGGCAATGATATAATTAATGGCGGTGACGGAAACGATGCTATAGCAGCTGGAGGAGGAAGTGATGTTATTAATGCCGGCACTGGTGACGATACAGTTGCAAATGTGAGCGGAGATGACATCATTGACGGTGGCACTGGTCTTGACACGATTAGTGACTTAAATTATGCCTCCTCCAATAGCGCAATTATTCTCAACGAACTGGGAGGCGCAGCTACGCTTCTTGGCACTAATATAAAGAATATTGAGCGCTTCGGAAGTGTCATCCTGGGTAGTGGAAATGATAAAATTGAATTCAGCAGTCGTTTCAACAATCAAGAAATCAACTCAGGCCAAGGTAATGACACAATTAATGCCGGTTTGGGAATTGATATCATCAATGGCGGCGATGGAAATGACCTATTAATTATTGATTATTCTAGCAATCTATTTGCTGGATCTACAAATTATCAAGGAGGCATATTTTATGAGTTTGGGGGATATTACGAACGTTATACCTGCTCTTACAGCAATGAAAATTTTGATCAAATCCGATTCAGTGATATTGAACAATTTCAGATCACTGGAACTAATGGAAGCGACCATATTGTTACCAGAGATGGGAATGACACTATCAATGGTGGCGGTGGAAACGATACTATCGAAGGTGGATTGGGCAATGATGTAATTAGTGGCGGTGACGGAAACGATGCTATAGCAGCCGGAGGAGGAAGTGATGTTATTATTGGTGTTAAAACAGGCTCTACTGAACCTGGGAAAAATGAAGTCGATACTCTAACCGGTGGCGAAGGACGTGATACCTTCATCCTTGGCGATGCTACAAGCATATTCTATGATGATGGTAATACAACTAATGCAGGTACTAGCGACTACGCGATAATTGCCGATTTTAACCCCACTGATGATATTATTCAGATTCGCCGTTCAAGTAGTGACTATCTATTGACGGTTTCTGGTTCTAATACTAATCTATATATCAACAAACCCGGCAGCGAACCAGATGAACTCATTGCGGTTATCAATAATCAAACAGCATTAAGTCTAACTGCTAGTTATTTTAGCTATGTTTCTAGTCCGACTCTTCCCAGTATTACTCTTGCTGTCTCTCCCAGTAGCGTAACTGAAGATGGGACAACCAACTTAGTCTATACCTTCACTCGTACCGGTTCTACTACCAGCGCCTTAACCGCTAACTATACAGTTGGGGGAACAGCTACTCTCAATACCGATTACACTCGTACAGGGACTAACAATACAGTCACCTTTGCCGCTAATTCATCCACTGCTACTATAACTGTTGACCCCACTGCTGATACCACAGTTGAACCCGATGAAACCGTCACCTTAACCCTAGCTTCTGGGACAGGTTATACCGTAGGTACGACCACCGCAGTGACGGGGACAATTAAGAATGATGATGTCACCCTTCCTAGTATTACTCTTGCAGTTTCTCCCAGTAGTGTTAATGAAGACGGGACAACCAACTTAGTCTATACCTTCACTCGTAGCGGTTCCACAACAAATGCTTTAACAGTCAATTACACCCTCGGGGGAACAGCTACTTTAAATACCGACTACACTCGTACAGGGACTACCAATACTGTCACCTTTGCCGCTGGTTCATCCACTGCTACTGTAACAGTTGACCCCACTGCTGATACTACAGTTGAAAGTGATGAGACTGTTATTTTAACTCTTGCTTCTGGGACAGGTTATACAATAGGTACAACCACCCCAGTGACGGGAACCATTAAGAATGATGATGTCACCCTTCCCAGTATTACTCTTGCTGTCTCTCCCAGTAGCGTAACTGAAGATGGGACAACCAACTTAGTCTATACCTTCACTCGTACCGGTTCTACTACCAGCGCCTTAACCGCTAACTATACAGTTGGGGGAACAGCTACTCTTAATACCGATTACACTCGTACAGGGACTAACAATACAGTCACCTTTGCTGCTAATTCATCCACTGCTACTATAACTGTTGACCCCACTGCTGATACCACAGTTGAACCCGATGAAACCGTCACCTTAACCCTAGCTTCTGGGACAGGTTATACCGTAGGTACGACCACCGCAGTGACGGGGACAATTAAGAATGATGATGTCACCCTTCCTAGTATTACTCTTGCAGTTTCTCCCAGTAGCGTAACTGAAGATGGGACAACCAACTTAGTCTATACCTTCACTCGTACCGGTTCTACTACCAGCGCCTTAACCGCTAACTATACAGTTGGGGGAACAGCTACTCTCAATACCGATTACACTCGTACAGGGACTAACAATACAGTCACCTTTGCCGCTAATTCATCCACTGCTACTATAACTGTTGACCCCACTGCTGATACCACAGTTGAACCCGATGAAACCGTCACCTTAACCCTAGCTTCTGGGACAGGTTATACCGTAGGTACGACCACCGCAGTGACGGGGACAATTAAGAATGATGATGTCACCCTTCCTAGTATTACTCTTGCAGTTTCTCCCAGTAGTGTTAATGAAGACGGGACAACCAACTTAGTCTATACCTTCACTCGTAGCGGTTCCACAACAAATGCTTTAACAGTCAATTACACCCTCGGGGGAACAGCTACTTTAAATACCGACTACACTCGTACAGGGACTACCAATACTGTCACCTTTGCCGCTGGTTCATCCACTGCTACTGTAACAGTTGACCCCACTGCTGATACTACAGTTGAAAGTGATGAGACTGTTATTTTAACTCTTGCTTCTGGGACAGGTTATACCGTAGGTACGACCACCGCAGTGACGGGGACAATTACCAATGACGACTTTTCCCAACTATCCATCAATAATATCACCGTTGTGGAAGGTCAAGATAGTAATGCAATTCTTACCGTCACTGTCAACAACCCCAATCCACAACCAATTAGCGTCAATTATACTACTGCACCCGTTAACGCTACCGCTAATGTAGATTACACTAGCAAAACTGGAACTCTCACCATTGCTGCTAATACTTCTACTGCTACTATTAGCATCCCCATCCTCAATGATAACCTTAATGAAGCAAACGAAACTTTTGCCATTAACCTCAGTAATCCCGTCAATGCAACTCTTACCAATAACAAGGGAATTGTCACCATCAGCGATACCTTAACCGCTAATGTCACAACTACCCTACCTGCTAATGTGGAAAACCTCACCCTCACTGGTACTACAAATATTAACGGAACTGGTAACACCTTAAATAACATTATCACCGGTAATAGTGGTAACAATATCCTTAATGGTGCAACAGGAATTGATACCCTCATCGGTGGTTTAGGGAATGATACTTATCAAGTTGATACTACTACCGATACGATTACGGAAAACGCTAACCAAGGGACAGATACTGTTCAATCTTCTGTAACTTATACCCTGGGAAATAACTTAGAAAACCTCACGTTAACGGGAACCGCAAATATTAACGGAACCGGTAACACCTTAAATAATGTTATCACCGGTAATAGTGGTAACAATATCCTTAATGGTAGTGATGGGAATGATACCTTGATTGGTGGTACTGGTAATGATACCCTAACAGGGGGTGCGGGTGGCGATCAATTCACCTTCAACAACCGCAATGAAGGGATTGACACAATTACTGATTTTCTCTCCAGTCAGGGGGATAAAATTGCTGTCTCTGCTGCGGGTTTTGGCGGTGGTTTAGCCGCAGGAGTTTCCATTACAGCCGCTCAATTTGTATTAGGAACAACTGCATTAAATGCCAGCAATCGCTTAATTTATAATACAATCACTGGAGGACTATTCTTTGATGGGGACGGGACAGGTACACTAGCAGCCATTCAAATTGCAACTCTTAGTTCTAAACCCACTCTTACCGCCTCTGATATACTTGTATTAGTTTAATCTTAATACAGCTTGTAGGGTGCGTGTTTGCGGTTAAAAAGGGCTGTAAGCGTTACATGGCAAGGATTTTAAGGTTTTATTCTTCTCAGCACTCTTAAGCATTAGGCTAAAATTGCTCGTCTGAAACCCTTACTCTGAGCCAATCAGCACTTTTTGAGAATTTACATACTGATAACTGATAACTGATAACTGCTATTCATACAAAATCTCATCAAAACAAGCTTCTCCCACACTCGCTAAAGTCCTAGCGGCAGCTTTATCGGTTTTCGACTTCTGCACGAGGGTGCGGAATTGCTGTAGATTGTAACGAGCCTGGAATTTTTTAATCGTGCAGTCGCATAGGTCTTTTGCCACATCAGCAGCTAACCCCTCCCCACGCGCTCTTTGTAAACATTCTTGACGATAACTGTCGAAAGTCGTGGCAGTATTAGAACTTTGGCTAAGGTAAACAGTATTATTAGCCTGTACTGGCAAGCATAAAGCCAATAAACCGATAAAAGTTAGTAAATATCTTGTATTTATGATCATAATCGCTTTTTTAAGCCTAAAATCCCCCACTAGATTAGAGAACCGCTCCATAAATTATAGATCGATCGCTTGACTCTTGGGTTCCACTCTTGGCAAACTGTCAACTGTTATGTTAGGATAAACATCTATCGATCGGCGCCATCGCCAAGTGGTAAGGCAGAGGTCTGCAAAACCTTTACCCCCAGTTCGAATCTGGGTGGCGCCTTGGTAAATGTCGGCATCTTTCTTTTATTACCTTGTCTAAATGAAGGTTTACCAAGGTTTTACCTGATAGGCTGCCACTAGATAACGAAAAATATACTCAACTATCTCTAAATAATTCTCGGTAGTTTCTAGAGACTCACCCCACACCGTCACGCCATGGTAAGAAATCAGTAAAGCGGGAATTTCTGGGGGGAAAGTTGATAATCTACTCTCTATTTCTGCGGCAATTTTCGGCACATCGAGATAGTTAGCAAAAACTGGCATAAATACTTGAGGATTTTCTATCCAAATACCTAAACCTTTCAACATTTCTAAGGGAGGTAACGATAACTTATCCTCACGAGCAAAACGGGAAACTAAATTCGCTTCCACCGAGTGGACATGATAACAAGCTTGCGCTTGGGGAAAGAGACAATAAATCACCTGATGAATGCTAGTTTCTGCGGAAGGACGATTATCCTGATGAGCTAATTCTCTGACTTTTCCCGTCAGATCCACGCGCACAAAATCCTGTTCTGTGAGTTTACCTTTACTTTTACCACTGGCAGTAATCCAAAAACTATGATCATCAACTTTAGCGGACAAATTACCTGCCGTGCCAAGCATCCAACCCAGTTGATAAAATCTTCGGGCAGCGGCAACTAGAGATAGACGAGGATCGCTCATGGTTTTTAGAGATATGGTAGATAGGGACTGACTATTATAACAATCGGACGATCCACTCGCCAGCAGATTTGGGGAGAATGTCAGTCAAGATAATCTCGCTCAAAACTAAACCCAAGGTAGAATAGAGCTAGTAACCGGTGAGCAAAAAGGAAGATTTAACCGTGGCAATGTGTTAGGAATGTGTTAGGTTAAAGATAATTGCAGCTTTGATGAATCGAGGGTTGAGCCGTGAATAACAACTTTTTCCGCAGCTATTCTGTCAATGATTCTGGTTTGGGTTGTTTCTTATCTTTGATTTTAGTCGGATTGTTGTTAGGCTCGATCGGACTGGGTTGGTTAGTCAATGGGTTTTTAATTCTCGTGGCATTCCTAATCATTTCCCCCGTCATTGCTTGGGGAATTTTTCGCTGGTGGTTACGACGCAATTTAGTTGAAGATAGCTGTCCCGTCTGTCGCTACGAATTTACGGGTTTTAATCGCACGGAATGCCAATGTCCTAACTGTGGTGAACCGTTAAAAGTGGCAGGGGGTAAGTTTATTATTCTCACCCCTCCCGGTACGATCGATGTACAAGCGATCGAAGTACCTACCCGACAGCTGGAAGATTAGGGTGAAACCATTACCATCTAGGCACGCGCACCAAACTGAAAGCGGGGGGATCTGAATTTTAACAATAACAGCAGTCCCAACAGGTGAATTGACCAATGAACGAGAATTAAGCCCCAAATAATTGCAAAAATTAAACTACTAACGGCAAGAGCTTTAAAAATATCATTATCGGTTTTTTGATACCAGAGAAGACTAAGGAAGGAAAGCAGTAGGAGTAGAAGCGGAAAAAGTGGGGAGAACATGGGGATCACCATTGGGTGAGGGGACTGTCTTCACATCCATAGCCTATCATTTTCCCTTTGCAGTTACGCGTAGCAGCGGCTACATACCCCCCTATTTGTCATAAATCTTTAGAATCAAATTAAAAAGTTGACCGAAAAATTGGGTTTAAAGCCTCGCCCTTTTAGGGCGACTTTATATGATCTATGATATTAAGAATAGCGGGCCGGGTAAGCAACCGCTTAAAAAACCCAGTCATCGCAGGATGAACGCACCGTTCGGCGGTTCGGCTGAGCTCACCGTCGAAGCCTGAGCTCACGGCCGAAGCCTTGAAAACTAGAGTTATGGGGTTCTATAGGGGAATGCTCCTATAGGTAAAAGCTCTAAGCGTCAAGTACCAGAGAAACCAATTATTTTAGAGGTTTTGAACTGTATCGTAGGGCATACGACAACAGGCTTCTGTAAGGTCGCGAAAGTCTGAGGAGAGAACCACCTCTGGGTGGGATTTCGCCAGGAATCTAATTCAAGTGGACTCGTTGAGCCAGAAATTCTCAGCAGTGATGCGAGAAGAATCCACGTCCGTTTACGGCGTGGGGTATGTCAAAAGCCAATCTTTTAGTATAAAGGTGGCGCGACAATCATCCTCATTGTAACGTAAAATAGCCGCCAATAAAGTCCGATCTCCTGTTTTTAACCACTGGTCATACCACCAAACGCATTGATCCCCGCTTACTCCTCGATCGCGCCATTGGAAGCCAATCCAGTTAGCGAGGGATTTTAAAGAATAACTTTCCACGGGAAAAGTTACGGAATTAACTACATAATAGTGCAGATCAAAACAGCGAGAAACTAACTGATTAATCAAAGAAGAAGGAGTTTTATAAAGATAACCCAATCGCTTAATTGTTTCCACTTCGTACTCAGAAAAGTGAAAAATGGGTGCTTGATAATCCTGCATGACTAAGGTTAAAAATTCCTGCCAAATCCTGCCTTCATCTTCTGGCTTTTCTGCCAAAAAGGGATAAAATTGCTGGGTATTAACTCGATAATCAACGCGTAAAATCCCCAAAAGATAATCTAAATTCTGTTCTGGTTCCGCTTCGATGTCAAAATAAAATTCAATCTCGGCCCTCGGTAGGGGAGACAAATAAGCAGTTTTCCCGTTGCTTTTGCGAAAGGCCCGATTTTCAATAATTGCTTGGGCCTGTAATTGTAACTGATTAGCCACCTCTACCCCCATCCCCTCCCCCATACGGGTAGGACAGGTAAGCGCCAGGGATTCCATGGTGGAAATCCCCAAAGACTGTAAAAATTGGTAACGACTGGGAGTCACCCCCGGGACTAAAGAAAGATGTTGACTCGCTTGAGCGATACCATAACAGTGACTATACCAATGACATAAACTGCAACGCTGACGCGAGATAAAAACTTCTGGTTCTTGGCTATTAATCACCATTTCGCCGAATTTTTTGATTATTTCCTGTAATTTAGTTAACCAGAGATTCAATTCCACCCGATAGCGATTATGACGACGTAGGACAATTTCGGCATAACCTGGAAAAACTCCCTGCATACTGGCTAATAAATAGGCGTAAAAAGTAGCCAGCAGCTTATATTCAGGCTTAGGACGGCGACCGAGTTGAATATTGAGGGGATAATAAATCCAATCGCCAAATTTCGACTTTCCTGCCTGTTTAATTAATAAATGGGGGGACCCGGTTAAAGAGACGGGATAGGCAGATTGTAAAAGGACTCCGTGATAAATACAGGATACCCCCTGACGCATCAAAGCTTCCGTTTCTCTAGCGGCGGCTAAAATATCGCTGGTGGGGGTAGTCAGGGAACAATAATCGGGATAGGAGTCTTGCAGGACTTTTTTAACGTGACTTTGACTCTCCTGGCGCAATTTAAGCAAAAAATCTCGCTCAGGGTCTTTTTCTTGGCTATTGCCGTAGAGATTTAAAAACGCACGGCGTTGACAACGTTGGTAGTCTAGAAGTAGATCATCGGTCAGTAGCATTCTATACAAGGAGAAAAGTTAAGCTTTCCTGGACCTGTGAGGTAAAGTAAAAAATAATAAACTTAAAAAAAGAAAACATTCCCAAGTGTGTTTCCTCTACTTTAATACTATTGTGACAATTGTGACTTAATCCGTCGATAGAATTCAGCCTTCGGTCGTCGGTCGTCAGGAAGTGGGGAATTCAACTAAAACCCGAAAACCCCAAAACCCAACACCTTCTAACTGATAACTGATAACTGATAACTGATAACTGATAACTGATAACTGATAACTGACCCTCCATCTCCTCGCTTATGCAGAATTTAGACGAAAATAGCCTCGATTTCGCCGTTAGTAAACCGGATTTAGCCGAACAAAGACAGGAATTTCGGGGACTTAGTAATAAAGTTTATTTTAATTTCGGTGGTCAGGGAACCTTGCCCAAGGCCGGATTAGAAGCGATTATCGATGCCCATAATTTTCTCCAACAACAGGGGCCTTTTTCAGGACGGGTAAACGATTGGATTACCAGAAAAACAGAACTTCTCAGACAAGAAATGGCTCAGGAATTGGGAATTAGCCCCAGCACTCTCTCTATCACCGAGGATGTCACTGTAGGCTGTAATATCGCCCTCTGGGGGGTTGATTGGCAAGCGGGGGAACATATTTTACTAACCGATTGTGAACACCCCGGAATTATGGCCACAGTTCGGGAAATTGCCCGTCGTTATCATCTGGAAATCTCCACTTGTCCTATTCGGGAAACTTTAAACGGTGGCAACCCAATAGAAGTCATTTCCGCCCATTTACGTCCAAAAACTAGGGTTTTGGTGGTTAGTCACGTTCTCTGGAATACCGGACAGGTTTTACCCCTCAAGGAAATCTCGCAACTTTGTCATCATAATTCTGTCACCGAAAAACCCGTTTTAGTGGTGGTGGATGCTGCCCAATCCGTGGGTTGTTTGCCCTTGGATTTAAGTGCTACCGGCGCCGATTGTTATGCTTTTACGGGTCATAAATGGTGGTGTGGACCGGCCGGTGTGGGAGGATTGTATATTCGTCCCGAAATTTTCCCTAGTTTACAGCCCACTTTTATCGGTTGGCGCGGTATTGAAACAGATAACCGAGGACAGCCTATCGGTTGGAAACCGGATGCTAGACGCTTTGAAGTGGCCACTTCTGCCTATCCTCAATTTGAGGGTTTAAGGGCAACTATTGCGGTACATAACGCCTGGGGTGATGGGGGACAAAGATACGAAAAAATCTGTCAATTAGCGGCTTATCTCTGGGGAGAATTAAACACAATTAAAGGGGTGAAATGTTTAAAAAATTCTCCGCCAGAATCCGGTTTAGTGTCCTTTCAAATTGACTCGACCATCAGCCCACAAAATTTAGTGCAACAGCTAGAAAAACAAGGTTTTTTACTGCGAACTCTCCTCGACCCCCTCTCGGTGCGTGCCTGTGTTCATTATTTCACTTTGCCCTCAGAAATCGAGCAGTTAGTAGCAGCTATCAAAAAGTTAGTTTAATTGGCAGGATTTGCCGCATTTAAACCGCATCGGAGATATTTTAGTACAAATGCTCAGGCTCTCCAGGGCAGTCCTATTTCTGCTGGTTGGCTTTCCGGGAAGGGGCGATCGAGATACCGATGCACTTGCTCGCCTTGTCGTCGGATGATTGCCTGTTCGAGCCACAAATGGGCTTCGGAAACACTGGTCTGGTCTTGACAGAGTTCTTCTAGGAGGGAAAAAGCTCCATCGGCGCGAGTTATTTTTTCAAAAGCCTTGACAAGAATGCTATTTAGTGCTAGGGATTGAAATTTGGTCGGTTGCGTCCGTAACCAATCCAGATCGAAGGGGTTATCGTAGTCGAAATCCTGACGATAGATGGCCAGACGGATTTCTCGAATTAATTGCTCTTTTCCCTGAAAAACTAGGTTTTCATGCCAACGAGTTCGGGTTTGCGGCAGTTTATTCTTGATTATCTCGGCAAAACGCTTGAATTCTCCCTTGCTAACGCTATCACGGCTGGCAATCTCGACGAGGAGGGGATGACAGCGCAGCCCGTAGCCTTTGTCCTGGATGATTACCTCCGCTTCTAGGAGGATATCTAAATGGGATTTCAGGGTTTGGGCGTTAAATCGCCGGTTTTTCTCGTCGCGGTAAGGGGTTTCATTTAAACAGTCTAGAAAAGTGCTGCGGGCGATCGGTTCATAGATTAGGGAAAAAAGACGGACGATCACCTGATCGAGTGCCGATAATTGTTGGTAGCGTTCGATGAGTTGGCGGCGGATTTGCTCGATATCTTTCATATTCGGTTATATTCGCTGATACTCCTAATCTTTTGGTGGGGACATAATGGCAATTTATGGACGGGTTTCCAAAAAAGGTTCGATATCGATGGGGAACCAATCCCCGTCTAATACCTGTTCGAGAGTGAATATAGACTCTAGGGGAATCGCGTTTTTATCGACTACCCGTGCGTTAATCAGAGATTTTCTGGCGGTTAAATAGGCTTTCTCCCAAGAATCGCGGGCGTGGTTGGCGAGGGTGGCACTATCTATTTTTTGTTCTAATTGCGCTCGGAAAGCCGCGATCTCCACTATCCAGTGACGGGCATTCCGTTCTTTTTCCGATTCCCAATAGGATAGTTTTAGCAAGTGTTCGATTAAAACAGTTAATAAACTCGTTATTGCCTGTCTCTCGCTTTTTCCCATGCACTCCACCTCTTCGATCAGGTTTTCCCAGTCCACCAGGTCAAACTCTTTTCTCTTTAACAGTTCGGCGGTTTTTTCTGTCCAGAGAACAAAATCTTCCTCGTAGAGAGCGGTCATAATAGATTTATCTTCCCGACCGGGAGCGCAGGGTAATGGCTCGATTATAACCCTCGATCGCTATCGTTCGATCGGCTTCTCGTCTGGGTCATTGTTGCCAAGTTAGAGATTTATTCCATAGCACAAGTTGTTCTGTTTGTCAAAAAAACTTTTCCTTTTTAACAAAAGTACACAAACATTTTGAGCAACCTTATTGGCGATGTTATTGTGGGACTACAGGGGAAAGATAACCTCACTGCTAGAATTTAATTTTCAGACAAATAACCTCAGAGCAGAAATTATGACCTTTACACCAGCTATTGATCCAGATATTGAATACCCCGATAGTGACGGTAAACCCATGGCCGATAATACCGAACAATATGAATGGATCGTTAAAATCAAAGAAAATCTTGAGATTCTCTTTGCTAATTCTCCTAACGTTTTTATTGCGGGGGATCTGCTCTGGTATCCTGTCCAAGATAAGAAAATTACTGGACCGGTTGCTCCCGATGTTATGGTAGTATTTGGTCGTCCGAAAGGAAGAAGGGGTTCCTATAAACAATGGCAAGAAGATAATATTGCTCCTCAAGTGGTTTTTGAAATTCTCTCCCCCTCTAATAGTTTAGAAGAAATGGAGCGAAAACTACTCTTTTATCAACGTTATGGAGTGGAAGAATACTATCTCTATGATCCGGATTCTCATAATTTTCAGGGATGGTGGAGACGGGAAGGACTATTAAGTTCTATACCTGAGATTAACGGATGGATTAGTCCTCGGTTAAAGATCCGATTTGAATTGACAGAAAAGGAGTTAGAAATTTATAGTTTAGATGGTCAGAAATTTTTAACTTCTCTTGAGTTATCTCAAAGGTTAGAACAAGAGCGTCTTAAAGCTGAACAAGCAAGTTTACAGTTAGAACAAGCAAGTTTACAATTAGAACAAGAGCGTCTTAAAGCTGAACGTTTAGCTGAATATATCCGTTCTCTGGGAATTGATCCCGATACTTTATGAATCTTTAAAGGAGGATAAATTATGACCTTTACACCAGCTATTGATCCAGATATTGAATACCCCGATAGTGACGGTAAACCCATGGCCGATAATACCGAACAATATGAATGGATCGTTAAAATCAAAGAAAATCTTGAGATTCTCTTTGCTAATTCTCCTAACGTTTTTATTGCGGGGGATCTGCTCTGGTATCCTGTCCAAGATAAGAAAATTACTGGACCGGTTGCTCCCGATGTTATGGTAGTATTTGGTCGTCCGAAAGGAAGAAGGGGTTCCTATAAACAATGGCAAGAAGATAATATTGCTCCTCAAGTGGTTTTTGAAATTCTCTCCCCCTCTAATAGTTTAGAAGAAATGGAGCGAAAACTACTCTTTTATCAACGTTATGGAGTGGAAGAATACTATCTCTATGATCCAGATTCTCATAATTTTCAAGGATGGTGGAGACGGGAAGGACTATTAAGTTCTATACCTGAGATTAACGGATGGGTTAGTCCTCGGTTAAATATCCGATTTGAATTGAGAGGAGATGAGTTAGAAATTTATAGTTTAGATGGTCAGAAGTTTTTGACTTCTATCGAGTTATCTCAAAAAGCTGAAGAAGCAAGTTTACAGTTAGAACAGGAGCGTCTTAAAGCTGAACGTTTAGCTGAATATATCCGTTCTCTGGGAATTGATCCCGATACTTTATGAATCTTTAAAGGAGGATAAATTATGACCTTTACACCAGCTATTGATCCAGATATTGAATACCCCGATAGTGACGGTAAACCCATGGCCGATAATACCGAACAATATGAATGGATCGTTAAAATCAAAGAAAATCTTGAGATTCTCTTTGCTAATTCTCCTAACGTTTTTATTGCGGGGGATCTGCTCTGGTATCCTGTCCAAGATAAGAAAATTACTGGACCGGTTGCTCCCGATGTTATGGTAGTATTTGGTCGTCCGAAAGGAAGAAGGGGTTCCTATAAACAATGGCAAGAAGATAATATTGCTCCTCAAGTGGTTTTTGAAATTCTCTCCCCCTCTAATAGTTTAGAAGAAATGGAGCGAAAACTACTCTTTTATCAACGTTATGGAGTGGAAGAATACTATCTCTATGATCCGGATTCTCATAATTTTCAGGGATGGTTGAGACGGGAAGGACTATTAAGTTCTATACCTGAGATTAACGGATGGGTTAGTCCTCGGTTAAAGATCCGATTTGAATTGAGAGGAGATGAGTTAGAAATTTATAGTTTAGATGGTCAGAAATTTTTGACTTCTATTGAGTTATCTCAAAAAGCTCAACGTTTAGCTGAATATATCCGTTCTCTGGGAATTAATCCCGATACTTTATCATGACATAATTGATAGGTTGTGGTAAATACTAATTAACTGGTAAACTGCCGAAATTATTGTCATTGAACCTAGCCTAGGGCTATACTTAACTATGTAATCAGTAAAAAAACAAATCTATGAAAGCTTGGGCAAAATCTTTAGAAAAACCAGCAGTGGAATTTTCTGAAACGCAATTAACCTTATTATCGGGGAAAATTCCCGATGGATTGCGAGGGAGTCTCTATCGCAATGGTCCGGGGAGATTAGAAAGAGGTAAGCAAAAAGTTGGTCATTGGTTTGACGGAGATGGGGCAGTTTTAGCTGTACATTTTCATGATAAGGGAGCCAGTGCCACCTATCGTTATGTTCAGACTGCTGGTTATCAGCAAGAAAGCGTCGCTAATCAATATTTATTTCCTAATTATGGCATGAATGCCCCCGGCTTCTTTTGGAATAATTGGGGAAAAGAGGTAAAAAATGCCGCTAATACCTCGGTGTTAGCTTTACCCGATAAATTATTAGCTCTCTGGGAAGGGGGTTTTCCCCATAAATTAGATTTACAATCTTTAGAAACCCTAGGTTTAGATAATTTATCTAGCTTACAAGCAAAGGAAACTTTTTCCGCTCATCCTAAAGTAGATGTGTTCAGAGGAGAGATTTTTAATTTCGGGGTGACAATCAGTGCCAAAGTTAGTTTAAATCTCTATAAGTCTGACTCCACTGGTGAAATTATCCAGAAAAACACTTTTGATTTAGATAGATTGTCGCTGCTGCATGACTTTGTTTTAGCGGGACAATATCTCGTCTTTTTTGTCCCACCGATAAAAGCGGATAAGTTATCGATACTGTTGGGATTTAAAACTTTTAGTGATGCCATGCAGTGGCAGCCAGAATTAGGAACAAGAATACTAATTTTTGAGCGAGATTCTCTGCAATTAGTCAGTGAAAGTGTTACAGATTCATGGTTTCAATGGCACTTCGCTAATGGTTGTGTGAATGACCAAGGTAATCTTGAAATTGTTTTTGTCCGTTATGATGACTTTAAAACTAATCAATTTTTAAAAGAAGTTGTCACGGGTGAAACCGAAACCTTAGCCATCGGAAAATTAGCAAATATCACCATCAATCCCCTATCAGCAAAAGTGATTAATCAGGAAATTCTCTCGGATTTAAGCTGTGATTTTCCTGTGGTTTCCCCGCAACTGGTGGGACAAAAATGGCAAAATACTTTTTTAGCTGTCCATCGTCCCGATAGCGATATTAGTCGGGAAATTATCGGACTTCCTGCTTGTTATAATCACTCCACAGGTAAGTTAACTATTGCTTATCTGGAAAATAACTGTTATGGTACTGAACCGATTTTTGTCTGCGATGGTTTATCTCCAGAAACGGGATGGTTAATCGTCGTAGTTTACGACGGCAATAATCACAGCAGCCAAGTGAGAATCTATGATAGTCAGCAGTTAGAAAAAGAACCCCTTTGCTGTCTGCAATTACCCAGTGTTATCCCTCCGGGGTTTCACGGTACTTGGCAAGAAAAATCAGAAAAAGCATTGATTAATAGTTTCTAATTTTTACCAAAAATATTGGTCGCATCTTGGGAGGAAATCTTGAAAATTAGGTAGCTATAAGCAAGATGATCAATAGGTTTACGACTGGAACGCAGCCAGTAAAAATGGTTAGAATCGGTGGTAATACCAATTAATTGATTAGCTTCTATCACCAGTAAATTAATCGGATTATCCAGGGAAACCTGTGGGGTTGCAACTTTTTGATTCTCGATGACTAAATTAAGTTTATTATCTCCGTCATAACGAATAAAGAGAGCGTTGGGATGTTTTTGAAGATAGTCTTGCAGATAATTTTTATTTTGTCCCCAATCTAAATTAGAATCGGCCAGAACTTGATAGCTCATTTTGCGATCAATAACCAATTCGTTAAAATAGGAAATATAATGGGGAAAATAGGAGAGATTGGAAATTAGTAAGTAAAGGGTCAGGACAATAATTAAAATGCGATAGGGTCTTTTATAAGCTGGCCAACTGGTAACAATACGACTAGCAAAGACAAATAAAAAAGGGAAAATCATTAAAATATATCTAATACCTATTTGAGCAGTGTTAGAACTCATTAAGATGAAATATAAGACAGTGGGAATAATCAAAAATGCTTCATTCTGCCAAAAATTTAACTGTTTTCTCCAGAGAAATAAACTGATAAATCCCAACCAGATAAATATTTGGGTAGCTATCGGTACTTTATAGAGAAAAGCAATCAGAAAATATTGGGGAAATCCCTTGATTTTAAATCCTTGTACTGGATCAACTATAAATCCTAACTGTCCCAAAAGATAGGGCATTCCACTACCAAAACCCGTTTCTTGTTTATACTTTCCGAAATCTAATGCTTGCAAATAAGCGGCGGGAATAGGAATCGGTAAAGATTTGAAGATAGGATTGGTTTGCAGCCGTTGAAAACTCTGACTGAGAAACTGATAATCTCCTAATTGCCTGCCACTTCCCTCGAAAGAATAACCAATATTTATGATTAACATTGTTGATAAAATCAGAGCTAATATATAGAAAATACTGCGCTTAATTCCTTGTTGAATAACTAAAATATTTTTCTGTTGAATAGATTGAATAATTTCCCGATGGTAAAAACCTACGCTTAAAATTACATAGATGGGAACTAAATAAACGGCTGTCAAGCGGCAAATCTGGGCAATTCCAAAAGTTAATATACTTAAAACTAGATTTTTTCTGCCACCAAATCTTAGGAAAGACCAGAAATAGTAACTGGCAATAAAAATTGAGGCGGCTCCGAATAAATCTTGAGTAATTATCCGTGAATGCCCGATAATATTAGGGTCGAGAATATAGATAATTAAAGCCAAGAATCCTGCTGATAATCCATAGAGTTGTTTTGACCAGATAAAAACATATATGGCTAGAAATACTGAGATAATAATCGTGGCAAACCGTCCAAAAAACTTATTTTCTAAGTTTAGATATTTAGAGATAGGAAAAAGATTTTGTATTGTTTGATCGACTAGGGGAGGCAGCGCTGAAGCTGGCATAATATTGCGATGATAAATATCTTCATCGCCCCGTTGTGCTGCCCTACCTCTGAGAATTTCTAGTCCACTTTCATAATGATAACCTTCATCATAATTGAGAGATTCTGGTAGGGGGAAAAATAAACTGGTGACGCATAAAGCCATAAATATCAGCAAGATAATTACCAAATAGAATCGGTGTTTTTTTGAGGAATTAAGGCTTATTTTCATAGATTAATTTTCCTTGACAAAATGACTTATTTTTGTTAATAAATTAAGTCCTAAAATTGAATTACCTTGCTCATTTAACAGGGGACTATAACAAGCGATCGCTCCCTGTTCTGGTACAATTGATAATAGGGCCCCACTAACTCCCGATTTAGTGGGAAAACCTACCTCAAGGGCGAATTGTTGGGAAGCTTCATAGAGTCCACAATTAGTCATAATTTCTAGAATAATTTCGCCAAAAGGAGCAGCTAAAATCAACTTACCTAAATTAGCAAGATCGGCAATTTTTCCAGATAAACAACAGATTTGATTGTAGGTTTCTAGGGCTAAATAACGATGACTAATATAACCGTTTTTTTCTAATTCTAAGCTTAAAGCTTGATTGTGGGTATTAGGATAAGAGTGAACAGACTCAAGCACAGAGCGATCAAGAAATAATTGACAATTACCCATTTCATTTAACCATAAAAGCAAATTTTCACAGCGAGATTCCGGCGTTGATCCTGCTAATAAATCCGCCAAGGCAATCGCACCACTGTTAATCATAGGATTACGGGGAAAACCGCAATCCTCTTGCAGTTGAGTTAAAGAATTAAAAGGATAACTAGAAGCTTGTTTTCCCACGCGACGAAAAACAGCATCTTCCCCTAAATGAGTTAAAATATATAATAACAAAAAAGGTTTAATCACACTCATCAAAGGAAAAGTTACAGTTGCATCCCCCCAAGACAAAATCTCCCCCTCAAGACAGTGAATCTGAAGAGCGAAAACCTCCGGATTAACTTGGTTCAAAACCGGAATATAATAGGGAGTCTGACCCTTCCTATCTGATAAATGCACTTCCCCGAGCCAAGCTTGTATATCTTCCACCCTTAATCTAGCTAATCGGTTCATTTGTTTAATCCATGTACTCAGTCAAAGAAGCAGAATCTATAATTTTAACTCAAATTCAACCCCGACAAGAAACCGAAAAAGTTTCTCTAGAGGCAGCTTTTGGGCGCATTTTAGCCGAAGATATCAGCAGTGATTTAGACTTTCCCTATTGGGATAATTCTGCTATGGATGGCTATGCTGTCCGCTACGAAGATGTCAAAGACATTAACCCTGAAAATCCCGTTACTTTAAAGATTATCGCCGAAATTCCCGCCGGCCAAGCCCCCGAAATAATTATTCAACCGGGGGAAACAGCCAGAATATTTACGGGAGCGATGTTACCCGCCGGCAGTGATACGATTATTATGCAGGAAAATACTCAAAAACAAGGGGAGCGGGTGGCGATTCTTATCCCCCCCGAAAAAATAGGTCTTTTCGTGCGTCAACGCGGCACATTCTATCGAGCGGGAAATACCCTATTAAAAGCCGGTATTGCCATTAATTCCCCAGAAATGGCGGTTTTAGCCACGGCACAAGCTACCGAATTAACAGTGTTTTCCCGTCCCCAAGTGGCAATTTTCTCCACGGGAGATGAATTAATTAATCCCGATGAAACCCTGCAAAAAGGTCAAATTATTGACTCAAATCGCTACGCTTTAACCGCATTTGTCGCCAGTTTAGGGGCAATTCCCAGACCTTTAGGTATAATCAAAGATAATCCTGATCTTCTCAGAGAAACTATCAGAAAAGCCATTAATTCTAGTGCTATCGTCCTTTCCACTGGCGGTGTTTCTGTGGGAGATTATGATTATATCGAGGGAATTTTAGGGGAATTAGGGGGAAAAATTCTGATTGGCAGCGTTGCTATTCAACCGGGTAAACCCCTAACCTTTGCTACTTTTCCTAACGGTTGTATTTACTTTGGTATCCCCGGTAATCCCGTCTCTGCTTTAGTTTCCTGTTGGCGCTTCGTGCAAATGGCCATTAAAAAATTATCGGGATTGACAGATTATCAGAACAAATTTCTGCGAGTTATCACCCGCGATACTCTCAAATCTCAGGGACAAAGAGAAGTTTATCTCTGGGGAAAAATAGAAATTATCGAGGGAGTTTATCAATTTCAACTCGCTTCCGGACAACACAATTCGGCTAATTTAATTAATTTAGCGGGTACTAATGCTTTAGCCATAATTCCCCAGGGTAAAACTACTATACAAGCAGGAGAAACAGTAGAAGTTATGATAGTTTCCTAAAAAAAATACCTAACCAAATTTTTGGCTAGGCAGCTGATTATAATTAATTAAATTGAAGATAGATTTTGGGTGTCGATACCCCCTTGATAAGTAGGGTTGATTCAAGGTAGGGTTGATTCATGAATCAACCCTACCTTCCCTTGATAAGGGGGGTGTCTGATGGTTTTTAACACCTAACTACTCAGGTATCGATCAACTTACTTCCTTTGTCGAAAATGTTGCCAGATAATTTAACCAACACCAATTAATGAACCCTGCAATTTAACATCTTCGCTACCATTAGATATATCAGCTAATTGACTGATATTTTCTAACTCAATTGCAGGAACAGTTCGTTTAATTAAACCAGTTAAAACTTTACCTGGTCCCACTTCGATCGCTTTTTCCACACCCACATCCAGCAATTTTAACATAATTTCTCGCCAGCGAACCGAGCTAGTCATCTGCTGAATGAGATAACTTTTTAATTCCTCCGCATCGGTGATCGGTTGGCTAGGATTAACATTAGAAATAACGGGAACTTTTGCAGACCGAAAATTAACCAATTCTAAAATCTGCTGAAATTGAATAGCGGCATTTTCCATCAAGGGAGAGTGAAAAGCACCGGATACTTTTAAAGGCATAACCCGCTTAACTTTCACTTGACCTAATACCAAATCCACCGCTTCAGGAGTCCCAGAAATCACCACTTGTTCGGCACTATTATCATTAGCAATAACTACATTTTCCGTCTGATTAACCACTGTCTCTAGAATGGTGCGATCAAATTTCATTAAGGCGGCCATTTTGCCACCTTCGGCCGCATCCATCAAACGGGAACGGTTTTGAACTAGATTTAATCCTGTTTCAAAATTAAACACCCTGGCCGCATACAAAGCGGAATATTCACCGAGACTATGACCGGCCACTAGATCGGGAAAATGACCTTTTTCTTGCAACAAATCCGCTAAAATACTCTCCACCACAAATAAACAAGGTTGGGTATAAAGAGTACGAGATAGGGTTTCTTCATCCCCTTGACATTTTTCCAGGACTGACCAACCGAGGATTTTTGCTGCTATTTCTAATCTCTCTTGGCCAAGTGCACTTTCCGCTAAATCTCCAATCATTCCTAACGCTTGCGATCCTTGTCCAGGGAATATCCACGCTGTTTTCATAAGTTCTTAAAATAGATAGATAGATGTGTTTGGGTCAGTTATCAGTTATCAGTTATCAGTTATCAGTTATCAGATGTGAGTTTTTAGTTTACTGTTTACTGTTTACTGGTTACTGGTTACTGTTTACTGTTTACTGGTTACTGTTTACTGTTTACTGTTTACTGTTTACTGGTTACTGATCACTGTTTACTGATCACTGTTTACTGATCACTGATCACTGAATTAATCTCCCCAACGGAAGATAATCCCACCCCAAGTTAAACCGGCACCAAAGCCGGAAGAAGCAATAATATCACCTTTTTTGACCTTACCACTCCTGACAGCTTCATCGAGAGCTAGAGGAATCGATGCCGCGGAAGTATTGCCATACTCGCTGAGATTGCTGATCACCTTTTCCGGAGGCAGTTTCAGGCGCTCGCTCACCGCGTCCATAATTCTTTGGTTAGCTTGGTGCAGAACTAACCAATCGATGTCACTGGTGGTTAAATTAGCCCGATAGAGAGCTTTTTCGATGACCTCTGGCACTTTCGCCACGGCAAAACGATAGACTTCCCGTCCGTTCATCGTTAGCGGCTTATAGGTCCCTTTTTGAACCCTTACCCCCTGCTTAAGGGGCAATTCCTCCCCCTCGTAGGCGAGATTAAGAGAACCATTCTGGCTGCCGTCGCTATGGAGTTCAAAACCGAGAATGTTATCTTTTGTATCATTTGCTTGACAAACTACCGCCCCTGCCCCATCACCAAAGAGGACACAGGTAGCGCGATCGTTCCAATCCACCCAACGGGAGAGAACATCGGCCCCGATAACCAAGACATTGCGGTAAGTACCAGTACGGATAAACTGGGTGGCGGTGACTAACCCCACCAGAAAACCCGAACAGGCGGCGGTGAGATCAAAAGCGATCGCCCGATTGGCCCCGATCTGACTTTGAACTTGGGCTGCACTACCGAACAGATCATCGGGGGTAGAAGTAGCCAAGAGAATCAAATCGATGTCCCTAGGCGACACCTGAGCCATTTCCAGAGCCTTAATCGCCGCTTGGGCTGCTAATTGGCTCAAAGACACCGATTGATCCGCTAAATGGCGTTTACCGATGCCGGTGCGACTTTTAATCCACTCATCGGAAGTCTCGACAATTTGGCTGAGTTCCTCATTACTAAGAAATTGCGCTGGTGTGGCCGATCCACAACCGGTAATGACGACTGCTGGCCCGAATCCGCTCAAAATATTCCCCCTTTTTCAGTTATCAGTTATCAGTGATCAGTTATCAGTGGGAAGTGGGAAGTGGGAAGTGGGGAAGTGGGAAGAATAAATAAAAATAGTCTCCCGTCTCCCGTCTCCTGTCTCCTGACCGCTTCAAGATGGCTGACGGCTTAATCTTCACCGTTCACCGACAACTTTTTTAATTGATGATGTCAGTTATCAGTATCAGTTATCAGTGACCAGATTTGAGTATTAGGTGAGAAGTATTAAATAGCAGTTTCCTACTGTCTTATCCCCGTTGACTGTTTACTGATTACTGATAACAGCAAAAGGCTCACAGCTTAATCTTCACCGTTCACCGACAACTTTTTTAATTGATGATGGTGGTCATTGTAGGCTTGAATGCGCTCGGAAACGCGATTATCGACGGCATTTTTCGCCTGTCGGATGGCGTTAAAAATCGAAGGAGCTTGGGAACTGCCGTGACTGATTACACAGACCCCATCGACTCCAAATAAGAGCGCACCACCGTGTTCCGCATGATCCATGCGTTGTTTGATCTGTTTAAGATTGGGTTTAATTAAAGCCGTCCCGACTTTACCCTGTATCCCCCTAGGTAATTCCTCTTTGAGAATTTGTAGGATAACCCCTCCCACCGCTTCGGCAAATTTTAACAGGACATTACCGACAAAACCATCGCAGACGATCACATCAAATTGTCCCGATAGCACATCCCGGCCCTCAGCATTGCCGATAAAAGGAATTTGCTGGTTATTTTCTAATAATTCGTAGGTTTTTAGGGCGAGATCGTTACCTTTGCTGGCTTCTTCGCCGATATTGAGTAAACCGACTTGCGGTTCTTCAACACCCATAACGTATTTACTGTAAATTGTCCCCATTAGGGCAAACTGCTCTAAATATTTGGGTTTACAGTCCACATTCGCCCCGACATCGAGGATAATCACCGATTTACCCGCCAACATCGTCGGCAGCACCGCACCAATCGCCGGGCGATCGATGCCTTTTAAACGACCTAAACGCAGCAACGCCGCCGCCATCGCCGCTCCAGAGTGACCAGCGGACACCACCGCATCGGCGCGATTTTGTTTGACTAAATCCATGGCCACATTAATCGAGGCCGCCGGTTTACGACGGATAGCGGTGATCGGTTCTTCGTCCATGGCCACCACTTCCTCCGCGTGGACGATCGTGAGATTCTTGGGACGGGGATGATGCTGGAAATAAGCCTCAATCCGTTCAGAATCGCCGACTAATAATACTTCTACATCTAATTCTTCGGAAGCTCGCATCGATCCCGCGATGATCTCGTTGGGAGCGTGGTCACCTCCCATCGCATCTACCGCGATTCTTGCCCGATTTAATGCCGTTTCTGCCATTGAGTCAGTGGGATAGAAATCTTTAATAAGTTGAGCGGCAGCTCTTGAGAAAAGCTGGCCGATCGAGGATTAGTGTTTTCTGATCGAGCAATTGTTAAAAATTACCAATCATCTCTATACAATAAGGCATCATTGCGATTAAGGAAAAGATGTTCTCAGTTTTTAATTTGGCAGTTTTCGGCTTTCTCTTCGGTTGGCTGGGGGGGCAATCCCAACCGATCGCCAATATTCCCCTAATTTCTTGGCAAAATCAACCTATTTTTGACCTTCCCACCGCTCCCGATCCCCGGGTAGCGGCGATCGTGGCCGATTATCTGCAAGACCTGGCTAAAAAAGGTTTAAACTCTAGTCAACAACGGGTCTTAATTGAGACGGAATGGGCTGATTTAGCCGATCATCAGGGTAATCTGCCCGCTTCGGGGGCTTCTTTAACTAAAATCGCCACTACTCTTGCCGCCGTGGAAACCTGGCCCCTCGATCATCGTTTTGCTACTCGTTTTTACACCACGGGAGAGCTTAAAAACGGGGTGTTGGAGGGAGATTTAATTATTGAAGGGTCAGGGGATCCTCTGTTTGTCTGGGAAGAAGCGATCGCAGTGGGCAATGGCCTCGATCAATTAGGTATCCGTCAGGTCAAAGGCGATCTGATCATTACGGGTAAATTCGCCATGAATTTTCAAACCGATCCCCTCAAAGCGGGAGAATTGCTGAAAATTGGGCTTAATCAATCGAAATGGTCAAAAGAAACCCAAAAAGCTTTTAAGAGCCTTCCTAGCGGCACACAAGCCCCACAGGTGAAGATTTTGGGCATGGTTCGAGCCAGTCAAATTCGCCCCGAAAATGCCCGATTATTATTGCGTCATCAGTCCTTAACTTTAACGGAACTGTTGCGTCAGATGAATATTTATAGTAACAACGTCATGTCAGAAATGTTAGCGGAACTGCTCGGTGGTCCCGCGGCAGTGGACGCAATTAATACTAAAATTACTGGGGTAGGAGCGGAGGAAATTCAATTAATTAATGGTTCGGGATTGGGGGTAGAAAATCGCTTGTCTCCCCGGGCAGTTATTGAGATTCTCAAAGCATTGGATCGCAAGTTAGCCAATCAACCGATCAAAGTAGCTGATTTATTTCCGGTGGGGGGACGCGATACCAAAGGAACTATGCAATGGCGGGCCATTCCTAAAGGAGTGGTGATTAAAACTGGAACTTTGGCCCAAGTTAGCGCCTTAGCCGGAGAAATTCCCACCCAAGAAAGGGGTAAAGTTTGGTTTGTAATTATGAATGCTGGTAGTAGCAATATCGAGGGATTCAGAAATCAGCAGGACCGGGTGTTACAAGCTTTAGATCAACACTGGCAAATTCTCCCAGAAGCTACTAAAGGATCGATTCCTGAAAGATCCTTTCTAGGTGATCCCAGTCGAATAAGTCAAGGTTTCTAAGGGGTTGATATCAACTTGACAATCAAATTTAGTTTGGTGGTGAGGAACTTTAGCAAGGTTTTATATTCACTTTTGCCGATAAACTGACTACTTTTCTGCCATTTTCTCCTTGTCTTTGCTGCCAATCGGTAAACATCGCATCCCAATCATAGTGACAAAATTTTGCCAGTTTTTCCCGAAATTGAGCAAAGGATGCGTGGTTAAACGCATCCAGGAATTTTTAAGGATAAAAACACATTTGCGGTAAACCAAGGGATTCTTCCCAACCCATCATGAGATTGAGACATTGTACCGCTTGTCCCGATTGTCCCTTAACTAAATTATCGATCGCTGACATCACTATCACCCGATCGGTTCTCGGATCCACTTCAATACCGAGATAACATAAATTAGTACCACAGGCCCACTTAGTTTGTGGATAGACTCCCCCGGGTAGGATTTTGACAAAGGGAGAAGCGCGATAAAAAGCATTGTAGATAGTGATCAAATCATCCCGCACCAGATTGGGATCCCGCAAAGTTGCGTAAACTGTGGACAGGATACCCCGAACCATGGGCATTAAATGGGGAGTAAACTGGACGCGCACCTCATGACCAGCTAAATCACCGCAAATCTGCTCGATTTCGGGAGTATGACGGTGTTTTCCCGCTACATTATAGGCCCCGATCGAACTATCTGCTTCTGCCAATAACATATTAATCTTAGCCTGTCTTCCCCCTCCCGAAGTTCCCGATTTGGCATCGATAATCGTGGTTTCCGGGACAATTAAACCCTGTTTTAACAGGGGAGAAATCGCCATTAAACTAGCAGTAGGATAACATCCGGGGCAACCGATCAAAGAGGCATTTTTAATATCTTCCCGATAAAGTTCTGGTAAACCGTACACAGCCGTAGATGCGATCGCTTGATCCTGACGTTCCTTGCCATACCATTTACTATAGGTTTCTAGGCTAGTAAAACGATAATCTGCCGACAGATCCAAGACTTTACAGCCTTTAGCGAGCAAAGGAGGGGCTAAATCACAGGCTAAACCATTGGGTAAACCCAAGAAAACCACTTGACAACGGGAGGCAATTATGTCTAAATCGATCGCCTCCACATTAAGATTAATACTATGACCGAGATGGGGATATAAATCACTGTAGGGTTTCCCCGCACTACTATCGCCCCCCAGATAGACTAATTCTACTAAGGGATGTTCTTTGAGCAAACGTACCAACTGTACGCCACCATATCCGGAAGCGCCGACAATACCCACTGAAACCTTCTGTCCTTGCGTCATTTCCCTTGTTCCTAAAAATTCTTATCGTTAATATAACGCTTTGCTATGGCCGAATTTTAGCCTAACCGGTGGGATTTAAATCAAAAAACTTCCTATAAAAATCTAGTATCTCGGCCGGGTTGTCCCTCAACCGTCAATTTCTCTTGATCAATAGGCTGTTATCTTAATGATGAGGTACAAAATTTTCCTTTTAGGGAGTCGGTCATCGGCCGATGAGGCCAAATTAGGTTAAACTCCATCTTGAGGAGAAAAGCTGTAATTCAATACCCCATCTTTACAATTTTGATCGCACTGTAAATTGATAATCTCCTCCCGGTTCTAATTGATAATCGTAGCGTTCTAAAAACCGATTCAAGGGTTCAAAAATCAAAGCCCTACCTAGGGACGGTTGTACTAATAACTTACCTTGAAGAAAATGCCATTGAAACCGCCATTGATATTGTTCCGTCCGCACTTCTCCCTCTAATTTCCCCGTTTGCCAAGATTGCTTAATTATCCGCACATAAGCCGTACTTTCTGGTCGATTGCCACTACTCACCTGAACCCTACCTATAGATTAAATATCCAACATTAAGATAGCGAATTAATCCTTGTTTGTCATTACTTGCGCTAATTTTTTCGACTTTATTCTGGGGCAGTAACTTCATTAACCTTAGAAACCAAGACATTTAATTGAAAAGGTCGCCCCATTTCCTTAGTAATGAATTCTTCCAACAATTCTACCTGTCTGGGGGTAATACTTTCGGAGGTTCTCACTACTAATCTCACCCAGGGAGGTTGCTTGAGCCAATTAATCGAAGATTCCAATAATTCTGCCCGTTGACAAGTAATCGTTCGTTGTAATAAAGCTTTTTTGAGCAGCCTTTCTAAGCGAGCTTGATTGGACAGAGTTGCAAAACTTATTCCTAATGGAATTAGCAAAACTGCTGTCAGGATAGAAGTTAAAACTATCGCATTACGCTCCCGATGAAAATTAGAATAACCTGCCAGCAAAAATACCAACAAACAGGAGAGAGCAATGCCTAATAAATTGGTAATATATAACAGAGTTGCCCCCCAACTCAGCACCCAATTCCCTTGGGATAATCCTAAACCAATCGGACAAACTGGCGGCATTAAAGCCACGGCGATTGCTGTTTCCGCTAAAGTACCTGAAATTTTCGGTTCTATTTTGGCATAACCACTGATTGCCCCGCCGTAATTGCTACTCCTAAATCTAAAAGATTCGGTTGAGAGTGATCGTCTTTACTTTTGATATTCTGATGGGAGAATGAAACAGCCCTAGGGTTTGAGGGGGGTTTTGCTTCTTGCCTGTTGCCTCTTGCCTCATCTCAACAAGCAATTTAAATGCTTAATGGCTTATCTGCCTTGGGACAGTAGACAAAATCATTTCTGCACGAAATCTGCACGAAGTTTGCAGCGGGTTTCCATAATCATCCATTAAATTAGAAAGTTAGACAGGTGCAGGACTTCTAGACAATCAGAGCGGTCAAACCTGTGACTTTCCTCTCCTAAACGGGGCTGCTTGAGATGATTTATACGCGACTTGACTATCACGGCTGGCAGATTGAATTGATCCTAGAAATGCAGGGTTATTCTTTTCAATGTTGGCGAGTGGATGGCAGGGAAGGAATTAGCGATTGCCTAGTTTATGCCACCTCTGAACAAGCTTTAGCGGCTGCCCGACACCGGGCGGATCTAGAGTCCGCTTGTCTTGCCCTACTGCGATTTCTCAATGATATCGGCGGCCGGAATTATTATCTCAGCCGCGATGATCGCGATGCTCTCAGCCAGTCAATTTTAGAATATGCCCGTCTAGGTGATGTTTTCTAATTTCTTCCCCAGAAGTTTTCCCCCCATTGAGAATGATTCTCGCTCGGATTTATTTAGGGTTGGCTGAATATTTGGACTTCCCCGTTGACAAAAGGCCATAATAAGTAGGTAGGCACAATTATTTGTAGGATGGGTTAGCGGTAGCGTAACATGAGCGGGAGTTGGGTTTCATGCTTCAGCCCAACCTACGTTCATTTTATATTTAATTCCACCCACCTACTTACCATTTTTCTAAAGTAATGGCAGAGATGGTTAATTACCCTCACCCCCAACCCCTCTCCCAAAAAGGGAAAGGCGTGTAGGATGCCTGCCACTAATAAAGAAAAATGGGATAAGCAACTCACATAAAGTTCATTTTGTCAAGGATTGTTAAGAAGCGCTTACCCTGATTGACTTAGTGGTTCAAATAGTTTAGTATCCAAAGACCAAGGCTGACCTAGCGATGTCTTTTAGTTGCGGAACTTAAGCATCTCATAAAGTTGTTCCTCCTGCCAACCCGCTATCTAATTCGGACTCCTTGTACAGCAAGTCTTTGATAGGTTTTCTGCACCACTGAGGATATTTTTGACATCCTCACCGCCGTAAACGGACGGCGATTCCCAAACCTCACGATTTGAGTTTCTGCTTCTTTCCCGAAGGATTTTTCGCACCTGCCTTAACAGATTTACTCTGTTCTGGTCATCAGGTCGCTCTACAGACTGACACCGCAAGCCCTGCGGCCAAAATGTTTTTACTGGCGTTAATATCTCGGTCATGGTGTGTTCCACAGTCTGGACAATCCCATTCTCGAACATTTAACGGCATTTTTTCAGCAATATACCCGCAATTACTACATCTTTTAGAACTGGGAAACCATCTATCTATTTCGATGTAATTTCTGCCGTACCAACGGCATTTATAGGCTAATTGTCGAGTGATTTCTCCCCAGCTTACATCAGATATTGCCTGAGATAACTTGGGGTTTTTGACCATATTCTTAACGGCTAAATTCTCAACTACAATCGTTTGGTTTTCACGAACTAATTGAGTGGTTAGCTTATGTAAATGGTCTTTTCTGCTATCGGTGATTTGAGCGTGAATCTTGGCTACTTTGATTCTCGCTTTTTCCCGATTTTTTGACCCTTTCTGTTTTCTAGAAAGGCTTTTTTGGGCCTTTCGCAGTCTCCGATAATGTTTCTTAAAATGCTTGGGATTAGATACTTTATCGCCATCGCTGGTAATCACGAGGCTACTAATTCCTAAGTCAATTCCAATGGCTTTATCTGTTACTGGTAATGGCTTAATTGTTGGGTCATCAAATCTTATTGAGATATGCCAACGTCCAGAAGGATGTAATCTGACTGTTACTGTGCTTGGTTCACATCCGTCTGGTATTTGTCTTGACCATCGAATAGGTAAAGGTTCTGTGCATTTGGCTAAATAGATTTGTTTGTATTTAAATTTAAAAGCAGATTTGGTAAATTCGGCACTTCCTCCTTGATGTTTTTTCTTAAAGTTAGGATACTTAGTACGACCAGCAAAGAAATTAGTAAAAGCTGTTTGTAAATGTCTTAACCCTTGTTGTAAGGGTACACAGCTAACTTCGTTTAAAAACTCTAATTCTTCTTGTTTTTTCCACTCGGTCAACATTGAAGAAGTTTGAGCGTAGCCTACTCTTTCTTGCTTTTCGTACCATGCTTGTGTTCTGAGATGGAGAGCCTTATTGTAAACTAATCTTACACAGCCCAAAGTGCGCCGCAATAGCGACTCTTGTTCGGGTGTTGGGTAAAATCGGTAAGAATAGGCTTTTTCCATGTCTCACATTTTAGCATATATCGTGTAAATGCGCTAATATTTAACGGTAAAGCCGTCGTAAAACGGCGGGGTTTCAGACCCAAATTTTCGATGACAGCTTCAGAAATCGCACGATTAATTATACGCATTGAAGAAACCGTTAATCCAGATAGTGAATATTACGACAAGCTTGTCAAATGGTGGGAACAAGATAAGGAACTTTGGCATTACGGAATCGGCTTATCAAATACACACTTCTTTAACATAGGAACGATAGAAGCTAAGGAACTGCAAATACTAAAACGACATGATATTATCCAGAAATGTTGAATCTCGTAACAAAACTTTACATTTAAGAACATGACAACCCCAGAACGCCATTTTTCAGATTGAATAGACAATTTTCCTAAACCAGTGTACATAGCTGATATGTTGACACATAAAACTCTGTAAATAGCGCAATTTATCTAATAAGCTTTTGCCAAATACTTCTTCAATATCTATTAGCTGCAAAATTAAATAAGCGATGATACAGCTATAAATTTGTATCCGAATTCCTCTCTCGTTTTTTGTGATTAAACGGTCAAGCTTTAGGTGCATTTGTAAGAACTTCCAAAGAAGTTATATTTGCCATCTTTGTCGATACATTTCGGCAATTTCTCCCCCCGTACCCCCCCTTCTCCTTCTAAGGGTAAGTCCGTCGCTATCCGAAATTCACTTTGACTTTCTAGATCACAAAACTCAACGATTCTTACCTCTACTTCTCTTTTTTCTGCTCCTAGCTTGCTCTGACCATTTTCCAGCATTTCTAGCTTCATATCATTTTTTACCCTTAAAACAAAGTGCTTGTCTTTTTTCTCTAATAATTTTGCCGCAACTACCGAGGGATAAGATTATCGTGCAGACGAAAGTTTCTCCTAGTCAAGATGTGCGGGAATTTCGCCGTAAATTTGAGCAATCCCTGCAATTTTTACGGTTAGATTATGTGGATTTGTTGGGTATCCATGGCATCAACACGGCTGAAATTCTCGATTATACTATGGCCGAGGGCGGTTGTTGGCAAGAGGCGAAAAAATTACAGTAACAGGGAAAAGTTCGTTTTATCGGTTTCTCCACCCATGCACTAACTGATGTAATTGTCAAGACTATTGCAACAAATTGTTACGATTACCTCAATCTGCACTGGTACTATATTTTTCAGAATAACTGGCCGGCCATAGAAGCGGCAAAACAGCACGATATGGGGGTTTTTATCATTAGTCCCTCCGATAAGGGCGGCCATCTCTACAATCCTCCCCCTAAGCTCGTGGCTCTCTGTTCTCCTCTCAGTCCGATGGTTTTTAATGACCTATTCTGTCTCAGTCATCCGGCCGTCCATACCCTGAGTATCGGTGCAGCGCAACCCACAGATTTTGATGAACACCTGAAAACTTTACCTTTACTCGATCGAGCCGAGGAGATTTTACCGCCAATTATCGAGAGATTGCAAGGGGAGATGATCAACTGTTTAGGCGATAATTGGGTAAAAACTTGGTCTTTGGGTTTACCTAGCTGGGAAAATACCCCCAATCAGATTAATATTCGTTCTATCCTCTGGTTACGCAATCTCGCTATCGCCTACGATATGATCGACTTTGCCAAGGCCAGATACAATCTCTTGGGGAATGGGGGTCATTGGTTCCCCGGTCAACAGGCAAAAGAGGTGGAAAAACTCGATTTAACTGCCTGTTTAGCCGCTAGTCCCCACGCTGATAAAATTCCCTATCTTCTCGCCGAAACTCATCGATTATTGTCGGGAGAAATGGTACAACGCTTAAGCAGTAGTTAAAATTCGATGCCGGGTTGCGCTTTCACTCCCTGTTGACGAAAGGGATGTTTAATTAACTTCATTTCTGTGACTAAATCCGCTATCTCGATTAATTCGGGTAAAGCTCCTCTACCAGTGAGAATAACGTGACAATTAGCGGGTTTTCGGGCTAAACCAGCGATAACTTCCTGAATATCCAGATAACCGAATTTAAGGGCGATATTGATCTCATCGAGTAAAATTAATTTATATTGGGGATTTTCGAGAAAAGTTAGGGCTTTTTGCCACGCTTCTTGGGCTTTCTCTATATCTCTTTCTCTATCTTGGGTTTCCCAGGTGAAACCTTCCCCCATAGCATAAAACTCGATTTGTTCCCCCCAAACACTAAAAATCTTTTGTTCGGCAGGTTCCCAAGCACCTTTGATGAATTGTACCACCGCCACTTTGTAACCATGACCGAGGGAACGTAAAACCATGCCGAGGGCTGCCGTGGTTTTTCCCTTGCCATCGCCGGTATTAACGATAATTAAACCTTTTTCAGCGATTTTTTCGGCTAAACGTTCCTCTTGGATTGCCTTGCGGCGCTGCATTTTTTCTTTGTATTGTTCGGGAGTGAGTTGCATTCGGGTCTATCCAGTCAAATCAAGATAATTGTAACTCAAGGGGTTATCGAGTGCTGTTTGCAGATTTTAACCGGCTAAACTGTCTGGGGATTGATGCCTAATTCTCGTAATTTTGCCGCTAATCTTTCCTTGGCTTGTCGTTCTTGTTCTTTTTCTAAAAGAGCCTGTTCTTTTGCCTGTCGTTCCTGTTCCTTTTCTAAAAGAATCTGTTCCTTTGCTTGTCTTTGCTGTAATTCAGCTTCTTGGGGAGTGGGAACCAATTGACCATCGGCGGTAAAATAACGCAGTTTACGGTCAAATATGCCTAAATATAATCCTAACTGTTCACTCCATAGATAACCCCGGTCATTGGCAGAAATAGCTTGATATTGTCCCTCAATTAGTCTAAATCCTTGCAATTCTAAGCTATTAGGATAGAACCAAAAATAATTAGGAGTGCGAAAAGTATTTTGGTAGAGAATTTTCTTTTTATTGCGGTCAATATTGGCCGTAGAATCGGAAAGAATCTCGACGATTACATTGGGATATTTTCCCTGTTCTCCCCAAACCACCCAACTTTTGCGGGGACGTTTTTCTGTATCTAAAACCACAAAAAAATCAGGACCGCAGAAATCGCGCTTTTTCAGTTGTTCTTCGTTATAGTAGATAGTCAGATTACCGGAAGCGTAGTAATCGTTTTTCTCTTGCCATAATAATTCTAGACAATTGAGGAGAATTATGATCTGTTGCAGGTGTAAATCGGGAGCATCTCATTTATGCAAGTGAGTAATTATACTTGTCCCTAAAACTGGTTTCTAGCAAGGCTTTCAAAATAGCTTGACATAAAATCTGATTTAGGGGTTACAAAGGTGAGATGCTCCCGGAATCTGGTAATGTACCGCAAGTCCTTCGTCATCGCTGTGTCTATCTAAATGGTTGCCTTTTTTAACTTTTTTATTGATCTCATTAAGCATTTCTACTCATTGTAAAGGTGAGATACTCCCGGTTGATAGAACGCTATCATTTTGTTTTAAAAAGTGGTTGTGGACTGCGAAGGTTACATGATATCAGCCAGACTTGGAAACTATCTCATCAAATTAGTCCCCCCATAGAACCCCCTTGAGCCATCTTGCACACTTTTCTCTTTTTGTCAAATTTTATGTTAAGAAAGATGTGACTAATGGATAGCTTATTAAGGGGGGATCAAGGGGGGATATATCTTCAATTTAATTAGAACCAGTTACTTACTTGGCTAGAATTTAACCTTACTAGCCAACCAATTAGTAATTAATTTCGGGCTATTTTTTTTCACCCAATAGAGAGCATAAATTCTGAATATAGGCTTAGAAAAACGAGCGATAGCTTTCATAATAAAATTTAAGTAACGACGATGAAACTTTTTATTAATTAAATTTAACGAACCCACATCGTAAAGACAGTCGATGATAATTCTAAAAGTCGTTTCCTCTCTTTGGAATAAACTATCTATTAACAATAGCACTTCCTGAATCCGTTGCTGTTTAAGCTGTTCTTCTTCGGAAACAGCCGAGAGAATCTGCTGCTGCTTAGATAATTTACTATCCGATGGGGTTAACATGATATGGTCGCCGAAAAACTAATTTGTTTTGATTTTATCCCTATTTGCTGATTTAGCAAGGCAAAACTCCCCATCTATCGCCGTTTTTAGGATAACAGGAGTCATTAACTGATCACTGTTTACTGATCACTGATAATAACCCTTGACCGCCAAAACGAACAACATCTGTACAAAATAACCCCGTTTCCTCCTGCACGGTTTCTATAGCTTTAACTGCCGCCTCCGGATTAAGATGAAAAGTATTTAAACTAATCCCCTTTACCTTCACCTCTCCAAAACTTCCCCCAGCGCTGGCAGTCATTTCGTAGAGTTTAATCACTTCCGTTAGGGGAGGGATGGGAATATCGGGTAAATCTTTGATATGAATTTGTCCGGCACGATGGACGAGAATTAACCCCGTCGGTTGACTGCCACGCATTAAGGGCAAGGTAGCGGTGGATCCGGGGTGTAAAAGGGAACCTTGACCCTCAATAAACAAAATATCGTTATTTTCCGCCGATTCTAACACCAAAGCCTCGATCGCACCAGCAGCATAATCGACGCGCACTGCATCCAAGGGTACACCTTTTCCCGCGATCATAATTCCCCCCTGTCCAGTGGCTAAAAATTGCGATTTTAGCCCTTTTTCTGAGGCAACTCGGTGTAATTCGATGCTAGTGGACATTTTGCCCACACTCATATCCGTCCCTACCGTTAGAATACGCTGACAGGTTAAATTTTTCGCCCGCGCTTGCCCAATTTTTAAGCCTTGGGGTTCCAGACGGATATCCCAAATCCATTGATCCGGTTTAAGCTGAGAAAAAAGGGGTTTTAGGGGTGTATGGAGACCATTAACGAGGGATAACCCTGCTTTTACCGCCTCTTTGATTTCTTCTAGCCAATGGGGGGGTAAAATGCCTCCTGAGGGTGCGATACCAATTAACAGGGTGTCGGGATGATAGGTTAGAGCTTCCCTAACACTAGCAACAATCGGCAAGGGGCGATCGATTCCAGCCACTTCTTTTAAGGCGCTGCCGGCGCTTTCTGAGTCAATAATCGCCACTACCTGCGCTTTTCCGTAACGCAGATAACTTAACCCAGTTTTGCCGCGAGTTCCTTTGATTCCTTCGTGGAGAAGAATCGCTACTTTCTTGTCAGGAGTCAAATAATTAGCCATCTTTTGTCCGTAAACTAACACCCAAACCGGGTGAATTATTTGGTTGTAAACGTCCCTTTTCTAAGCTTAATCCCGTAAAGGGATCATCGCGTAAATTTAAATGACTATCTAGGTCAAGATAGTTGACAAGCGGGCCAAGATGTGCTAGGGCAGTATTGGCTAAACTGCTGTCAGAGTAACATCCGAACATAATTTGCAGTCGGCAAGCTTGGGCAATATGAATCATTCTCTGCACTTCGGCTAATCCGCCAGCTTTCATTAGTTTAATATTAATGCCGTGGACTCGATCGGCCAGTTTCGGGATATCTTGACTAGAAAAACAGCTTTCATCGACGAAGATAGGTAGGGGCGATTTTTGGTATAAATCAATTAAATCTCGTTCTTGTCCCACGGATAGGGGTTGTTCCACATAAATAACGCCTTTTTCCTCTAACCATTGGCACATTTTCACCGCATCCCTAAATGTCCAACCACCATTAGCATCGACAGTTAGGGGCAAATGGGGGACAATTTCTTTAATGGCCAGAATTATGGCTTGATCGGCTTCTATACCGTCTGGTGAGCCTAATTTGACTTTTAATAAGCTAAAATCGCCAATTTCTAGCCAATCTAACAGCCTTTTCTGCACATTTTCCGGAGAATTTAAACCGATAGTAACAGAAACCGGCGGAATTAAAGAGCGATCGAGTCCAAAAATTTGCCAAAGAGGTAAATTAGCTTTTTTGCCTAACCAGTCGTGCAGCGCCGTGTCAATAGCGGCACGAGTAGCCGAAGATATCTGATTTTGCCATAAAATTTTTTCAATTTCTTGGCGTTGACAGGGATGAAAAGATTGTAAAATAGGAGCGATCGAGTTTAATTCTTGCAGGATTTTAGCGGGTTTTTTCTCCTCGCTGGTAATATCAAAAGGGGACGCCTCTCCCCACCCTTCGATATTTTCCTGGCTAATTTTCAGCCAAATATTAGTATTTTCGCTGGTAGTGCCGCGACTAATCGTTAAAGGTACTCGTTTATGAATAGTAAAAGTTTGCCAGTTTAGCAGCATAATTCACCTGGGGATGATCGGGGAATAGGAACAGAAAAATTATCTACACTTACCCAAATCCTTGCTTCTGTCCACTCTCCCCGCAATCATACAACTTCTGGCGGTGTTTTTCGTCAAAGACAAAATATGATAGGCTAACCGAAGGTATAGGCAAGACGGCTGCGGGTTAGGAAATGGGATGAAATAGGAGTGAGTTAACCAAAATCAATGATTAAGAAAAAGATTTCTTACTGGGTAAATGGAGGTATTGCCCTCATTGATCGCTATCTGATCAGCCAACTACTACCCCCATTTTTATTTAGTGTTGGTTTATTTGCCTCTTTGGGAGTAGCGATCGGCAATCTTTCCGATTTAGCTAATCAGGTAGTTGATGCCAATCTCCCCCTCGCTTCGGCCCTAGAAATTCTCCTGTTAAAAGTGCCAGAATTTGTCACCTATTCCCTGCCAGTTTCTCTTTTACTAGCCACTTTAATCACCTACGGACGTTTAAGTAGTGATAGCGAAACCGTTGCCCTACAAAGCTGTGGAGTCACTCTTTACCGTCTTTTTATACCCACTTTTTGCCTGAGTTTAATAGTTACAGTAGTGACATTTTTATTAAACGAATATGTGGTTCCCAATGCTAATTATCGAGCCACAGAAATTTTAGTACAGAAAATTAATAAAGAGGCAAGCTTTTGGCGAAATAAAGACTTTTATTATCCCGATTATGAAATAAAAACCCTAGAAAATGGTACGATTAATCGCAATTTAAGAAGTTTATTTTATGCCGAACAATTTGACGGCGAAAAAATGAAAACCGTCACCGTTATCCGTTGGCTAAAACAAGAATTAAATCAAATTATTATCGCCGATTCGGCCCGTTGGAATGCCGTCGATAACGTCTGGGACTTTTTTAACGGCATTATCTATGAATTAACCCCCCCTAACGCCTCCTATAGTCAAGTTATCCCCTTTAAAGCCGAAAAAATCGCTTTATCTCGCTCCGCTTTCGATTTTGCTCGTCAAAGCCGCGATCCCTACGAGATGAACATACCACAGGCGATCGAATATGTGCAACTGCTCAAACTCAGTGGCGATGATAAGAGAGTCAGATTTTTTCAAGTGCGAATTCAGCAAAAAATCGCCTTTCCCTTTGTCTGCATCGTCTTTGCTACCATCGGCTGTGCCTTGGGTTCTCTACCGCAAAGAATCGGTCGGGGAACCAGTTTCGGTCTCAGCGTCGCTATTGTTTTTCTCTACTATCTTTTAAACTTCTTAGTGGGCAGCTTGGGACTAACCGCCACCCTTTCCCCCTTCCTGGCCGCCTGGCTGCCTAACTTTTTCGGTTTTGGGTTGGGTCTCTGGTTATTATGGCGACTTAACGGTTAGACTTTTTTAAAAATTTTCGTCAAGATAGGAGACGTAGAGTTATAGCAGGCCCCTTAGATCTATGTTTCCCTTCTTCTTTAACACTTGTGGCAGCACTTCCTGTGGCAGCACTTCCCGCCAAGAATATCAAGAGCGTAAATTAACATTCCTCAAATGGATGCGCGACGACCTCGAAACCCGTCTAGCGGGATTAAATGCCGCTATCGAAACTATCGAGCGTCAAATCAGTCGGGAAGGTCAATCTCCCTCTTAAAACCCTGAAAATAGGCGAGTTTTCCCCTCGCCTTCTCCCCGCAATTAGCGAAGAGAGATAACTTGACAGTTGTATTCGCCAAGAGAGATAATAGGAGTTTGTGTGAACTTTAGCTAGACTAAGATTACCTTGGCTAACGTTATTGTAATCGGCGCTCAGTGGGGCGACGAAGGAAAAGGAAAAATCACGGATCTGCTGAGTCGATCGGCGGATGTGGTGGTGCGTTCTCAAGGTGGCGTAAATGCGGGTCATACCGTCGTCGTCGATGATCAAACGTTCAAACTCCATCTAATTCCCTCCGGGATTCTCTACCCAGATACGGAATGTATAATCGGCTCGGGAACGGTCATAGATCCCTCGGTGTTACTCAAAGAGATGGCGCAATTACACGCCCTCAATGTTACTACCGACAATCTCTATATCTCGCAAACGGCTCATGTCACTATGCCCTATCATCGGCTGCTCGATCAAGCATCCGAGGAAAAACGGGGTAAATATAAAATCGGCACCACGGGAAGGGGTATTGGCCCCACCTATGCCGATAAATCCGAGCGCATCGGTATTCGAGTCATCGACTTGATGAATACCGAGAATCTGCGGCAAAAACTAGAATGGACGACCAATTATAAAAACGTCATTTTAGAAAAGTTATATAACTTACCGCCTTTAGATCCGAAGACGGTGATCGAGGAATATCTAGAATATGCCGAGAAACTGCGTCCCCATGTGGTCGATAGTTCCCTAAAAATCTACGAAGCAATCCGCAAGCGTAAGAATATTCTCTTTGAAGGGGCCCAAGGCACCCTACTTGACCTCGATCACGGAACCTATCCCTACGTTACCTCCTCCAATCCGATCGCTGGGGGTGCTTGTGTGGGTTCTGGTATCGGTCCGACGGTAATCGATCGAGTGATCGGTGTGGCCAAAGCTTACACCACTAGGGTGGGGGAAGGTCCATTTCCCACGGAATTAGAGGGGGAGATCGAGCAGTTATTGTGCGATCGGGGGGCGGAATTCGGAACTACCACCGGCCGTCGTCGTCGCTGTGGTTGGTTTGATGCGGTTATCGGTCGTTACGCAGTGCGAATCAATGGTTTAGACTGTCTAGCGATCACCAAGTTGGATGTTCTCGATACCCTAGAGGAAATCAAGGTCTGTGTGGCCTACGAATTGGACGGCAAAACCTGTCGCCATCTACCCAGTAGTGCCGGGGAATTCGCCCGTTGTCAACCGATTTACCGAACGATGCCGGGGTGGCAACAACCCACCAGTGATTGTCGCAGTCTGGAAGAGCTGCCTAAACAGGCCCTCGATTATCTAAAATTCCTAGGGGCGATTATGGAAGTACCGATCGCTATTATCTCCCTAGGAGCTAGTCGCGACCAAACTATTATCGTTGAAGACCCCATTCACGGACCAAAACGCGCTCTTTTGGACGAAAATGGCTCACCTTGGGATAATTACGAATTTTAAATCATTGCTAAAGAGGATTAGTCAACTATGCAAGTTAGCGTTGAATGTCAAAAAAGACCCGAAAATATTAACCCCAGGGCCCTACGTCGTCAGGGTTTGATCCCAGCGGTTCTCTACGGCCACAACGGCACGGAATCGGTTTCCCTCGTGGTGGGAGAAAAAGCGGCCTTAACCCTACTGAAAAAGGCTTCGGTAAATAATACCCTGGTGGATGTGAATGTTCCCGAAATGCCCTGGACGGGAAAGGCTTTGATCCAAGAGGTGCAATCTCATCCCTGGAAAAGAAATCTCTATCATCTCAGTTTCTTCTCGGTGTCTGCCCACGGTAAGCTCGATATCGTTGTTCCCATTAAAGCCATAGGAGAAGCGATCGGAACCAAACAGGGCGGTTTAATCGAACAGTTCGTTAACGAAGTTAATGTCTCCTGTATTGCCGATAATATCCCGGAAGTGATCGAATTTGATGTGTCGGGGATCGGTGTGGGGCAATCCCTGCTCGTGGGTGATTTAAAAATGCCGGAAGGGGTGACTTTAAAAGATGATCCCCATACCACCGTTTTTGCCATTGTTGCCGCTAAACGGTAAATTCAGTGATCAGTCGTCGGGTGATAGGGTTATAGGGAAGTGGGGTGATGAGACAGCTTCCCCATCTCCCCACTTTCAAGGCAGGAGGCAGGAGGCAAGAGTTTCAGGCTTTGTTGCCTTCCTTTTTTGTATCAGGTTTTGTACTAGAAGAAGGATAATGCAAGGTTGTTGAAGGTCTCAATCCTATTTTCGCAGCATGAACATCGGATTTTAACAGGTCAAAAGCCTTATTTTAAAAGGGTTTTAGCATTATTCAGCCAGCCATAACTACTACTGCATACTTTGTGCTTTTTGTCAAAAAAACTTTTTCTTTGCAATAAAACTACACAAAAAAAAGATCATCGTTGTGGGTGAAATTGACCGATTTACCCGTCTTAATTAGGGTCACCCTGTAGGTTTATCAAGGGTTTCAACCATTGCTGTCCAAAAAAGCACAAAATAACCCACTATGAAATTCTATCAAATCGCTGTAACCATTACAACATCGTTGTTAAATAAAAATCTTTCTCAATTAATTCTTAAGAATTTGTAAATATTGCGAAATGTTAATTTAAATATTCTCAATTTTTTGGAGTCAATAAATAATTTTTGCTTATCTTTGGCCAACATTGGGTTAGAAGTCAGTCCTGATGCCAAAGTTGGCACCGCCAAACATGAAAATATTCTGATTGACGAATTTGCGTTATTTCAGCTTCTATTTTCAAGTCAGTGCCTCTCCTGATATGTAGCCTATACTCAACGGATTTAGTATTGTAAAGTTTTGTAAAAAATATATGCAAATGACTGCAAACAACTGCTAATATAGTTAGTACAAGTTTACATTGCAGTTCACATGAAACTATCAGATTATGCTAAGAAAAAAGCGATCACTGTCTTTGTAAAATGAGGAGTGACCGCCAACCTTTAAAATATATGTTGAGCTTAATAGAAAAACTGAAACAAGTCAAGGACTTTCGGAAAGATAAAGGAAAAAGACACCCTTTATGGATAGTATTAGTAGTAATAATACTGGGAACAATGCTAGGATACTCAGGTTATAGAGAGCTAGGAGAGTTTGCTAAAAATAACTTGCCCTGAGCCAAGTCGAAGGGTCGGCACAGGCTCAGTCAAGAATTTAACATAATTCCAGAAAGAGTCCCATCCTATTCAACAATTAGAAGGGTAATGATGGGAATTGAATGGCAGAGTTTGTTAAGAGTAATTAATGAATGTGCATTACAAGAATATGGACAAAGAGCCGATATAAATTGGCTAGGCATAGATGGAAAAAGTCTCAGAAATACCCTAGAGAATCCTAACAATGCTCACCAAAAATTTACGATATTTGTCTCATTGTTTAGTCAAGAAAGTGGCTTGGTATTACACTTAAAAAGAATCGAAAATAAAAAAGGGTCTGCAATCGAGGAAGGTCAAGCTATAATCGAGGATTGCTCTCTCCCAAATAAAGTATTTACTGGCGATGCTTTACACTGTCAGAAAAAAACAATCAGCTTAATAATCAAGAGTAAAAATGATTATGTTATCACGGTTAAAGGAAATCAGAAAAATCTTGATCAGCGAATTCAAGACCTGAGTAGTTCCTCAAAGCCAGCCAATTTTTTTCTTGAGCAAGATAATAGTTATGGACGAAAAATATCAAGAAAAATAGAAGTTTTTAAAGTGAGGAAAAATGAAAGACAAGGGTTTGAAAATCTGCGCCGAATTTTCAAGTAGAAAGAAGGGGTAGTCGCGGGGATAAAACTTATGAAGAAACAGCTTACTATATCAGTAGCCTAACCGCATCCGCCCAAGTATTTGCTGAAATTATTCGAGGACATTGGAAAATAGAAAATCAGTTACATTGGGTAAAAGATGTAATTTTTGAGGAAGATAAAAGCGAGATAAGTGATTTTCAAGCAGCAAGCAATTGGTCAATTCTCACAACTATAGGATTGAATCTTTTCAGAGGTTTGGGTTTTCTCTCAATAACGGAGGGACAGAGGTGGTTAGCTGAACGTTGGAAAAAACTGATAGTTTTATCGACGTAAGAAGCAGAAAAATTAGCTAAATTAACAGGATGTACTCTCAGGTAATTTCACGAGAGATAGGCTTTTAGTGGCTTGATAACCTTTATCAATCTATTTGTAATAAATATTGGCAGAAGATTAAAGATTAATTATTGTGACTAACTCTTTTGGTTAGAGAAAGATAAACTTGAGAGTCTTCAGTCAAATTTATTGACTCAAAATCAGCTGTACTTAATTTAAATGAAACAGCCCTAGGGGCAAGGGGGGGAGATTCAGCTAATCTAAGGATAGGCGGTTAAGATGGGTCTTAGTTTATTATTTTAAACGATAACCAAGACCGTGAACGGTTTCAATAAAGTCTTCCGGCGCACCGAGGGATTTTAGCTTGTGACGAAGACCGCGAATATGGGAAGTAACGGTTTCCTCGGCCGGAGAATCGTCCAAAGACCAAACTCGCTCAATAATACCCGATCGACTTAAGACCCGGTGTCCATGGGTAACAAGTAATTCTAAGAGAGCGAATTCCTTGGGGGTGAGGGAAAGAAGTTGACCGTTATAACTGGCCTCGTGGGTACTGGGATTTAACTGCAAACCCCCCCAAGATAATAAAATACTGCTGGTGCTGCTACCGCGTCGGATCAAGGCCCGAATCCGCGCCATTAATTCGCCCAAATCAAAGGGTTTAGTGACATAATCATCGGCCCCTGCGTCTAATCCGTCGATTTTATCGATTACCGTATCCCTTGCGGTTAATAATAAAACGGGAACGGTGGCATTAGCAGAGACGGGATGATGGGATTCCGCTCGTCGCAGACGTTGACAGAGCAAAGTTCCGCTTAATTTGGGCAGGGTGACATCGAGAACTAAAAGGTCATATTTGCCTAATTCTAGCCAATTCCAGCCTTCTTCTCCGTCTCTAGCCACATCGACAACGTATTGTCGCTCGCTCAATGCCTCTCGCAAAATCTCGGCTAGTTGCATATCATCTTCTACTACTAAAATTCGCATGGTCTAGAGTTGACACTCCCGCCGTTAAGCTGACGCTGTGACAGGGGATTCTTGATTCACAGAAACCCGCTTTTCGGTACAAGTACCAACGAGTCTTACAGTTTCTCCCCAAGCTTGAAATTCCGACTGTCCATCGGTATTTGTTGACAGTATTCTCATACCTTCTTCCCTTAAATTCTTGGCGGCGTTTTCATCTCTATCGTGCTGCGTCTTACATTCTGGACAAATCCATTCACGAATACTGAGAGTCAACAAATCATTTTTAAATCCACAGCAAGAACAGAGCTTTGTACTCGGATAAAACCTGTCAACTTCTACAAGTTTTCCTCCCTCTCTTTCTAGCTTGTAATCCAAGAAATTAAGCAACATACCAAAACCAGCGTCATGTATTGATTTGGCTAATTTAGTCCTTGCTAACCCTTTAATATTCAGATTCTCGGCTACAACGATTTGGTTTTCATCGCATAACTTTCTGGAGAGTTTATGAAGAAAATCCTGTCTAGTATTTGCTATCTTTTCGTGAACCTTGGCTACCTCCTTAATGGCTTTTTGGCGATTATTAGACCCCTTGGCTTTACGAGACAATGCTTGTTGTCTCCGCTTTAAACGTTTAGCATATTTTCTGGTAGGTTTGATTGGGTCAATCTTGTAGGTTGTTTCACCATCAAAAACCGTAACTAAAGAAGATAAACCTAGGTCTATCCCTGATATTTTTAGTTTTTCAATGGTTGTTGAGTCATCCATCTCAAACAAGATGGCAGCAAAATATTTATCTGTACTGGTTTTAGAAACAGTTACGGATTTAATCTTACCATTTATTACTTGAGAAATCTTAGCTTTTACAACCCCTAATTTAGGTAGCTTAATTCCCTTATTTCTAATTGAACAACTTTCAGGATAACGGATTGATTGTTTTTTGTGCTTACTTTTAAATTTAGGGAATTTTGTTCTTTTTGAGAAGAAGTTCTTAAAAGCAGATTCTAAGTTTTTCAATGATTGCTGCAAGGTAGCAGCAGTAGCCTCAGCTAACCATTCAAAATCCAGTTGTTTCTTGAGTTGGGTAAGGTCTTTTGCCATGTCACAGTAGGTCATTCCTTTACCAGTCTCTAGGTACTGATTGTTAGTTTTATTTAAGTAGTAATTCCAAACAAAACGGACGCAACCAAAGTTTTTAGCTAAGGCTAGTTCCTGTTTTTTGTTTGGGTATATTCTCACTTTTAAAACATTTAACATCAGCCTGATCCCATCTGTGCTATCTTTTCAGTATAACACTTACCGCTTAAATATGTCAAGCTCATACATACCTTGAGAATCAAGCCTTTCCTTATTAGGAAACACTGTCGCGTTAGTTTAGATTCTGGGGGCAATTCATCTCCCGTTAATTTCTGGTATATTTTTAATTAAGGAGAAATTTAACGGGAGTCCTCTTGCTCCATTTAGATAGAGTAAGCTGGAAATAGTGTCAGTTAACTGCTGATGAATTGGCTCAAACAAGGAAAATGGATCGCGGGAGGTTTCGGGCTAACTGTCTTATTGATGGGAACTATTAGCCTAGTTTCCTATCGCAATACCCTCGCCCTGCGTCAGCGCGCTGCTGAGGTGGAAGTTACCTACGAGATCATCGATAATCTCGCTAATCTTTACGCTAACATGGCGGTGGCCGAATCGGGAAGACGGGATTATATCAAAACTGGCAGCCCTAGGGAATTGGGCCGTCATCGTCGGGCGATCGCTTTGATGCAATCTAACTGGCAACTCCTGGCTAAACAATTAGAAAATGGCACGGATTTCGAGCGGGAAATGGTCACTCAGATCGGGGATTTAATGTATCGGCGAATTGCTCTATTTAATCAATCGATCGCTACCTATAAATCCGATCAATCCGATGATCTTTTTCAAGATGCAATCACGGTTAAAAGTGTCGATATCCGGGATAAGTTTCAAAATCTTCTTACCTATTTACAAGCTAGTCAGAAAAGGAATTTAAGAAGTAGCATCGCTAGTTCTAGGGATAGTATCCGCGACAATTCTCTGTTGGGGTTACTGGGAACTTTTATCAGTTTTGGGATTATTTGCGGAGTTTATTTTTTAGTTTTTTGGCAAGAGAAACGGCGACAAAAAAGTGATAAAATTCATCGTTTATTACTACAGGAAAAAGAACTTTCTGATCTAAAAATTCAGCTTTTTTCAATGATATCCCATGAGTTTAGAACCCCTTTAACCGTTATTTTTTCCGCCTCCCAGTTATTAGAAAGTGGCTTAAAAGATGCAGATCAGTCGAGCAGAAAAAACCTATATAGAATCCAGTCTTCTGTCAAGCTAATGAATCAATTCTTAACAGATATTTTAATTTTAACAAGGGCAGAATCTGGAAATCTAAGTTGTCGGCTAGAGCCGCTCGATATTGAAGCTTTTTGTTTAAATTTAGTCGAGGATTTTCAATTTATTAATAAAAATAATACCCCGATTAAATTTGTCAGTCAGGGATTGATGAGCCGTCCTTATCTAGATGAGAAACTGCTCTACTCGATTTTAACTAATTTACTCTTAAATGCCATTAAATATTCCCCCACGGGAGCAGGGATTAGTTTGATTTTGGGGAAAGATAGCGATCGCATTGTTTTTCAAGTCCGGGATCACGGGATCGGCATTGCCGAGGAAGATAGAGGTAAGATCTATGAACCCTTTTATCGGGGTCAGAATGTGGAAAATATTATTGGCACGGGATTGGGGTTAGCAGTGGTTAAAAAATGCGTCGAACTCCACCGTGGCGAAATCACCCTAGATAGCCAAGTGGGTGAGGGAACAAGCTTTACCGTCAAACTGCCTATTTCACCCTAGTTCCAGCTTGAGCGGCCCAAAGATGACAAAATTTAACTTTCTTTCTTCCGAAATGGGACGAAAGCAACGGCGAATTTTTATCTTCTAGATTAATCGATCGCAAAGTCCAATCTCGATCGACCCTGAAACCGCCACCAGTGCCTGATCGCGGCCCGAATTAGTCCAGAATCAACTCCCTCCGGGTTGATGGCATCGCAACTTTTAGGCAAAAATAGGGCTTTTACCGTCAAAAAAGCCTATATTTTGGCTATTTACCCCCGGGTTGACCCCTGATTTTTGCAGCCGGTTGACTCTCCTAGGGAACTGGTCACGGTTTCCTGATAGGATAAGGTGACTTGGGATTAACTTATGGTATCGAAAATATGTCTCTAAAACCTTACATTTCTCGCTTATTAGCTTTGGTTCTCGTCCTTGTCATCGGATTGATGGGTTGTTCTAGTAGTTCGGGGTTAACGGGCAATTATGGAAAAGATACCCTGACGGTGATTGAAACTTTAACCACAGCCCTTGATTTAGTCAAAGATGATCCGAATAAAGCGGCAGTTGAGTCGCAAGCAAAGGAACAAATCAACGATTACATCTCCCTCTACCGACGAGATAAAAAATCCGGGGGTTTGCGTTCTTTCACTACTATGCAAACAGCCTTAAACTCTCTGGCAGGTTATTATACCGCCTACGGTTCCCGTCCCATCCCCGACAAACTCAAACAACGTTTAAAACAAGAATTTAAACAGGTGCAATTCTCTCTCCAGAAAGGAATTTAGATACAGATTAGGGGTTGGGTGTTAGGGTTTTGGGGGGTTAAGGTTTTGGGGTATTAGTTGAAATCCCCCCATCTCCCCACACCCCACACCCCACACCCCACTCCTGTAAAAATCAGGCCAAATCTGGTTAGACTAGAAATACAAAGCGTATTATAAAAAACTACAAAATTGATTCAAGACGAAACCCTAGAATTATTGGAATGGCCGCGGCTATGTCAACACCTAGCTACTTTTGCAGCGACTAAACTCGGTGCGATCGCAATTCGTCAATTGCCATTACCAGAAAGCAAAGAGGAAAGTTTAAACCTACTCTGCCAAACCAAAGAAGTTTATAGCTTAGAACAAAAATTAGATAGTCGTCTTTCCTTTGATGGGATTACCGACATCGGTGATGCCCTAGAAAGGGCGCATCTGGGGGGTTTATTATCGGGACAGGAACTTTTAAATATTGCCACGACTTTAGCGGGAGTGCGACGTTTACGCCGTTTAATTGACGAACAAGAAGATATACCGGTTTTAAAAGAGTTAGTAGCGGAAATTCGCACCTATCCAGAGATAGAACAGGAAATACACCGTTGTATCGATGAAGATGGCCGGATATCTGATCGCGCTAGTCCCCAATTACGCGAAATTCGGGGACAAATGAAGGTGATTAGAGAGCGTATTTACCGAAAATTACAGGATATCATGCAAAAACAGGGCGGTGCTATCCAAGAAGCGGTGATTACCCAAAGAAGCGACCGCTGGGTGATTCCCGTCAAAGCAGCGCAAAAAGAGCAAATACCCGGGATAATTCACGATACTTCCAGCACAGGGGCGACTTTTTACATTGAACCTCACTCTATCGTTGACCAAGGCAATCAACTGCGGCAATATCGTCGTCTGGAACAAATCGAAGAAGAAAAAATCCTGCGGCAGTTAAGTAATCTGATCGCCGAAGCCTTTGAGGACTTAGAATATTTACTAGCGATCGCTACTAGGCTCGATCTGGCCACCGCTAGGGCCCGTTACAGTTTATGGTTAGAGGGTAATCCCCCCCACTTTATCGATGGTTCGGAAACGATTACTTTACGGAATTTGCGCCATCCTTTGCTCTGGTGGCAAAAACACCACGAACAGGGGGGGGAGGTCGTACCAATAAATGTGCAGATTAGCCCAGAAATTCGCGTTGTTGCCATCACCGGACCAAATACCGGCGGAAAAACCGTTACTTTAAAAACTCTCGGATTAGCGGCTTTAATGGCGAAAGCGGGCCTGTTTATTCCAGCGCGGGAACCGGTAGAGATACCCTGGTTCGATCAGGTTTTAGCCGATATCGGGGATGAACAGTCTTTACAACAGAGTTTATCGACTTTTTCGGGTCACATTCGCCGGATTGTTCGCATTTTAGCGGCTTTAAATTCTCGTTCCTTGGTTTTACTCGATGAGGTGGGAGCAGGTACGGATCCGGCCGAGGGAAGTCCTTTAGCGATCGCTATTTTACAATACCTCGCCGATCATAGTTTACTGACGGTGGCTACCACTCACTACGGGGAATTAAAAGCGTTGAAGTATCGAGATTCTCGCTTTGAAAATGCCTCGGTAGAGTTTGATGATCGCACTCTTTCCCCCACTTATCGACTATTATGGGGCATTCCGGGCCGTTCTAATGCTTTAACTATTGCCCAGCGTTTGGGATTGAATCCCGAAATTGTGGCCGAAGCGAGAAATCATCTGGGGGGGTTATCGGAGGAGATAAATCAAGTAATTGCTGGTTTGGAAGCGCAAAGACGGGAACAGGAGTCAAAAGCTCAAGAAGCTAGTCAATTACTCCAACAAACGGAGAAATTTTATACAGAGGTGTCCACGCGGGCCAATTCTCTACAGGAGAGAGAGCGAGAATTAAAGCGTTATCAAGACCAGGAAATACAAAAGGCTTTATTATCGGCAAAAGCAGAGATTAATGAGGTTATTCGCCGATTGCAAGCGGGAACAAAAACCGGTAGAGATGCTCAAAAAGCCACAGAGGAATTAACTGCGATCGCAGAAAGGTTATTACCAAAAACGGAAAAAACTAAGGTTAATTATCGTCCGCAAGTGGGGGAAAGGGTACGCTTGCCCAATTTGGGACAAACTGCCGAAGTTTTAGCAATTTCACCAGAATCAGACGAGATTTCCCTGCGTTTCGGTATGATGAAGATGACCCTACCCTTAGATCAGATTGAGTCTTTGGATGGTCAAAAAGTGGAAACTGTGCCAAAACCTGCCAAAAATTTGCCCCAAACTCCCACAAAACCCCAGGAGACTCCTTTAATTCGTACTTCTAATAATACCGTCGATATTCGCGGTTCCAGGGTGGCAGAGTCAGAAACGGATATCGAACAGGCGATCGTCAGGGCTACCCCATCGGGTATATTATGGATTATTCACGGTAAAGGGACGGGAAAATTGCGTCAAGGTGTTCACGATTTTTTATCCCGTCATCCCCAGGTAAAACGCTTTCAATTAGCACCCCAAAATGAGGGCGGTTCGGGGGTAACTATCGCTTATTTAACTTAGGGTTGGCCGAAAAGGTTTTTTGTCGGGTTAGAAGCCAGGAGATAGGGTGATAGGGTGATTGGGTTTTAGGGTTTTAGGGTTTTAGTTGAAATTCCCCACTTCCCCACTTCCCCACTTCATAATTCATAATTCATAATTCATAATTCATACTTTGTGGTTTTTGTCAAAAAAACTTTTTTTTTGCAATAAAACTACACAAAAAAAAGATCATCGTTGTGGGTGAAATTGACTGATTTACCCGTCTTAATTAGGATCACCTTCTAGGTGTGGCAAGGGTTTCAGCCATTGCCGCCCAAAAAAGCACATAATAAACCACTATGAAATTCTATCAAATCGCTGTAACCATTGCAACATCGTTGTTAAATAAAAATCTTTCTCAATTAATTCTTAAGAATTTATAAATATTGCGAAATGTTAATTTAAATATTCTCAAGTTTTTGGAGTCAATAAATAATTTTTGCTTATCTTTGGTCAACATTGGGTTAGGAGACAGTATTCTCCGAGTCGGGAGTCAGGAGTCAGGAGTCGGGAGTCGGGAGATAGGAGATAGGAGTCAGGAGACTTTTTTATTTATTCTCCCCACTTCCCCACTTCCCCACTACCCCACTTCCCACTGTCCAAGAAGATTATTTTCTAGAGAATAAAACGTAAAAACAGGGAATAATAAACAGAGTTAACAGAGTTGCTAAAGACAAACCCGAAAAAACGACAATTCCTAAAGGTTGCAGGAATTCTCCCCCCTCTCCTAATCCTAAAGCGAGGGGAAATAAACCTAAAACCGTGGTCACGGTAGTCATTAAAATCGGTCGTAAACGTTGGGGAGCGGCCTTTAAAATAGCTTGTAGTCGAGTAAAACCGAATTCTTGCCGCAATTGATTCGCCAATTCCACCATAATAATCGCATTATTAACCACAATCCCCACCAATAAAACCACCCCGACGATGACAATGGCATTAATCGGGGTTTTAGTCCAATATAGCCCAAAAATCCCCCCCGCTAGGGCCAAAGGAACAGTTAACATAATCACCAAAGGGTCTATAAGCGAGTTATACTGCACGGCCATGACCACAAAGACTAAAAATACCGATAAACCCGCTAATAAACCCAAAGAACCCTGAATTTCTTGATTAGATATGGCGGCAGCACTGGGTAAAATGCTGACACCATCGGGTAAGGGAGTAGCGTTTAAAACCGATTGTACCCCCGCGAGTGCGTCACTTAATTTCGCTCCCTCGACTAAACTGCCGATAATAATAAAAACTTGACGCTGATTAATTCTCTGGATGACCGCCGGGGTTTTTCCCCCTTCAATCCGGGCTATATCTGCTAATTTTAAGTCTTCTTGTCTATTGACAAAAATAGGTATTTGTGATATATCACTAATTTTTTGCCGCGAGTTGGGGTCTAATTGCACCCGGATATCGATTAATCTTTCTCCCCGTTGCAGTTGGGTGGGGATCGATCCTTGAATAGCGGTCCGTAGCGTTTGTCCCACTTCCAGGGTACTCAATCCCAAACTATTTAAGCGGGTCCAATCGGGTTTAATCTGGATTTCTGGTTGTCTGGGGTCAGCATCGGCACGAAAACGCGCACTAGGGACTTTTTCATCGAGAATACCGAGGATTTCTTCACCAGCTTGCTCTAGAGTTTTCCCATCTCGTCCCTGTAACATCACATCCACATCGGCACCGACGGAGGGAGAGTTATTAAGAATAATACCGCGCACTTGACCGGGGGTGAGACGCAAACGCACGTTAACGAGGTTTAATTGCTCTAGTGCTTTGCTCATGCGTTCGATATAGGCTTCTGTATTAGTGCCTTTTTTGAGACTAATCGTACTAGAAGCACGCAAAATATTTTCATTGGTAGTTGTGCCAAAAAGAGAACCGCCACTGGTAGTAAAAACATACTCAGTTTCCGGCTGTGATAATAGAATCTTTTCTACTTCCCGCATCACCTGACGGTTAGTATTTAAATTGGTACCCGGGGGAAATTGAGCAAAAACGTTCACCTGTCCGGTTTGAATACGACTAAAGACTTCCTGGGGGATATATTGCCAGAGATAGAAACTACTTCCCCCTAAAATTAAAAAGGCCAGCAGGATAACAGGTATTCTGTAGTGGAGGATTTTAGCTAAAAAACGACCGTAGAGGATGGTTAAACCTTCTATACGTTGACTAAAGACTTTTAAGAGCCAAAACCGATGGATACCACTAGAAACCCGCATATTTAACAAACGACTGGCCAACATGGGAACAACGGTTAACGCACACAGCAGAGAAGCAGCCACAGCAAAACTGATAGTAAGGATAATCTCGTTAAACAGCAGGGAAATAAAACCACCCAGTAATAAAAATGGCAGGATAGAAACGAGATTAGTCGCAGTGGAGGCCACTAAAGCAGATTCTACCTCTTGGCTGCTATTACGCGCAATTTCTAAAAAATCTTGCTTATTTTGGTTTTGATTAACTTTGAGGGCAATATTTTCCAGCATGACAATGGAATTATCCACCACGATGCCCACCCCTAGGGCCAATCCTCCCAAACTAAACACATTTATCGATAACCCAAATAACTTCATACAGATAATTGCGACGAGGGTAGAAAGAGGAATCGCTAGGGTAATGATAAAAGTCTGTCGCAGAGAACCGAGAAAGACGAATACAGTCAATCCTGCTAGAATTGTCCCCGCTAGTCCCGAGGAAACCACGTTATTAACCGCGTTTTGGATAAATACAGACTCATCGGTAGTGGTGACGACTTGTATTCCCCCGGTCATTAACCCGGATTTTTTTAATTCTGTAATGCGTTTTTTGACCCCTTCTACCACAGCAATCGTGTTCGCATTCGGTTGTTTTTGGACGCTAACCCTGACGGCATTTTTTCCATTTAGGGTGACAAAAATTCTTTGTTCTTCTGTCCCATCGATAACTCTGGCCACATCCCGCAGATAGATTTTTTCTTCGGGATTATTACTATCGGTCAGTGCTAAATCTTGAATATCCGCTACGTTTTTAAATTTCCCCACCGCACGGGTTAAAGGTTCCCCGGTTTCTCCTTGTAGTCGGCCCCCAGAGATGTCCTGATTGCGTCTTTTTAGGGTGTCTAAAACCTGATTTAATCCCACTCCTAAAAATTGTAATCGCTGCAGGTCAATATTAACTTGAATTTCTTCTCTAACTCCCCCAATCACGTCCACCACTGCCACTCCTTCCACAAATCCTAATTCTCTCCCTAATTCTTCATCGGCAAATAATCTTAAATCTTTTATGGGTAGGGTATCAGAAACGAGAGCGAATTCATAGACGGGTAAACGAGATGGTTCAAATTTATTTAAGCGCGGTTCCTCAATAATATCGGGTAAATTTTGTCGGACACGATTAAAACTTTCGGTAGCTTCATTTAAAGCAACGTTTAAGTCTCCCCCCGGTTGAAAAAATAAATCTACTCGCATCCTCCCCTCGCGAGTTTCTGAATAAACTTGCACTACTCCCTCGGTGGCACTCATTCCTTCTTCTAGGGGTTTAGTTACTTCTTCGAGAATAACTTCCGGGGAAACTCCCGGGACATTCATCCTTAAACTAATGCGGGGATAAGTGATAGAAGGAAGCAAATCTACTTGTAAACGATTTAGAAAAAAAAGACCGATGATGATAACTGCTATAGTTAACGTCAATACTCCTATGTGACGACGAATTGATAGACCGCTTAGGGAGATGTTTTCTAACATGATTACACTAAATAAGTTGAGTATAGGCTACTTATAGAGGAGAGGCAAAAGGCAAAAGGCAAAAGGCAAAATGGGAGATAAATAATCAGTTTTTAATAACTAAATTTATTATTACCTATGGGGAATAGTAACCTGATAACTGATAACTGATTAATTGTGCATAACTCGACCGAAACTCCATAATTTTTGATAATAATGACGACTGACGCTATCTTTATCATCGGTGAGGAGATTTATAGCGATACCATTGTTACCTGTTTCTTTGCCTGAACTGTGGATATATTGATTATTCCCTAGATATAAAGCCACATGATTAACTCTTTTATCACCAAAAAAAATTAAATCTCCTGGGAGTAATTCCTCTCGGTTTATTTTTTGACAAAAAGCCTCCTGTTGATAGGAATCCCTCGGCAACCAAATGTCAAAGCTGGCAAAAGCGGCCTGGATTAATCCCGAACAATCGTAATTAGGTGCAAGGGTTCCACCCCAGAGATAATGATTGGTACGATTCATTGCTTCCTGAGTAAAAGAGATAATCTCAGGAATATGTTTTTCTATGTCTGAACGAGTTAGAGGAATTTTTTGATAAGCTGTGGTGGCCACCGCAATTGCATCTAAATCTTCTCCGCATAACCAAGCTAAATAATTATCTTCCCTTAGCTGAATTTGTAGCCCTTTTTCGGTAATTTCTAGGGAAATAAATTTTAATTGTCTTCCCTGTTGTGCTTGGGTAGCTAACTCTTGACAACTGGGAGAATTGTAGAGATTTAAGTCTCTTTTACAGAGATATTCTTGGGTGGATGATGGGGTAAGAGAGATGATTTTCATAAAAAATAGATCGGAATTATATTGACAAAAAAAACTGCCAGACTAGCCAAAAGCAAAGGGATAAAAACAACGAGAATAACCTTAATTCTGTCATCTTCAAGTTTCCACCTCTCTTAATTCTTGGCCACAGAGATAATCTATAACTGAACTGAATCCCTGAAAAATTATTAAACCTCTTGCCTAATTAACTTTTCAGGGTTCAAAAACGGACAAAATAAGGATTAAATTGCCTAAAATCTGTAAATAGAGCATTCAATCGCTTATTATTGATTCTCAATTCTCCTGACTCCTGACGACCGACTCCTGAATACTGACTACTGACTCCTAACCCTAACAACAATTTTTGATTTTTACCACAGGTCGATAATAGCCAGTTCCTTAACAATATGTTACAATAACCGGCGAGGGGGGAGTGACCGATATCTGGAACTTTTGGGCTAGAGATAGATTCTAGGGATCAACAGTCACCTCCTAAGTAAGCCTTTAATTCAGATGTTGAGGTTAGTCCATGGCCAATGTTTCCGGGCGGTTTGAAAAGCAAGAATACAGCCAAAACTCAGAAAATACCGTCACGGTGGTCAGTTCAGTCATGTCCGGTTTAAAAAAAGCATCTCCCCTGCAAAAGGGCTTATTTTGGGGAATAACCCTCAGTTTTACCGCCCTAGTTTCCGCCACTGTTGGGGCTGCCGTCGCTTTAATTAGTCCCTTACCCGCACCAATTGGGGCCATCTTCCAAAAAACGACTTTTCCCACCCAAACAGACATCCTTGAGGCCCAAGCTTGGAATAGCCTAATTAATCAGCAGCTTTCTCGTCCTGTTAATATTTTAGTTATGGGCATCGATCGAGTTTTAGATGCCAAAAACAGCGACGATCTATTTAAAGGTCGCAGCGATACCATGCTCCTAGTGCGCTTCGATCCTAGCGATAAAACCGTGAGAATGCTGTCTATCCCTCGCGATAGCCGCGTCAGAATCCCCGGCCACGGTTTCACTAAAATCAACGATGCCAACGTTCACGGTGGACCGACTCTAGCGGCAGAAGTGGTCAGTAATACTTTAGGGGATATTACCATCGATCGCTATGTGCGGGTAACTACCGATGCCTTTAAGGAATTAGTCGATTTAGTCGGGGGTGTAGAGGTTTATGTACCCGAACGAATGTATCATAAAGATGTCACCCAAAAATTAGAAATTGATTTACAAGAGGGTTGGCAAAATCTCAACGGCGACCAAGCCGAACAATTTGCCCGTTTTCGTAACCCGCAATACGGCGATATTGGTCGCGTACAAAGACAACAAATTTTATTAAAAGCACTACAACAAAAGATTTTTAGTCCGACAATTCTCCCCAGTCTCCCGAAAGCAGTACAGGTTTTACAACAATATATCGATACGAATTTAAGCGTCGAGGAAATGCTGGCTATCGCTAATTTTGGCCGGGAAATTAAACGAGATGACTTGAGAATGATCCTACTCCCCGGCCGGTTTAATAACCTCGAGGAATACGATGGTCGCAGTTATTGGATTTTGAGCCGTCGCGAAATCAGAACCATTGTGGCTAACAATTTTACCGATAACTATGGGGGGGGAGAAACCTCCGTTTATAGCCTGCGGATTGCCATTCAAAACGCCACCCATACCAAAGGTTTAGCCCGTCGTACTCGTAATTATCTGGCCAAACAGGGCTATACAAATGTTTATATTAGCGATGACTCCTCCCAAAAGCTAGAAACCACCGCAATTATTGCCCAAAAAGGTGATGTTCAGTCCGCTAACCTCTTGAAAAATCAATTGGGAATCGGTAAAGTAGAATCATCCTCCACTGGTGCTTTAGACTCAGACCTAACTATTCGGGTGGGTGATGATGTGGCCCAGTTTCTCGACGCTCAACAGTAACAATGTTGAAAAATTTTTTCAGTCTGGTTTTAATTATTTTGCTGGCGATTCTTTGGCTACTTTTCGCAGCCCGTCCAGTGGCTTTGGCCCAAGATAAAACGATTAACTATAGTTTTGCCCAGCTGCAAGATCGGGATTTTTCCCATCAGGATTTGCGCGGAGGAGTTTTCGCCGCTGCCGCAATGCGGGGAGTTAACCTAGAAGAGGCCGATTTATCCTATAGTATTCTCACCGAGGCTGTCCTCTTAAAAGCTAACTTAAAAGGGGCCGATTTAACCGCCTCTTTGGTAGATAGAGTTACCCTCGATTTTGCCGATTTAACTAATACTATTTTTACCGATGCGATCGCTACTCGCAGCCGTTTTTATGACACAATTATTACTGGGGCCGATTTCACTAACGCGGTAATTGATGCCTATCAGGTCAAGTTAATGTGTGAACGGGCCGATGGGATTAATCCAGTCACGGGAGTGGCCACGAGGGATAGTTTAGGCTGTAATTAGCAATTCCGAGCAGATTCTAGCTGACCAATCGAGAATTACCTCGATTATCGGTTTCTGATGGCGCTGCTGTCTCGATCGAGACAGCCGGGATGTAGAATAAAAATACTGAGCGAGGCTAGAGAAAGGAGAGGGACTCTTGATAATCGTCATCGATAACTATGATAGTTTTACCTACAATTTAGTCCAGTATTTAGGAGAATTAGCGACTGAGTTTCCGATCGCCGTGCCGATCGAGGTCTATCGTAATGATAAAATCGATCTGGCCACGATCGAACAAATGCGGCCGGATGGGATTGTCATTTCCCCCGGTCCCGGTCGTCCAGTCGATGCGGGCATATCTCTGGAATTAATCGCTAAATTTGGCCCCCATTTGCCGATTTTGGGGGTCTGTCTCGGTCATCAAAGTATCGGTCAGGTATTCGGAGGGGATGTGGTCCGGGCCCCGGTCTTGATGCACGGCAAAACTTCCCCAATCTATCACAACAATGAAGGGGTATTTCAAGGCTTAGAAAATCCCTTTACTGCCACCCGTTACCATAGTTTAGTGATCGAGCGCTCCACCATGCCGGATAATTTAGAGATCACGGCCTGGGTGGAAGATGGCACGGTCATGGGAGTCCGTCATCGGGATTACCCCCACATTCAAGGAGTACAATTCCATCCCGAAAGTATTTTAACCACTGCTGGCAAGGAACTTTTAAGAAACTTTCTCCGATCCCTCTAGTGTTTACCTATAATGTCGGCTTGAAGGCTCTCGGTTTCACCTCGGAGATGAAAAGCCGACCAGCATAGAACAGCACTTCGACACATTTCGAGGGGCTTCGATGTAAAGGCTCAGTGACACGAGCACGACTAAAAATAACTCTAATCTATAGTTGCCAATTTAATTTTAGTATGCTAGAATAGTTTGCGTAGTAGGTCGATAACGCAAAATGTTTGTTTTAGAGTACAAGCTTAGAGGAAAACCATCTCAATATCAAGCCATTGATGAGGCTATTCGGACAGTACAGTTTGTTCGGAATAAATGTCTTAGATATTGGGAAGACAATAAAGGTGTAGGACAAAAGGATGTATATAAATATGTCACTCAATTAAGAAGTCAATACCCTTTTGTTCAAGACCTTAACTCTACAGCTTGTCAACAGGCTTGCGAACGGACTTGGACTGCTATTCTTAGGTTCTATAATAACTGTAAGAACAAAATTGCTGGTAAGAAAGGATATCCTAAATACTCTAAACGTACTCATTCTGTTGAGTTTAAAAAGTCAGGTTGGAAACTTAATCGAAATTCCAAGAGAATAACTTTCACTGACGGAAAAAACATTGGGGAGTTAAAACTAATTGGTAGTCGAGACTTGTTTTATTTTCAAGAATGGCAAATTCAACGGATAAGAATAGTTAAAAGGGCTGATGGATATTATTGCCAGTTAATGCTAAAACTCGATGCTAGAGATATAACCCCACAATCAGAATCGACGGGTCATTGCGTAGGATTAGATATGGGGTTAAAATATCTTTATGCTGACAGCAACGGGAATACAGTAGAGCCTCCTAAGTATTATCGAAAAGCCGAAAAGCGTCTTAATAAACTGAATAGAAGAAAGTCGAAAAAGTTTAAGAGAGGACAAAAGCAGTCTAATAACTACAAAAAAGCTAGTCAAAAATACGCCAAGGGACACTTAAAAGTAAGTAGGCAACGAGAAGAGTTTGCTAAAAAATTGGCACTCCGTTTAATTCAGTCAAACGACTTGATAGCATATGAAGATTTAAAAGTCAAGAACCTTGTGCGTAATCGAAAACTAGCTAAGAGTATCAATGATGCTGGTTGGTCACAATTGAGAAAATGGATTGAGTATTTTGGCATTAAATACGGCAGATTAACTATTGCAGTTAATCCCGCCTATACCAGTCAAGAATGCCTTAATTGTGGTCGGTTAATCCAAAAGTCTCTATCAGTTAGAACTCATGTTTGTTCCTGCGGATATGTGGAAGATAGAGACAAAATGGCGGCCTTGAATATACTCAAAAAAGCTACGATAGGGCATATCGGAAGCTGGTCGTCAGACCTAAACGCTTGGGGAGATTTAAGCTCTATCTTGGTTGGTAGCAATACCTGTCAAGACAACTTGAGTCAGTGAACCAAGAATCCCTCGCTTTTAGCGATGGGAGTGTCAATAATCCCCAACCCCTGAAATTAACCTTAAGTGGGTGGGTGGAATTAAATAGAAGATGAACGTAGGTTGGGTTGAAGCATGAAACCCAACACCCGCTCATGTTACGCTACCGCTAACCCATCCGACAAATAATTGTGCCTCCCTACTTAACTTGATTAATTCTGCATCTACATTTATGAAAAGGCGAGATTTTATCTTATCGGCGGGGGCAAGTTTCTTAACCGTGGCAGTAAGCTCAGTTTTAGCGGAAACTAAACCGAAACCCACTAACCCCACTTCCCCCCAAAAACCCGATAATTCCCTCTTAGTTCAATGGTTGGGTCATAGTTGCTTTTTATTCACCGGAGGAGGGCAAAGAGTCCTCGTTAATCCCTTCCGGGCGATCGGTTGTACGGCGGGTTTTCCTTTGCCAAAAGTAGAAGCAGATATCGTTTTAATTAGTAGTCAACTCTGGGATGAAGGGGCCGCCGAGGGTTTACCAGGTAATCCGAAAATTTTGTTTGATCCGGGGGCCTATGATCTGGGTAAATTAAAATTCCAGGGCATTAGTATCGCCCATGATCGCATGGGTGGGCAACGTTTCGGCATGAATGTGGCCTGGCGTTGGACCCAAGCAGGGATTAGTATTGTCCATTTAGGAGGGGCAGCGGCCCCAATCGAATTAGAACAAAGAATTCTGCTAGGTTCCCCGGATTTAGCTTTTATTCCCGTGGGAGGGGGTCCAAAAAATTATAATCCTCAAGAAGCAAAACAGGCGATCGAAGTTTTACAACCGCGAATTGTTGTCCCGACGCAATACTTTACCGGTGCCGCCGATAAAAATGCCTGTGAATTGGTGTCTGTAGATGAGTTTCTCAAGTTAGTCAAGGATAAAAATATCCGTTTGATCGAGGACAATAAATTACGGATTCGTGCCGCCGATTTACCCAAAAAAGGGACGCTCATTCGCGTGTTTGACTACCGCAAACTGTTCGAGAAATCCTAATTTTTAGGAACCAATGACCTAGTCCTATTGATTAACTAATTTTTTCTCGTGTAACGCACCATCAATTTCCTGATATTCCCCGGGTTACGTTGTTGCTAACTCGCCCTACAGCCCTGATCATAAATCAGGGTTATAATTATTTTTAAGAAATTCCAGAATATTCAGCCCCAAGGAATGTCTATGTTACTACAAGACCTAAAGGAAGAAGCGGTTAAGCTATCACCGAGCGAGCGACTTGCGCTGGTTAGCGCCATTATTGAGTCCTTGCAGAGTACCCCAATTGCTAGACCTGATCGTGCTGGTGCAATTCAACGGATGCGTGGCTTACTCAAAACAGACCAACTTGCACCAACCGACCAAGAAGTAGCTGCCATGTTGGAAGAGCGTCGGCTGGAGAAATACCTTTAGTGAGAGTTTTAATTGATACTAATGTTCTCCTAGATTTTCTATTGCAGAGAGAGCTATTTTTCCAAGATGCAGAACGACTATTTCAGGCGATCGATTCCGGTCAGATCGTCGGGTATGTCACAGCCACAACCCTCACGGACATTTTTTACATTGCTCGAAGACACACGCGCAGTATTGAGCAAGCACGGCAAGCAGTTTCAGAGACATTGACAGCAATGGAAATCTGCCCTGTAAACCGGGAGGTTCTAGAGGTAGCGTTTAGTTCAGGTTTGGCTGATTATGAGGATGGGATTCAGGTTGCTTGTGCTGTAGCTCAAGGACTTGATGCTATCTTGACCCGAGATAATCAAGGGTTTTTGAATTCATCGGTACCTGTGTTATCAGTTCAGGAGTGCTTGCATCGCTTGCAAGAGCCAAATAATAGCAAATCCACCTTATAAAATCAAGTTTACAGGCTTTTTGGTTCGTGAGGGGGTGAGGAGTGAAAAGTGAGCAGTTACAGCCAAAATTTGGCGGCATGGGCAAAGATCCTTTGTGGCAGATTGATGACAGCATTATTACAGGAGATTTACAGGCTGTCCAAGATAGCCCAACCCACGTTAGCATCATGCCAAGAGTTACAATGGCTCTAGAAAGGTACGAAGCGGCATTGGCAAAGACCCAAAAATATTGGGAAAAGGTGGATTAGTGGCATACACACAATAGGAGTCTATGAAAATGGCATGGATATTTAGTTTATCCGCAGAATGTGGTTCTGATGAGAGCAAGGCCGATAAATTTGCTCAACATTTTCAGGGAATGTCATTGTTGCTGTCAAATGGTCGCCAGTGCCAATGTCGCACAGACACATTCCAAGACATAGAAGAAAATTGGTGGTGTCGCGTTTCACCAAATAATCTTAGCGAAGTGGGAATAGACAGCCCTGAAAGTGCCTATTCAATGACAGAGTTAGGTATTTTACTCTATCAGTCCCTACGATTTGCCCCCACCTTCCGTTATGCACTGGTTGGTGTTGAAGTCGATGAATTTAGAACATACACTGAGCTTATCGAAGAATCATCCAATCTATCTATCCCAGGACTGGTTTTAGCGAAACCACTTGCAGGCGAGCTAGGAATATTGCCAGTATTTCGCTCCTTTAGCCCTAGTTATGTTTGGCAACCTTACGCAGGAGAAGTTTACAACCCGCTGATGACATCGCCAAATCTGAAAAACAAGCTTAATGAACTGCTGGCTGTAAGTTGACCTCACAAGCGAAGAAGGCATAACTAGACCGTTCTCTACAAATTGCTTTAACAATTTTATTAAAAATGTTTTTGCTGAAAGAATCTCGCTCTTTTTTTAGACAGGGATGGACAATTGCAGTTTTACTAATTGCCCTGCTTGTTTCCCTGCCAATTTTATCGGTGGCCAGTAGTTTATTAACTAATTCCAGTCAAGTCTGGCAACATCTGCTCGAAACTGTTCTCTGGGATTATCTAGTTAATTCTTTTTGGTTGATGTGCGGGGTGGGCAGCGGCGTTTTAATCATCGGTGTCGGCACCGCTTGGTTAACAACGATGTGTCAATTTCCCGGTCGTCAACAATTTCAATGGTTATTATTACTACCCCTTGCCGCTCCTGCCTATCTCTTGGCCTATACTTATACCAATATGATGGACTATTTTGGTCCGGTGCAGACGTTCTTAAGAATTGTTTTCGCTTGGGATAGTGTCGAGGATTATTGGTTTCCTAATATCCGTTCTCTCTGGGGGGGGATTCTGATGTTAATACTGGTGCTTTATCCCTACGTTTATCTGTTAGCAAGGGTCGGTTTTTTAGAACAATCTGTCTGCACGGTGGAGGCAAGTCGCTCCTTGGGATGTAATCCTTGGCGCGGTTTTTTTACCGTCGCTTTACCCCTAGCAAGACCGGCAATTATGGCGGGATTGGCCCTAGCTTTAATGGAAACTCTGAACGATTTTGGTACGGTGCAGTATTTCGGAATTAATGCTTTTACCACGGGGATTTATAATACTTGGTTCGGTATGGGCGATCGCATAGCGGCGGGGCAGTTATCAACAGTTTTAATGATATTTATCCTCGTTTTAGTTTTCCTTGAACAATCCTCCCGTCGTCAAGCTCGTTACTATGAAATGACCAATCGTTTCCAGTCACCGACTAAGTACGAACTAGGATTTGTTCGCAGTTTTTTGGCAATAATCTCCTGTTTTTTGCCAGTATTTCTGGGTTTTATTGCCCCCGCTTTCTATCTGGCCTATCTAGCCTTTAATCATGCCCAAGAAACTTTTAATAATGACTTTTTTAGTTTATCGGTAAACAGTTTTTTTCTGGCTAGTTTAAGCGCAATTATTGCGGTAGTTTTAGCTTTAATTCTCGCCTACGGGGAAAGACTTAATCCGAATAAAACTCTTAAGCTTTCTGTGCGGATTGCCGCCGCTGGTTACGCTATCCCCGGCATTGTTATCGCGGTGGGGGTTTTAATTCCTCTCGGCAAATTAGATAACTTTTTCAATCAAGGATTAAATATCAATTTAATTCTGAGCGGCACGATTTTTTCGGTTATTTTTGCCTATATTGTCCGGTTTTTAGCCGTAGCTTTTTCCACATTAGAATCGAGTTTAAGTAAAATTAAACCTAGTTTAGATGATGCTTCCCGCAGTCTTGGCTATGGCACTGGTGCCACTTTAATTAAAGTGCATATTCCTCTTTTGTCGGGGGGATTATTGACGGCGGCTATGTTAGTTTTTGTCGATGTGATGAAGGAATTACCGGCTACTTTGGTCCTAAGACCTTTTAATTTTGATACCCTAGCGGTGCGCGTTTATCAATACGCCAGTGATGAACGTTTGGTGGAAGCGGCGGCCCCGGCCCTAGCCATTGTCCTAGTGGGATTAATTCCGGTAATTTTTTTGAGTTGGCAAATTTCCCGACGGGCGATCGATTAAAGTGGTGGTCGATTCCTAGACCAGTTGGCGATCGGCCAGCAGCTTAGTTCTATAGTCTAGTACAAAATAATGTTACAGTTCTTGACAAAACTACTAGAGAGAGGGGGTGTCAGTGATAGGATTCCCTAAAACCCCTTTTCTTTATTTTTGTAGAGAGAACAAAATCCTATGACAGAACTTTCTGGAAAAGCTCCTAAGTTCGGTGGCAGCACGGGCGGTTTACTCGCCAAAGCTGATCTGGAAGAAAAATACGCCATCACCTGGACAAGCAGCAAAGAACAAGTCTTTGAAATGCCCACCGGTGGCGCCGCTATCATGAACGAAGGCGAAAATCTCCTCTATTTGGCCCGCAAAGAACACGCGCTCGCTCTTGGTACCCAATTCCGGACGAAATTCAAACCCAAAATCGAAGATTACAAAATCTATCGGATTTACCCCAGTGGTGAAGTGCAGTATCTCCACCCTGCTGATGGTGTCTTCCCCGAAAAAGTTAACGCTGGTCGTGAATTTTTCGGCAAAAAAGACCGCAATATCGGCAAAAACCCCGAACCGGCGACAATTAAGTTCTCTGGTGTCACTCCCTACGAAGCATAAATAAACCCTAAAATCGAGAGTGGGGAGTTAGATTTAGAAGCTATTTGGCCCTAAGATTTAACTTCTGACTCTCGATTTCTCTGATCGCAATCGGCTACAAGTGTTGTGCTATCCGTTTCCTGAACCATCAAAATATGATCTTCCCCGACTTCGATCGCTTTCGTCAACTCGCCGGTCAAGGTAACTTTATTCCTGTCTATCAAGAATGGATCGCTGACCTAGAAACGCCGGTTTCGGCCTGGTATAAAATTTGTGCCAATCAGGCCTACAATTTTTTATTAGAGTCGGTGGAAGGTGGCGAAACCTTGGGACGCTACAGCTTTTTAGGAGGCGATCCCGTCTGGGTATTAGAAGCGCGGGGAAACACCACCACCCAAACTTTTCGCGATGGTTCTCAAGAGATTTTTTCGGGGGATCCTTTCGAGATTTTAACTCAATGTTTAGCCCCGATTGTGCCGGTTAAATTGCCGCAATTACCCGCAGGAATAGGGGGTTTATTTGGTTTTTGGGGTTATGAATTAATTAATTGGATCGAACCGCGAGTGCCTATTTATCCCGCTACCGATGCCGATCTACCAGATGGTATTTGGATGCAGGTGGATAATCTGATTATTTTCGATCAAGTTAAACGGAAAATCTGGGCGATAGCTTATGCCGATATCCGGGGTGACAATCCCGATTTCGCAGCTGCTTATCAAGCGGCCTGCGATCGAGTGACCCAGTTAGTTCTGAAGTTACGATTACCCCTACCAACTAATGCCAAAACTCTGGAATTATTACCGGTTGGTCACGGGAAAGAATTAGTCTATGAAAGCAATACAACTCAGGAAAAATTCTGTCAAAATGTCCTAAAAGCTAAGGATTACATCAAAGCGGGGGATATTTTTCAGGTGGTTATTTCCCAGCGTTTAAATGCCAATTATCAGGGTAATCCTTTCGATTTATATCGTTCCCTGCGTCTGATTAATCCTTCTCCCTACATGGCTTTTTATAACTTTAAGGATTGGCAGATTATTGGCTCTAGTCCTGAAGTGATGGTTAAGGCAGAACGGGATGAATTAGGTAAAATAAGGGCCACTGTCAGACCAATTGCTGGCACCCGTCGCCGGGGACAAAACTTCAGTGAAGATCAAGCTTTAGCCACGGATTTATTGCAAGATCCCAAAGAAATTGCCGAGCATATTATGTTAGTGGATTTGGGGAGAAATGATCTGGGTCGAGTCTGCGATCGAGGTACGGTCAAAGTGGATGAATTAATGATAATTGAACGTTATTCCCACGTTATGCACATTGTTAGTAATGTGGTCGGGGATTTAGCAACCAATAAAACTGCTTGGGATTTATTAAAAGCTTGTTTTCCGGCGGGAACCGTCAGTGGGGCCCCGAAAATTCGCGCCATGGAAATTATTCATGAATTAGAACCCTGTCGTCGCGGTCCCTATTCAGGGGTTTATGGTTACTACGATTTCGAGGGACAGTTAAATAGTGCCATCACGATTCGCACTATGATTGTTCGTCCCCAGGGTAATCAAAATTATCTGGTTTCTGTGCAAGCGGGAGCGGGGTTAGTAGCTGATTCTGAGCCGGAGAAAGAGTATGAAGAAACCCTCAACAAAGCCAGGGGTTTATTGGAGGCAATTCGCTGTTTAAGTTAGATTTTTTGGACCGGGATCATCCTTCTCTATTTAACCTCATGAGGAGGAAAAATATTTAATCGGTAGCTCTAGGGGAAACTCTGGTGCTGACAGAGTAGTTAACTTTATCTTTATCGGTATCTCCAGTGGTCAGATTTACCTCAGCGTTGGCATTCAAAATCACTTGACGACCACCGTTGCGAACACAGGCATAAAAATCGTCCACATCGGCAGGATTGGCGGGGATTCGGGTAAAACCCGTGGGACAATTGGGGTTACTAGCAGCCGCTGCTAACCTATCGGTGACAGGGGAATGTTGCCAAGAATTAATATTATAGTTGCCGTTAGCGTCCAAGTCTGGACCGTAGCGCCACAAGACTCGCGGACCGGTTAAGCTATTTTCAGGGCCTTTGGTATAGTAAACGATCTGGTTGGGGAGGGTCTGACCTGGATTGTTGGGATTAGGAATTTGGAAAGCAAGAACTGCTCGCGCTCCTGTGGGTACTTGAGTCGTCACGATATCAGCTTCTTTGTCAGCGATAATTCTTGCTCGTCTCACTTCATCTGAAACAAACTCTAGAGTACGATTAAGATTATTTTCGATTTCAGCACCAGCATTAGCTCGATAGTTACTTCTGAGCAGGTTAATCACTGCATCTCCCGCCACCGAGATGACAATCACCATCATCGAACTTGCCAGTAAAACTTCTGTAATCGTGAAACCTGCTTGTCGAACCAACCGAGCGGATTTTTTTTGTAAACGGACTAGGTGATTGATGTCCCCTAAATAAAAACGCATAGCTTTAACCCGTGCCAATTTCTCTGTTCTGTACTCCCAATATTTGGCATTTATTGCAGTCACAGAGATTTTATTAAATTATCGGTCAGTCAAGTCAAAAGGGGTTTTCAGAAACCACTAGCCGCCACCCGACCGCAAGCTCTGACAACGTGGTTAGCCGTCAGTCCGAACCGATCCTTAACGTCCTGATAACAGACAGCCTGAATTGAGTTCCGGTTAGTCAGCCGGGGGTTGACGTTCTCGTTAATCCAGTTACAAGCCGACGCAAAAGCAGAACAGGTATCGGACAACAATTGTTGCTGTTCGCTACCCACTTGAAGCTTTACTACTAGAGTCAGGAATTGTTCCACGGTTCCAGAAAACTCACCAGAGTGAAGCATAACATATTTAGCGTTGATGCGCTACGCGCGTTTTATACTGGTCGGCATTCCTCCCCCGCTAACCATATAAGTGTAACGGGGGAGGAATGCCGACATTTAAGGTGATTTAGGCGTTGCCAGAGAGTTGATTTTGTTCACAGCTATTAAATGGGAGTAAGTGGTTTTACGGTAAATTTCGTACACTTGTATTGGTATAATTGTTGAGCCTCAAGGAGATAAGAAGGCCCAAGGACTGGTTACAATCAAGGATGAGTAATTTTCGATCGATCTCATCTAAATAATCATGCGTCTCTTACACACCATGCTCCGAGTCAATAACTTGCAGGAATCTCTACAATTTTACTGCGATGTGCTAGGAATGAAGTTATTGCGCCAGAAAGACTATCCCAATGGTCAATTTACCCTCGCTTTCGTCGGTTATGGCGATGAGGCTAATCATGCTGTCATCGAACTGACCTATAATTGGGGAGTCGATCGCTATGAGGTCGGTAATGCTTACGGTCATATTGCCCTAGGCGTGGATGATATCTATAGCACCTGTGAGAAAATTAAAGTTCTTGGTGGCAATGTCAGCCGGGAACCAGGCCCGATGAAACACGGTTCGACGGTGATTGCTTTTGTGGAAGATCCTAATGGCTACAAGATCGAGTTAATTCAACTAGGAACCCAGGGTGCTGCCGTGGCTACGGCTTAAATTTATTGTCGTCAAAAGCTTATGACTGTTGAAATTGAACGGAAGTTTTTGGTTAAAGGTGATTCTTGGCGATCGCTGGCTGCTGGCAAGTTGTATCGTCAGGGATATATTCCCACCCAAGATGGATTGACAACCGTGCGGGTTCGTGTAGTTGGAGATCGGGGTTATTTAACCATTAAAGGCAAGACTGAGGGCATTAGTCGTCAGGAATTCGAGTATGTAATTCCCCTAGAAGACGCGGCACTGATGTTAGAAAACCTCTGTAAAAAACCTTTAATTGAAAAGATTCGTCATCGCATTTCTTTGGATAATTTAACTTGGGAAGTTGATGAATTTTTGGGAGATAATCAAGGACTGATTATGGCTGAAATTGAGTTGGAACAAGAGGATCAAGTCATTACTATTCCCGATTGGATCGGCGAAGAAGTCACGGGAGATGCGCGATACTACAATAGCAATTTACAGAAATTTCCCTATAAAATGTGGTCATTGTAGTATGAATTTCCTCCCAGTTTAACTCTGGGTAGATACGGCTTTTTCTGCTTCGTTTAGCTTATTCGTTACCCGTCGGAGAACGCCATTAATAAAACGATAACCTTCATCATCAGAATAACGTTTGGCTAATTCGATCGCTTCATTAATTGCTACTTTTTGAGGTATATCGAGATAGAGCATTTCTGCCACGGCAATTTGCAGGATATCCCGATCGATTCTCGGTAAACGATGCAGTTGCCAATCCACTAAAGCACCGGTTAATTCCTGTTCGATTTCCGCACGACGACGATAGACTGTACCGATTAATTCTAGGGCATATTCCCGCACTTCGTACTGACTAGATAACTGGACAATTTCGGGAAAATCTATCACGGTTCCCAAACGATTAATGGCATTGTGGGTAAGAGAAATCGCTTCTTTTACCATAGTTTGAGCGCTTTTTATATTTGTTGCCTTAGTATCACTAGCGAGAATCCTTTCATTACCACGACTAATTTCAGCAGCGGCAGTTTCTAAGGTTTCTTGAATTTCGACGGTTAAGGTTCTAACTGCGACTAAAATTAAATCGTTTAAAGTTTGCTGTTCCAGGTTTTCAGGATTACCTTTAATCTGACTTAAACTCAAAAGGGCAAGTTCTCGAGCAATGCGGCGGGGTTGTTGACGGGGAGGCATAGAAGTTTAGAAGTAGAGGGAAGAAAATTATACAACTTTATCGATCGCTATCCAGTTGGGTTAATTTTTCTCGGCGATCAATTCTTGACTAACTTCTATTCTAGCATAAAAGCTTCAAAAATATGAATTTTTAACTTTTAATTAGACAAAAGACAATATCTATCTTGAATCTCCCCTAATTTAGTCTCAGCTTCTTGAGCATTAATAGCTAATTGAGCAAACTCTAGAAAGCGTTTTAATTCCCTGCGTAATAAATTCCTTTCTACTTCCCAGGTTTCTCGATCTAAGGTCGGTGGCATAACGATCATATCAAATAAAGTGGCCTGTTTTTTATCGGGATGGGGGCGCAATATTCGCCCGCGACGCTGAATAAATTGTCGAGGATTACCACTACTAGCCAAAATGACTGCGTTTTGAATTGATGGCAGATCTACTCCTTCATCTAAACATCTAATTGCCACTAATCCTTGCAGATAACCCTCCTCAAATTGTTGGCGAATTTTTTCGCGTTCTTCTAGGGAAGTTTCTGCGGTGTAGGTAGCAACTCTATAACCTAATTGATTGCCCAATAAATGAGTAACTGCCTCTACCTGACGACGATAATTAGCCGTATAATTTTCTACATAACCATCCCCACAATAAAATAAAGTATGATCCGTATCTAAACGCTCTTGCATCAGTTGTTGTAAAGCCTGTAATTTATTACTCGCTGAACCAACTAATCGTGACCTTTGCATTAACAGTGCTGTTAAATTATCATTACCATTTAAATTACTATTTTTCTGCAAAGTCCAGCCGATTTTTTGGGTTAATTTTGCGTATAATAAAGCCTCATTATCGGTTAATTCAACCAAGACTGGATAATAAAAATAATTGACTAAAGCTCCTTTACTAATAGCATCACCTAGGGTAAATTCTGGTTGTAGAATTTGTCCAAAATATTCAAGAATAGCGTCAGTTCCTTCCTCATCAAAATATCTTTCAGGAGTGGCGGATAAAGCCAATCTTAGACCTAAAGAACGGGGTAATAATTCCTCTAATCGGGGGGAACCTAAATTATGTGCTTCATCACCAACGATTAAAGTTTTATCGGGAAAAAATTTTATTTGTGATTGAAAACCCTCGCTAATAAAAGTTGAGTTAGTAGTTAAAATAGTGACAAATTTTTGATTACCCGCTTGCACATTATATAATTCTGTGGCTAGTTGACTTTGCCATGTATGGACACTTTCGTAGGCTAAAATCGGTTTAAGATTAAATTTTTCCGCTTCTCTTTGCCATTGATTGACTAGGTGACGATAGGGGCAAATTACTAATAATACTTGCAGTTCTATCGCTTGGTAAAGTTCCATGGCAATAGCTAAAGCAGTAATAGTTTTACCGCTGCCAGTGGCCATTTTTAAAGTTCCCCTTCCCCGATTACGAAACCAACTGATAATCGCTGTATTTTGGTAGTCTCTCAATTCTAAATCGGGGGGAATTCTAGGAATACCAGAGGGATTGACTCGATAGAATCCTCGCAATTCAGCCACTTGCTTGAGCTTGCGAGAACTCAGAAAATCTCTAGTTATTTTTTCCCAATCTATCCAGCAACTATTCATAGGACCTCTTGTAAAAATCAAAAATTGTTGTTAGGGTTAGGAGTCAGGAGTCAGGAGATTGTTTTTATTTATAGCGTTTCCTGTTCGCAAGAGGTTTATACTAAATCCTGTTTAAAAGGTATAGGATGGTGGGAAGTGGGAAGTGGGAGAAACAATCCATAGCTTGGCAGTTCATCACACTATTAAAAATAGTTTTTGTATAAGCTCAAAAGTAGCAAAAAGCCAAAAATCTAAAAGCTAAAGGTTGCTCCCTATATAATTGGGATGGACTAAAAAGACCATCCCACAGCTATCAAACCACTCTTAACTGTTATCCTAGAAACCTAGGCAAGGATTAGGATAATTTACATGGTCGCTACTTCTTCTTTTTGGAGAGTATTTTGCTGAAGTTTTTCTTGATCTTTGCGACGTTTTTTAGCATAAAGTTGGATTGTCACTGCCATTAATACCACTAAAGCTACAATTAACCAAGTGGTCAAATCGAGGGGTAATTGATTCTTAAATACTGCCAAAAGGACAATAACTACCAATAACAGGGTTGGTGCTTCATTTAAGGCCCGAAATTGCTGTCCCGTCCAATTACATTCCCCTTTTTCTAGCTTTTTCATGATGCGACCACAGTAGAAATGATAGAGCAGTAAAAGAGCCACAAAGGATAATTTAATATGTAACCATCCCGATTTTAAAATTTCTGGTTCTGTGGAGATTAAACCGATCGCCATGGCCACGGTGACAATCATCCCCGGTGTGGTGATGATATTGTAGAGTCGCTTCTCCATGATCTCGTATTGTGCTTTCAGAATAGCTTGTGCGGGTTCGGTTTGTGTTGCTGCCTCCGCATGATAGACAAACAAACGTACTAAATAAAATAGTCCCGCAAACCAAACAACTACCCCAATCAGGTGAAATGCTTTAAACCAATAGTAAGCCATAGTCTATATTGTGATGTGAGTCCCGAATTAATTAGTCTAAGAGTTATTCATACTTTCCCAGACCATCCCTATACAAAAGTTTAGACGGAAAATAGGGATTGGGGAGCAGGGAGAAGGGAGAGGGGTGTAGGGTGTGGGGTGTAGGGTGTGGGGTGTGGGGAGCTTTTTCAGTAAACAATAAACTAAAAACTCACATCTGATAACTGATAACTGATAACTGATAACTGTCTCCTAACCCAATGGTAGATGTTGAATTTTTGCAAGAGTCCTATTTTCCGACAAAGATAAGCAAAAATTATTGATTAACTCCACAAACTTGAGAATATTTAAATTAACATTCCGCAATATTTACAAATTCTTAAAAATTAATTGAGAAAGATTTTTATTTAACAACGATGTTATGCTGGTTACAGCGATTTTACTGAATTTCATAATGGGTTTTTCTGTGCTTTTTTGGGCAGCAACGGTTGAAACCCTTGCCACACCTAGAAGGTGATCCTAATTAAGATAGCTAAATGAGTCAATTTCACCCACAACGATTATCTTTTTTTTGTGTAGTTTTATTGCAAAAAAAAAGTTTTTTTGACAAAAAGCACAAATTATGCTGCGGTCTAGCGGATTTCTAGCTGCGAGTAATTATGGGAGAGAAGGGAGCAAGGAGAGAAAGTTCGAGCATTTGTACTAAAAATTCTCATAGGCAGTTTAAATTCAGTACAGCAAACCCTAATTATCTAAGAGCAAAGGTCGCAGAAAACCGCCATAATTCTCGTCATCCGTACCGATAAAGACTTCTACTTCACCTCTAGGAGATTCTCTGGTAGTCAGCGCTTCCACTTTAGCACCGTCGATTTCTGCAATTTTTTGGGGATTAGGGGCAAGAATTAGGCTATTATCGGCTGTAACTTGACCAATACGGTAAACAGCACTTCTAAACACTCCCGCATTATCTGGATCGTAAGCAGAAGCTATGTAGATATTACCTTGCTTATCTACGGCTAAATCGGAGATGGGGCGAATATTTTTACCGCTACCAAAAGGACTCCGAAAAGTTACCGACTGAAATTCCCCGAATTTTAAGGGATTGAACGAGATATCCGTCCAGCGAATCCTTGTACTCTCTTGACTATCGGCCCGTTCTGCGTAGATAAATAGATAACGATCGCCTTGCCGACTAACAGCGATCGCCTCTACATTTTCCACCGCGATCGGCCAATTTATTTGCTCAACTATCTTGACTTGTTGCTGGTTGTATGCTGCTAAAAACAGTCTTTGAAAAGGTTTTTTCTCGCCACTTTCAGCCAACAAAAATAAATTAGTTTCTGGAATATGAGTAATACTTTCGAGATCGTTACTCAATCCCTCTGGATTTGGCCAATCTACCCTTAAAACCTGCCAGAATAGCGGTTTTTCCTCTGTAGGTAGCTGTAAAAGACTCAGCCTTGCTTGAGATGGATCACTGTTTTTGCCCTTATTTTTGGCATCGTGAACCCCTAGAAAAACATCTCCTTCCACCCAAGCTAAACCACTGAGATCTGGGAGATAAGTCTCCAGTCGTCTCGATTGTTGAGCAAAAGAGACTTGCACGGCCGAAAAAAAGAAAACTAGGGCTAAAATACCCGAAAAAACAGTTTTTAATCGGCTATTCTTGCCAAAAAATGGTCTATTCTCTAACACCTATTCCCTAACCCCCAATATCACTGATTAACTCCTCCACCACCCGATTTAAACCGACGGAATGGGAAGCCTTGCATAAAATGCGATCGCCTGACTCGATCACTTCCTTTAAACGATTAATTAAATCTGCGTGAGTTTGAAAACATTCGCAAGCGACCCCAGTAGCGGACTCAGCAATAAGTTTAGCTTCGGGGTCGTCCACCAAGACAAACAAGCGATCTATGCCTAGTTTTTGCACCCTCTCACCCACTTGACGATGTAATTGCTCCGAAAAAGACCCTAACTCCTTCATCGTGCCTAAAACAGCAATATGACGCTGACCGGGGGTAGCTTTCAGTAAATCCAAGGCCGCTAACATTGATTCTAGACCCGCGTTATAGGTTTCATCGAGGAGTAGGATATCCGGCTCTAATTGGTAACGTTTAGCCCGACCACTGGGTAAATTAACCTTAATTCCCTGTTGCAAAGAAGTCCAATCGATGCCTAAAATTTTCGCTACAGCCAAGGCTGCCATAAAATTTAAAGCATGATGACGACCAGATAAAGGTAAGTTAAAATCTAGTCCATTGACTCGTAAAGTAGTTAAATCCAGTAATTCCCCGACTATATCGCCGCCAGAGAAGCCATAGGTAATTGTTTCCCCCTGCCATACCCGTTTAGCTGTTTCAGTAAGTAAAGGGTGATCGTAGTTAAGAACAGCTATACTACCAGAAGGAGACTCGGCCAATAACTCGCATTTCGCTTCTGCGATCGCCGTTTCCGACCCTAAACGACCGATGTGAGCAGTTCCCACATTAGTAATCACTGCGATCGTCGGTTGGGCGATTTGAGCGAGCAGGGCAATTTCTCCTCGTCCCCGCATTCCCATCTCGATTACGGCACTATCGTGAGTTTCATCCAGTTCGAGGAGAGTTTTCGGCACTCCGATCTCATTGTTATAATTAGCCAGGGTTTTGTGTACCTTTCCCCGGGTTGCTAATAGGGAGGCGATTAATTCTTTAGTGGTGGTTTTCCCCACCGATCCCGTAATAGCAATCACGGGTATAGTAAATTGATTCCGCCACCAATGGCCTAATTGCTGATAGGTTTCTAGGGTATTCTGGACTAGGAATACAGGAATATTACTAGAGGAATTTACCGAAACTGGCTGATCGACAATCAATGTCGCCGCTCCTTTTTCGATAGCCATATCGATAAAATCATGACCATTAAAATTATCACCTTTTAAGGCTAAAAATGCTTGTCCAGGCTCAATACTACGGCTATCAGTATTAATGCCAGATACTAAAATATCGGGACTAAAACTTATGTCAGCTTTATCTTGAAAGGATAATAATTGAGCTAGTTGATTGAGGGATAAATGACAGGGCATAGACAATAAAAATACTTAGAGTAAATTCCGAATAATCTAGAGGATAGATTGATGTTTAACGGGGACTTAGAGCAGATAAAATCGATGTTTCTTGGCTCTCTCAATCGCACCGGGTGCAATGTAAGGACGCAACGTGGTCAGTGAGTTTATCGAACTGCTTGCGCCCATAATCTAATATTGTGAATATTTTTCAGCCAATGTCCGAGAGAGCCAACTCGATGGCGTAGAATGACCCAAAATAGGAACAGCCTAAGAAGGGCGCATCTACTATCTAATCACAATTGACTCCTTTACAGCAGTTAGGGACTTGCGCTTTGATAATGTACCTTTTGGGCGAACGCAGTTCGCCCCTACATTGTGGACAAAATCCGTTACTGTAGGGGCGCAATGCTTGCGCCCTCCGATCGCTCAGGTTTGCTGATCACCCTAAGTAGGGGGAGAGCCTTCGAGGTGTTAGGGACTTGCGCTTTGATAATGTGCCATCTGGCTGGTCTGGTTCTTCTACAGAGCGATTTTCTGGCTGGGATATTATTCCTACGCAAATCCCTTATCTGATCACCTCCGTAGGACTAGGGCCAGGGTTATTGCTCAACAGGTGGGGAGCGAGGATTAAAAAGTTAAGTAATCTCAACTTCTAGCCAATGACACCCCGGAGCTAGGGGATAATTAAACCATCGTCATTTAGGCTGCGTTTATCCGTGAAAATTATCGTTATCGGCAGTGGTGGTCGAGAACACGCCCTGGCTTGGAAACTGCTGCAATCACCCGAAGTTGAACAAGTGTTCTGCATTCCGGGTAATGGGGGAACGGCAATTTTACCTCAATGTGAAAATATCCCGATAACAATGGAGGATTTTGCCGAAATTAGTCGCTTTGCCCAGGAAAATAGCGTCGATTTGGTGGTTGTCGGTCCAGAATATCCCCTCTCCCTCGGCATTACCGATTATCTTCTGTCCCAAGAAATAACGGTTTTTGGCCCCACACAAACCGGGGCCCTAATTGAATCGAGCAAATCCTGGGCCAAAGAATTAATGAGCGAAGCCGGAGTGATCACCGCCGCCTCGGAAACCTTTACCGATGCAGAATTAGCAAAAACTTATATCCAAGAGCAAGGAGCGCCCATCGTGGTGAAAGCCGACGGATTAGCCGCAGGAAAAGGGGTAATTGTCGCCGAAACCGTAGATATGGCCCTAGAAGCGATCGATGATCTTTTTACCAGTGGCTTTACTAAAGTCGTGGTGGAAGAATTCCTAGAAGGGGAAGAAGTGTCTATCCTCACCCTCACCGATGGGATCAGCTTTCGTTCCCTGCTACCCGCCCAAGATCACAAACGCATCGGTGAAGGCGATACCGGCAAAAATACCGGCGGTATGGGAGTTTATGCCCCCGCACCCATCGCCACCGCCGCCATGATCGAAGCGGTGGACAGAGACATCCTCGCCCCCATCGTCGCCACCCTGCAAAAACGCGGCATTGACTATCGGGGAGTCCTCTACGCGGGTTTAATGATTTCCCCCGCCGGAGAGCCAAAAGTTCTCGAATTTAACTGTCGTTTTGGCGATCCCGAAACCCAAGCGGTTTTACCCCTACTGGAAACTCCCCTGGCACCCCTACTGCTGGCTTGCGCTCAACAAAAATTAACTGATTTCCCCTCTTTACAATGGCGGTCCGGTAGTGCTGTTTGTGTGGTGGCTGCCTCTGCCGGTTATCCCGACCACTACGAAAAAGGCCAGTTAATCACGGGAATTAAGGCCGCTGAAACCGAGGGAGCGATCGTTTTCCACGCTGGCACGGTTTTAAAACACGGCGATATCTTCACCGATGGCGGCCGCGTTTTGGGTGTCACTGCTATGGGGTCTAATTTTAATCAGGCGATCGAACTTGCCTATCAATCGGTGAACAGGATACACTTTGAGGGCATCTATTATCGTCGTGATATCGGCCACCGGGTAAGGGAAAAATAAGGGTCAGTATTGAGGCAGGGGGAAGGGGGAATAGTTAGGGGTTTTGAGGATTAATTTATTAGCCAATTTCCCCTTTTTTCCGCCTCTCTGACCGAATGCTCACCTCTTTCTAGGGTAATCCCTGACAAAGGCGAATCTGATTTGTCAAAAAACCAGTAACTATTGATAAAATCATGAAACTGAATCGCCCAACCAAATTACCATCCCTATGCGAATTCTGCTCTATTCTTATAATTATTATCCTGAACCGATCGGCATTGCTCCCCTAATGACAGAATTGGCGGAGGGATTGGTTAAAAGAGGTCATCAAGTTAGGGTTTTGACGGCTTTTCCTTGGTATCCTAATAGTGAAATCGATCCCGAATACCGAGGAAAAATCTATCTAGAAGAAGAACGAAATGGTGTTAAAATTCAACGTTCCTACGTTTGGATCCGCCCCCAAAGAAGTCTAAAAAATCGTATTTTATTTGAGTTGAGCTTTGTTTTTTTGAGTTTCTTTCAGGCTCTTAAAGGTGAAAAACCCGATCTAATTTTCTTAACTGTCCCCGGATTACCCGTTTGCGTTCCCGCCGCTTTATTGAGTAAATTATATGGGGTGCCGATTATTCTAAATTTACAGGATATTCTGCCCGATGCGGCAGTTCATGTGGGATTATTAACTAACCAGAAAATGATTAAGGTTTTTAGTAGTCTTGAAAAATTTGCCTACAAAACTGCCAGCAAAATCTCAGTTATTGCCGATGGTTTTACCAAAAATCTCCTAACTAAAAATGTGCCGAGTGAGAAAATTATTGAGATTCCCAATTGGGTGGATGTCAGCTTTATTAAACCTCTGCCGAAAAACCATAATTATTTCCGCCAAGAAAATCATCTTGAGGGCAAGTTTATTGTTTTATATTCTGGGAATATTGCCCTAACCCAACCCTTAGAAACCCTGATCGATGCTGCGGTTCAATTAGTTAATATTCCTGAGATTAAAGTGGTAATTGTTGGCAAAAAAGAGGCCCTTGAGCGCCTAGAAAAGTATCGCCAACAACAGGGGGCCAGTAATGTGCTTTTATTACCCTTTCAACCCCGGGAAAAATTACCAGAAATGTTAGCCGCTGCTGATGTGGGTATGGTGATGCAAAAACATAACGTTATTTCCTTTAATATGCCGTCCAAAATTCAGGTATTATTAGCTAGTGGCCGTGCTATTATTGCTTCTGTTCCCGCCGATGGAACCGCCGCTAGGGCGATCGAGCGCAGTGGTGGTGGTTTGGTGGTTAATCCCGAAGATCCAGAGGCATTAGCTACAGCTATTTTAAAGCTATACAAAAACCCAGATTTAGCAACTATACTAGGAGAAAAGGGACGACAATACGCGGAGGAAAATTATGCCTTTGAAAAGACTTTAGATCAATACGAAAAGCTTTTTTCTCAAGTAGTTAGTTAACAACTAGGGTATAGGGATTAGGGATAGGGAAAATTTTCCCCGACACCTATTACCCAACCCCCATCACCCCATCAACTCACCCCTAACTCCCACTTAACTATTTTCATGTTCGATAATTTCTCAAAAAAACTCCCCTGGCAAAGTCTCAAACAAGCGATCACTTTTGTCTTAACAATTATTGCTTTAACTCCAGTGGTTACAGCTTTGATTTCTAGCGTTAATCAACCCCAAATCCAATCGAATATTCAACTGTATCAAACCAATCTCAACCTACAAGCTACGACTCTCAGCAGCGATGCTGACCCTAATAGCGAAGAATTTGCTAATCTTAAATTAATTCAAACTTCCCTGATCGGTCAAGACCCATACAGCACCGCCGAGGAACAGTATTTATCAGCCCAGAAAAGTGCCAAAAAAACAATCACCGAACTAAAAAAATCAGCAGTTAATCCCGAACAAAAAAAATCCCTTGAGCGCGACATCAACTCCCTCAAGGATTTAGAGCTAAAATTAAGTCTCATTCAAGCTAGTCAAGGTGACTTGGATGCGGCAAGGCAAATCTGGCAAGACATCAAGGAAAAATCAGAATTTGAGAACTATAAACCTGCTGTTTTACAAAATGCGCTGCTGTTAGAGGGATTGTACAGTGAACCCCCCGAAATTGCTGCCGATGCTGAAGCGAGAATCGAGCGCAATTTTAAAGGATGGTTTCGTTATACCATTCTGGAAAAATTATATAGTCTCGAAAATCGTCAAGAGGATTTACTCGCTTTAGAGGAAGAACAGAGTGAAGTGGTGGCTAATGCCTTAATTAAACTAATTTTATTGGCTTTCTTGCCTCTTATCGGCGGTTTAATCGGTGTTGTGCTGTTGGTCTTTTTATTAGTGCAGTGGCTGCTCCGCCAACAGCGAGCGCTGCTCTTTTTAGATGATAGTCTCGCTTGGCAAACTAAGTGGGGAGGAGAAACCCTCTGGTGGGGAATAATTATCGGTTTCTTTTTCGTCGGACAAATTGTTTTACCGGTAATTTTCGGGATTTTATCGAGTTTCTTGAGTCTCAATCCCGAAAAATTCAGTCTAGAAGCTAAAGCAATATACGTTGTAGTTAGTTATTTAGCCTTAACAGTGAGCAGTTTATCGGTTTTATACCTAGCTATTAAGCCTTTTCGCCCTTTACCTCCCGATTGGTTTCGTTTTAACCTCTTTAGTCCTTGGTTTCTCTGGGGATTAGCTGGCTATTTTGTCGCTTTACCCCTGGTTATTATCGTTTCTTTGCTCAATCAACTAATTTGGCAAGGACAGGGGGGTAGTAACCCGCTGCTGACTTTAGCCCTAGAATCCCAGAATACCTTCGCTTTGCTCTGTTTTGCCTTTACTGCTTCCCTTGCCGCTCCTTTTTTCGAGGAAATTGTCTTTCGCGGCTTTTTACTAGCTTCTTTGACTCGTTATCTACCCGTCTGGGGTGCGATTGCGCTTAGTAGTTTGATTTTCGCCCTTGCTCACCAAAATTTGTCAGAAGTGCTGCCTTTAACCGTCCTAGGTTGTGTTCTTGGCTTTGTTTACACCCGCTCGAAAAATTTATTATCCTCGATGTTGGTTCATAGTCTCTGGAATGGTGGCACCCTGTTAAGTTTATTTTTATTGGGCAGCGGTGCGGGTTAGGTGAGGTCAAAAGTCTCTTAGTCTAGAGATAACTAATCTCCCCCTTTCAACCCTTGCACTTAATTAGATAACCACATCGTTGCTCACCTTGGTTGATCCAGTGAGTCCGTTCGATCGTACAATCGGGAAGCAGCATGGCAAACATTTCTAATTCATGGCCACAGATACTGGGATAGGAACCAGCCACCTCAGCAATAGCGCAATGATGCTCGGCTAGGACATAACTATTTTCTGCTTCCAGTGCCACTAATTCTGCCATATAACCCTCCTCTTGGCGAATTTCCAGCAATTTTCTCATTCTTTCCCCTAAAGACCCCTTGCCGAGGCGCAATTGATATTCTGCCGCTTTGCGTTGCCACTGTTTTTTGAGAATTTCCCCCACCTGTTGCTCTCCCACCGTCTCCACGAGAGTATTGAGGAAAGAAACGGCGAAATTATCGTAATTATGGGGAAAACGGCCACGACCTTGACGACTGAGGCGATAAATGTGCTGGGGCCGTCCTATCTTATTTTGTACGGCAAAATATTCTATCAGTCCTTCCTCCTCCAAATCCTTAAGATGGCGGCGCGTCGCTTGCGGACTAATACTTAACTCCTCAGCCAAGTCTTGGGCAGTAGATTGACCGTTTTTGAGCAAATATTGCAGAATATCGTCTTTCGTCGAGGCGGGTTGAGTCGTGGTCATGATACCAAAAACAGAGGCTTTAGCGTACAATTGCTGAGGGTCAAGGAGCGGCCAATTACCCTTCCAGAGTAACCTGAATAACAGAGGTTTACCAGCATCCTCTCAAATTTTCCGTGACTTTGACAACAGCTTTGTTGTTAATCTATTATATAATCAATTTAAACAACTTTATTGTTGTTTAACTGCCTCCCCTGCCTACCGCGTAGAGAGAACACTAACCCCCATGAGTGCAACCACCGTTAAAAACCTCGTTAACCAACCCTACAAGTACGGTTTCATCACCGATATCGAATCGGAAACCATCCCCCGCGGTTTGAATGAGGAGATTATTCGCCTAATTTCGGCGAAAAAGAAGGAACCGGAATTCATGCTCGATTTTCGTCTCCGGGCCTACCATCAATGGCAAAAGATGACCGAACCCAGTTGGCCGCACGTTTCCTATCCTGCCATTGATTATCAAAATATTATCTACTATTCTGCACCCAAACAGAAAAAAGCAAAACTCAACAGTCTTGAAGAAGTTGACCCCACTTTAATCGAAACCTTTGAAAAATTAGGCATTCCCCTTTCGGAACAAAAACGCCTTTCTAACGTGGCCGTCGATGCTATCTTTGACAGCGTTTCTATCGCCACAACTTTTAAAGAAAAACTAGCAGAACAGGGGGTTATTTTCTGTTCTATTTCGGAAGCTTTACAGGAACATCCTGAATTAGTACAAAAATATCTCGGTACTGTAGTCCCCGTGGGTGATAATTATTTTGCCGCTCTTAATTCGGCCGTTTTTAGCGATGGTTCCTTTGTTTTTATCCCCAAAGGTGTCGCCTGTCCGATGGAATTGTCCACCTATTTTCGGATTAATAACGGTGAGACGGGACAATTTGAAAGAACTTTAATTGTCGCTGAAGAAGGGGCATCGGTAAGTTATTTAGAGGGTTGCACCGCTCCGATGTACGATAGTAATCAACTTCATGCCGCCGTTGTGGAATTAGTCGCCCTCGATAATGCGGATATTAAATATTCGACGGTACAAAATTGGTATGCTGGCGATGCCAATGGGAAGGGAGGTATTTACAATTTCGTCACTAAACGGGGTCTGTGTAAAGGAGTTAATTCTAAGATTTCTTGGACGCAGGTGGAAACCGGTTCAGCAATTACTTGGAAGTATCCCAGTTGTGTCTTAGTCGGCGATAATTCCGTTGGGGAATTCTACTCAATTGCCCTAACTAATAATAAACAACAGGCCGATACAGGTACGAAAATGATTCACATCGGCCGCAACACCAAGAGTACGATTATTTCTAAGGGAATTTCGGCGGGTAACTCCCAAAATAGCTATCGCGGGTTAGTGAAAATGGGACCGAAAGCCAAGGGAGCAAGAAATTACTCCCAGTGTGATTCTATGCTGATTGGAGATAATGCCGAAGCTAACACTTTTCCCTATATTCAGGTGGATAACAACAGTGCTAAAGTAGAACACGAAGCTTCTACCTCTAAAATCGGTGAAGACCAATTATTCTACTTCGCACAACGGGGTATTTCCGAGGAAGATGCTGTCTCTATGTTAGTCAGTGGTTTCTGTAAGGATGTCCTCAGTAAATTACCGATGGAATTCGCCGCCGAAGCCGATAAACTCCTCAGTCTCAAGCTAGAAGGAACCGTCGGATAATCAGTAAAGTAGGGTGGGTTAGGCGATAGCCGTAACCCACCAAAAGCTAAGTAATGTAGGGCGGGTTAAGTAAAGTAGTAAAGTAGGGTGGGTTAGGCGATAGCCGTAACCCACCAAAAGCTAAGACAATTTATCCATCAATTGATGATTCGCCGTCAACCACCAAAACTAATATTTTTGTTCTAGAAAAACATCCCATGAGTGAAGTAATTTTATCGGTAAAAAATCTGACCGCTAGTATTGACGGAAACCAGATTCTTAAAGGAGTTAACCTCGAAATTAAAGCAGGTGAAACCCACGCAATTATGGGGCGCAATGGCTCAGGAAAAAGCACCTTTTCCAAAGTAATCGCTGGACATCCCGATTATGAAGTAACTGGGGGAGAAATAATTTATAAAGGCGAAAACCTTTTAGAAAAAGAACCTGATGAACGAGCGCTCATGGGGATCTTTCTCGCTTTTCAATATCCCCTAGAAATCCCCGGCGTTAGTAACCTTGATTTTCTTCGCGTTGCCTATAATGCCAGACAAAAACATCTAGGCTCGGAAGAATTAGATAGTTTTGACTTTGAGGAATTAGTCGAGAAAAAACTAGAAGTTGTCCAGATGAATCCTAGCTTTCTTGGCAGAAGTTTAAACGAAGGTTTCTCCGGTGGTGAGAAAAAACGTAATGAAATCCTACAAATGGCTTTATTAGAACCTACTTTAGGAATTCTCGATGAAATTGACTCCGGTTTAGACATCGATGCTTTGCGAATTGTTGCCCAGGGAGTCAATCACTTAGCTACTCCCGATAACGCTTTTTTACTTATCACTCACTATCAGCGTCTGCTCAACTACATTGAACCCGATGTTATTCATGTTATGTACGATGGGCGCATTGTCACCAGTGGCGGTAAAGAATTAGCCCTCGAATTAGAAAGAACTGGCTACGATTTCCTCGACGAACAAGTATTAGCCGTTAAATAATCTAGTTATCAGTTATCAGTTATCAGTTATCAGTTATCAGTTATCAGTTATCAGTAGTCAGTCCCGATGAAAAAATTTTCACCACCAGAGATGAAAGAGGTTTCCTTCCCCACACCCCACACCCCACACCCCACACCCCACTACCCCACTACCCCACTACCCCACTACCCCACTACCCCACTACCCCACACCCCACACCCTACACCCTACACCCCAACCCCCAAACCCCACCCCCTCTTACCAATGACAGCCATAATCACGAAACCTGAACAATCAGGAGAATTATTGTTAAAATTGTCGCGAGAAACGGTTCCCACTATCGATAACGGTAAAATTCTCGAATTAAGAGAATCGGGAGCCAGTAAAGCTCAAGAATTAGCCATCCCTGGCAGAAAAGATGAAGAATGGCAATTTACCGATTTAAGTCAACTCTGGGCGATCGATTTTCGCGCCCCCCAAACCGTTACAATCGATAAAAATGCCCTAGCTGTTTTTTTACTGCCCGAAGCCAAAAACAGCCACCTAGTCTTCGTTAACGGCATTTATCAGCCCGAATTGTCCGATATTTCCGCTTTACCCCCCGGTGTCAGCGTCGGCAATCTCGCCAATGCACAAAAAGATGTTCTTGTCAACTATCTAGGGAAAGAAAAAACACCCGAATTTTTTACCGCACTCAACCAAGCTGGACTAAGCGATGGGGCAGTAATTCACGTCACCGCTAACACCGTCGTCACAACCCCGATACATCTCCTATTTATCACCGTTGTGGAGGAAATTCCCCGCTTTTATCAGCCCCATAGCCTAATCGTGGCGGAAACAGGAGCTAGTGTCAATATTATCGAGAATTACGGAGCTTTAGCCGAACATTGCTCCGATTTACCTGTAAATTACTCTTATTTCACCAACGCTGTCACGGAAATTTACCTCGAAGCCAACGCCGAGGTCATCCATACCAGAGTACAACGGGAATCGGGAGATGGTTTTCACATCGGACGCACGATAATTGAACAAGCGCACGATAGCCGTTACACTCTCAACGAGATAAATCTAGGAGCTAAACTCTGCCGTCATAACCTCGATGTCCTGCAAAAAGGCGAACAAACCGAGACAAATCTGCACGGATTAGCCATGATTACCGGACAACAAACCGCCGATACCCACAGCGCCATCTATCTCAACCATCCCCACGGCATCACCAAGCAACTGCATAAATGTATCGTTGATGGTAGCGCTCACGCCATCTTTAATGGTAAAGTGTTTGTTCCCAAACCCGCCCAATTAACCAACGCCTCCCAGTTAAATCGGAATTTGTTAATTTCTAACAAGGCACGAGTCAACACCAAACCGGAATTACAAATTACCGCCGATAACGTCAAATGTTCCCACGGGGCAACCGTTAGCCAACTGGAAGCCGATGATTTATTCTATCTGCAAAGCCGGGGCTTAAGCGCCGACACCGCCCGCAGTTTGTTAATTGATGCTTTCTCGGCCGAGATTTTAGCTAAAATTCCTCTAGAATCCCTCCGCCAAAGATTGGGGCAATGCGTCGCCTGTCGCAGTGTGGAATAACTCTACCGGGGTGGGTGTCAACCCGCCCAAAGTACCCCTCTGACTCCTGACTAAAATGACAATTATCCAAGAAAAAACCCTCGCCCAAAAAGTCCGCGCCGATTTCCCTATCCTCCATCAAACCGTACACGATAAACCCCTTATCTACCTCGATAGTGCCGCCACTTCCCAAAAACCCATTCAAGTATTAGAAACCCTGCGAAACTATTACGAAAAAGATAACGCCAATGTGCATCGGGGGGCGCATACTTTAAGTGTCCGGGCAACGGAAGCCTACGAAGGGGCCAGAGATAAGGTGGCTAGGTTTATTAATGCCGCTTCTCGTCAGGAAATTGTCTATACTCGCAACGCCACGGAAGCGATTAATTTAGTCGCCTACAGTTGGGCATTAAATACCCTGAAAGCAGGGGATGAAATTATTCTCTCGGTTATGGAACACCACAGTAATTTAATCCCCTGGCAAATCGTCTGCCAAAAGACGGGGGCAGTGATTAAATATGTGCAGTTAACCAGCGAAGAAAGCTTTGATTTAGAACAATATAAATCCTTGTTATCTGACAAAACTAAATTAGTTGCTGTCCTCCATGTTTCTAATACATTAGGCTGTATTAATCCGGTTGCCGAAATAGTCAGCCTTGCCCATCAAGTCGGTGCGAAAGTATTAATTGATGCCTGTCAAAGTGTCCCCCATTTAGCCATTGATGTGCAGTCCATAGATTGTGATTGGTTGGTGGCTAGTGGTCATAAAATGTGCGCCCCCACCGGTATTGGATTTTTGTATGGCAAAGAGGCGATTTTAGAGGCAATGCCGCCCTTTTTTGGTGGTGGCGAAATGATTGCGGAAGTCTATTTAGACCATTTTACCTGTGCGGAACTGCCCCACAAATTTGAAGCCGGAACCCCCGCTATTGGCGAAGCGATTGCCCTCGGTGCTGCGGTAGAATATTTAATGGGTTTAGGGATGGATAATATTCATGCCTACGAAGAAGAGTTAACCGCCTATTTGTTCAAAAAATTAGGAGAAATTGAGGGTTTAAGAATTTACGGGCCGCCACCTAGTTTAACGGGCCAAGGTCGGGCTAGTTTAGCCGCCTTTAATGTGGAAGGGATTCATGCTAGTGATTTAGCTACTTTATTAGACCACGAAGGAATCGCTATTCGTTCTGGTCATCACTGTACCCAACCTCTACACCGCCTTTTTGATGCTTCTGGCAGCGCGCGGGCAAGTCTATATTTTTATAATACCCGCGAAGAAATTGATAGCTTTATTGTCGCTTTACAGGAAACTATTGATTTCTTTGCCAATTGTTTTTCTTAGGGGTATCTCTAGCCCCTTTTCCTGTTCTTAAAGAGTGAAGGAAGTTACTTATTATTATCAAGGAATTTGTCCCGAAACGGGCGAGTTATTGCGCTTGCCCCGCACTCTTTTGGCTGAAAAAATCGCCCAAGATTTGATGACAACTATCACCAATCCTCAAGGTAAAATGTATGGGATTTTGTTAGGAGAAAATGCCGCTGGCGAAATAGAAATTTTAAAAGCTTTTTCTGGACAGGGAGAAGCTGCTGGCTGGGTTCCGTCCCTAGTGGGGAGAGAAAAAATTATGCTGGAAGAAAAGCGAGTTTTGCAACTTTTAGAAACAATTAAACAGGAAATTATCACCCTACAATCAATTCCCGAACATAATTTATATCGACTCAATCAAGCAAATTTTGAGTGCAAAATACAAGCTTTACAGCAACAACATCAAAACCATAAACAGGAACGAAATAGATTAAGAAATTTAGGAAATTTAAAGCCAGAAGAATTAGAAAAATTAAATAATATCAGTCGTCAGGAAAAAAGAGCAAGAAAGCAATTAAAACAGGAACAAAAACAAGTTTTAGACCCCTTAATTGATAAAATAAACGTAGCCAATCAGAGAATTATTGAACTTAAGCAACAGCGTAGGAAACTCTCCAAACAGTTACAGGAATTGCTGTATCAATCCTACTGTTTAAATAACTTTTCTGGACAATCTCTCTCCTTAGCTAAATTGATGGGCAGTAATTTGTTACCGACGGGAACAGGGGAATGTTGCGCCCCGAAATTATTAAATTATGCCGCCATGAAAGGATTAAAACCTGTCGCCATGGCCGAATTTTGGTGGGGAGAATCGAATCGAGATAGAAAACAGGGAGAATTTTATGGCGCTTGTCAAGAAAGATGTCAACCTCTCATGGGTTTTTTACTCTCTGGTTTACGTTCATCCCTAGAAATTATCTACGAAGACGAGGGAATAATTGCTATTAATAAACCCGCAGGATTATTATCGGTAGCAGGACGTTATCAAGATAGTCAAGATGCTGTGGTCAATCGGTTTCGTCGTCAGGGAAAAAATGTCATTCCAGTTCATCGTTTAGACCGAGAAACTTCTGGTATATTATTACTAGCTAAAAGTTTAGATATTTATCGTTGTTTATCCCAACAATTTCAACGGCGAGAAGTGGAGAAAATCTACGAAGCTATATTATCAGAAGTTGTTGAGCGAGAATCGGGCATAATTGACCTACCTCTCTGGGGAAATCCGCAAAATCGACCCTATCAAACTGTGGATTGGCAACGGGGAAAAGCTAGTCAAACCTATTTTAAAGTTATCGGTAAAGAAGGCAATTATTCTCGCCTCGAATTTATTCCCTACACGGGAAGAACCCATCAAATTCGTGTTCATAGTCAAGCGGGATTAGGTATAGGAATTTTAGGCGATCTTTTGTACAATGGTAAGCAGTCTGACCGTTTATACCTGCACGCTAAACAATTATCTTTTCGTCATCCTCAGACCGAAACTAAACTTGATCTAATCATTCCCACTCCCTTTTGAGAGCTATAATTGCTAACAGCAACAAATTAGCTATCTAAATGGAGCAAGAGGACTCCCGTTAAATTTCTCCTTAATTAAAGGCCGCCTTGATCGCTTTTTACGCTAGATTGTGCTATAATGAGAAGTTGGCATTTTTTAGGCAGAGAGCAATTACAGGAGGTGAATTAGGTTAATGACCCAAGTGGTAGTTGGTCAGAACGAGGCGATCGAATCAGCCCTACGTCGTTTTAAGCGACAGGTAGCGAAAGCGGGAATTTATGCGGATATCAAAAAGCATCAATTTTTTGAAACCCCTCAAGAAAAGAGAAAGCGTAAAGCAGTAGCCCGAAGACGACAAAGAACCCGTCGTCGTTAAATTCCACCAGTCAGAAGCTGAATAAAGGCTTCTGGCTGTCTTTTATTTTGATCGGGTTTTGGTGGCTGGGAAACAGATTAGGGACCAGGGGAGTAGGGATAAAACAGCCCTCAGCTGTCTCTTGCCAGAGTGCCTATCTCGACTGGGAAATTAATTCTGCACGACTACTTAAAACTCAACCCTTTGACCATAACTTAGGAGACTTTGTAGGGTTGCGAGGCGATTTTCCCAGACTTGTATTTGATAGGCAGATAAATCTTTTTGTCTGGACATCACAGATTTAAATTGATAGCTAAATCGCTTTAAAGCATTTTGAGTTAAAGTCAAATTGCGAGGGCTGGGATTAGTAGCTAATTGTTCTAATAGATTAGCCATTTCGTCCACTTCTTGACCCCAAGCTTTTAAGGTTCGCTCCTCCATTGCCCATAGATTATTCACTATTAAAAAACTCCACTCTTGACGCAGAGAATTAAACCGCGCCGCTGCCGTTTTAAAGGGTTGACGGTGGGGTAAAGGTTCAGCTTTTTTCGTAATTATCGATCCCTGAATGCGATTAAGAATTGTTTGTAGGTTGGGATTGAGATTTTCTGTGGCAAAAAGAGCGAATCCCGAAGTGGGAAGATTGCGAATAAATTGTAGTTGATCGATGGTGACTTGATCGGGTACTTTTAACAGACGGATACCGGGTACAATCAGAGCATTTCCTGCAATTTTGCGATCAAATAAAGACTGGGTTTTCTCTTCTAAAGTCCCTGTATCAAGAGCGTAAGTCATTAAAAAGATCAGGTCTATCCATTGATTTTGTCCCCATTCTTCCCAGTTTTGTTGAATACGATATAATCGTTCTTTTTGTTCTATGGGAAACACCGCCGCCGATATTTTTAAGTGGGGGCGAATCTGTTTTAAGCGAGTAGAAACCTGCGAGACAAAAGTATCAACATGACGGATTTTAAAGCTAGTCCATTGTTCCCATAAAGCACCCCGGTGATTTAAAGTAATGGGATCAACTCCCGTCATTTGTTTAAATAACCAACGGCTGGATTTACCATAACCATAGGTTTGATTAGAATTTTGATTCTGGAAGGGATAGCGAATATAATCTAACTGCAAGCCATCCACGTCGTAATTCTTGACAATTTCCTCGTAAAGAGATAAAAGATAGTTTTGTACGTCGGGATTAGCAGGATCAAAAAAGGCCTTTTTCGTGCCTTGACTATAATCAAAAGAACCACCACTTTTATTAGTTGCTCCCCAATCGGGATTACGCGATAAAACTGGACCGAGATAATCTAACGGTTGCTCTAATACCTTATTATGAGCTTGATTAGCCGCCGCAAAAACCCACACCCAAGCGTGGATTTCCATATTGCGTTCATGGGCTAATTTAACGGCAACTTTGAGGGGATCCCAACCTCTAGTTAAAGGATTTTGTTCGGGGGCAACTTGACTGGGATAAATAGTATAACTAGCATTAACTGTCTCGAAAAAGACCACATTAATACCCGCTGCCGCCATGCGATCGAATACTTTAGCTAAATCCTCCTCATTTTTAGCTTCTACGATCGTGCCTCGATCTAACCACATTGCCCGTATTTCTGGTTGGGCAAATTGTCGATTAGTGGGATAATGATCCCAAAGATTTCGCCGCGCTTGTAACCAAAATTCCCGCGCTTGGGTATAGTCCCCCTGAGCGATTAAATTCTGAAAATTATTTAAGGCTCCTTGGGCATTTTCTAGGGCTAAACGGAATCGTCTGGCTGTATCTGTGGTGGGGGAGTTTTTCGCACGATTATGAAATGCTTGTGCTAAGGATTTATCAGTATTGGATATATTACTATTACTGGCCTCTAAAGCTAAGAGAGTCGCTCCATAACGCCCGATTAATCCCTGTAATTCCGCCGTCATTTGGCTAATTTGTTGAGGAGTTAGGCTCGCTCTGGGGGGAATTGCCTCGGTATTCGGACTTAATCTCGCCGTTTCACTGGGGGGATTTTCTGAAATCTGGGGTAGAGGGGGACGGGGCGCGGTCGCTGTTGGTGTATTATTAATATTATTAACTATTGTTGAGTTTCCTTGACAATAGGGCGCAATTGTGTTAAGAGAAGAACTGCGATTAATGCCGTAGCGTTGCAGGGCGGTTTCTAGCCAAGCGCTATCGAGGGCGAGATTAGCGACGGCATCGCTGCCCCAGCGCCAACCGAGAAAGATCGAGTTATTATTGAGGACAACGGCGGGGGGATTGTTGCGCGCTCCCCAAACGGCGACGGTTTGGCTATTAACTCCCGTCGGGATAACCACACCACCGAGGAGACTGCTGGCTAAGGGTTTTTGGTTTTTCACTTCACCTAAATTAGTCGGTCGCAGGGTGTAAGCTTGGGAGTGAGGATAGGCCCAGTAAGCCCCAAATAGCGATCGCAATTGATCACGCACCGCAGGTTCCGAAAGATTTCCCGCCGGACCTGTGACAATAATTTTACCACCGCGATTCAGCCAACGACTCAAGACACTAGCTTGTAAACCGGAAATAGTCTCGACGTTGGGGATGATTAGAACCTTAATTTTATTTAAATCCGCGTCGCTTTGCCACTGATTACTCTGGAGAATGCAGTAATTAACCCCGACATTTTGCAAACGATCAGTGATAGCTGTCCATTGATTGGCATTTTCCTGACTTTTTAACACTGCCACCGGTGTCGCTAAAACTGGGATCGGTAGCAAGACAGCAACACAGGAGAAAAGGCAGGTAATGAGGCGCTTTTTAAAAAGATGATCAAGACGGAAAGACGATCCCAGCACGTTTTTTTCTCTTAATTTTTTTGGTTAACTCCTCCTGATCTTACCCAACTTAGCCAAAAAATAGTATCTTGGGGAACAAAAATTGCGTCTTAGTCGTCGGCAACAGGGTTTTAGGGTATTAGTTGAATTTCCCCACTTCCCCACTTCCCACTTCCCCCATCTCCCTACAACTGTAAAGACAATTGCCGAAAATGATCGCCGCGATGTTCAAAACTTTGGTATTGGTCAAAACTAGCGCAAGCGGGCGATAATAACACCACTTTAGCGGCTTTTGCTAGTCCTAGTTCGGCTGCGCGTTGAACTGCCCTGTCCATCGTTTCTACACATTCATAATCTTGATAACCTGCCGACTGTAAACGACGGGCAAAATCGGCGGCAGCGTCACCAATAAGCAGCACAGTGGCGACTTTTGCCTTAATTTCAGCGATCCAAGCCCGATCATCCCCGGCTTTCGCTTCTCCCCCCGCGATTAAAATCGCCGGACTAGGGACAGATTTTAAGCCCACTGCGGCGGCATCGTAGTTAGTTGCTTTACTATCATTAATAAAGTCTAGTCCTTTATAAGTACAAACATACTCTAGGCGATGGGCAACCCCGGGGAAAGTAGCGATCGCTTCGGTAATGGCTTTTTTCTCGATTCCTGCCAATCTAGCGGCGGCCACAGCCATAAGCAAATTCTGCTGATTGTGACTACCCACCATTTTCAGGAGATTAACCGGGGCAATTAACTCCCCAAAAGCCACGATCCAGTTATCTTGCAGATAAACACCACGACTAGGATCGCCCAAAAGCGCCTCTTTGCCCTGAACAGAAGTCCAGTAAGCTTGTTGCCATTGACTAACACCGATTTGACGCAGATAGGGATCATCACCATTGAGGATTTGGCGATCGCTTCTTTGCAGTAAAGAGGCTTTAATCTGATAATAATTTTCCAGGGTTTGATGACGACTGAGGTGATCGGGGGTAAAAGTTGTCCAGATGCCGATTTTCGGCGATAAATCCCTACTGGACTCGATCTGATAACTACTAATCTCTGCAATAATCCAATCGTATTTATCGGCTTTTAAAGCCAATTCACAGGCAGCATAGCCGATATTACCGCAGGAAGGAGCATTTAACCCCGCTTTTTGAAAAATAGCGGCACAGAGGGCCGTGGTGGTGGTTTTGCCGTTAGTTCCCGTAACACCCAACCAGGGGGAAGATTGCAGATAACGCCAAGCTAATTCTAATTCTCCGATCGTATCGATGCCTTTTTCTCTGGCAGTAATTAAAATCGGGGCATCCCAAGGCACCCCGGGGCTAACCACGATAAGATCGGGCAAGTCCGAAGCCCCTAGACTGAGATTTTGACCAAGATTGACAATAATTCCTTCGCTTTCCAGATTGGTTTTGGTTGCCTGTAAACTGGGAGAATCGGAGCGATCGCTTAATGTCACCTGCCAACCATCCCGTTTTAAGCATCTTGCCGCCGCTATTCCCGATCTTCCCAATCCAATAATCGCCGCTTTCGCCATCTTGTTGCCACTCTACTCAAGAGTCAATTTTTAGCAATCTCTATCCTACTGTGGATTAGGTCGAGTAATAGCTATCTTCCAAGAAAACAAAATTCTCTCGCTTACGTCTAGATCGATAAAATAAATGCAAGTACAATCTCTATAACAACGCTCCCTATTTATGAATCTAAAATCATCCTTAAAATTTACCCTACTGTTTTCACTTCTGGGGGGTTGTCTCCTGACGACACCCAGTCAAGCAACTCTCTTTGAACAACGAGAAGTTAATCAAGAGGATTTTATCGCTATTGCCCGACCCTACGGTAACGGTAAATACGATTTACTGATTTTGCAACAAATCCAGGGAAAACGCCAATGTTGGGCGGTAAATGGCACAGAACCGACCATTGTTCAGCCTCTGCTGCTCGATTTCGATTTTACCGGCAGTTGTGAACGGGCCACCGACAGTAACGGTTATTCCCTTCGCATTCAGGGCAAAGATTACGGTTTAGAATACCTGCTGCGTATCGTACAACGCAACGGGGAATTAGTCCTCGTAGGAACCCCCCGCAATCCCAGGCAATCGGAGGTAATTATTGGACGGACTAAAGGTTTAGGGACCGGTTTAATCCAAATTTATCTCATCGATGGCTGGCGCTTTACTAAACGCAGTCTAGCCGGTCAAAATCTCAGTCATATCTATCTAACTGCCGATAGTCCCAATTTCAATCCTCCCCCGGAATTACTCGCGGGTAATAGTTATTCCCTCCCCAGAGAATCCGTCAAAGCAGAAACACCCGTTAACCCTCCCGGTGATCCCGAAGTGCGAGAATATACCTTTACCGCTGCAGAAACAGCAGTACAGAGCAATCCTGAGCCAGTGGTCACTAATCCAGTACCAGAGCAAAATTCTACCCCAGCACCCCCAGTTACCTCTAATTTACCTCCCCTGACTCCTCCCCTTCGACTTGGCTCAGGGCAAGCCAATGCTCAGAATAATAATGCAATTGTACCACCACCGCCACCGCGCAACCTAGGCAATCAGAGAAGTTTATCAGATGTAATCACTTTTAATCGACCCGCTGCTAATCCCAGTAGTGGCAATACTAGCAATAGTGGCCGCAAAGGCTTTAAAGTAGTAATTGAAGCTAAAAACGAGAGCGATCGCAGCAAAGTTCGTTCTCTCTATCCCGACGCTTTCCCCACTTCCCACCAAGGTCGTCGCGTCTGGCAAATAGGCGCGTTTAGTAGTCGTGATAAGGCTGAAAACGCTTTACAAAGTCTTGCTCCCCTGCGCGGATCGATCGTACCATTTTAGGGAACGCTGGAACTGCGGAACGGGCAACAGAGAGTCGATAGGGGAAATGGGAAAATGGGGGAATTTCAACTAAAACCCCAAAACCCTAAAACCCTAACTCTCAACTCCGGCCTCCTGACTTGAAAGAGGGTGTAGGGTGTGGGGTGTAGGGAAGGAAACCTCTTTCCTCTGTGGGGGTGAAAATTTTTTCATCGGGACTGACTCCCCTGACTCCTGACTTCTAGAGTAACTGATAACTGATAACTGATAACTGATAACTGAAAACATGGAAATATCAGAACTAAAAAAAGGTATCGAGATAGTAGGATTGCGCCTGGGTAAAACCCAGGACTATCTTTGACTTACCCACTTTAAGGGCTAAAATTAAAGACTTAGAACAGGTGGCAGCCGTCCCCACTTTTTGGGATAATCCCGATACTGCTCAAAAAACCCTGCAAGAACTAAACGAATGTAAATCTTCTTTAGAAACCTATCAGGGTTGGTGTGAACAATTAGAAGATACTAAGGCAATTATCGAGTTATTAGAATTAGAATCCGATCGAACTTTACTAGAAGAAGCGACGGACAATTTAACTCATTTACAGCATGACCTCGATCGCTGGGAATTGCAACAGCTTTTAAATGGTCCCTACGACGCAAAAGGAGCAGTTTTAACGATTAATGCGGGGGCCGGGGGAACCGATGCCCAAGATTGGACAGAAATGCTCCTGAGAATGTATTCTCGCTGGGCCGAGAAACAGGGATATAAAGTCACTTTAGCGGAAATATCAGAAGGAGATGAGGCGGGAATTAAATCGGTGACAATTGAGATTGCCGGAACTTATGCTTACGGTTATCTGAAAGGAGAAAAAGGCACCCATCGGTTAGTCAGAATTTCCCCTTTTAATGCTAATGGTAAACGTCAAACCAGTTTCGCCGGGGTGGAAGTGATGCCAATTTTGGGCGATGATGCGGTGAGGGTAGAAATTCCCGATAAAGATTTAGAAATTACCACCACTAGATCGGGGGGAAAAGGTGGACAAAATGTTAATAAAGTGGAAACTGCCGTGCGTGTGGTTCATCTTCCCACAGGTATCGCTGTACGTTGTACCCAAGAGCGATCGCAATTACAAAATAAAGAAAAAGCCCTAGCTTTATTAAAAGCGAAATTGTTAATTATCGCTCGGGAACAACAGGCTCAAGCGATCGCCGAAATTCGCGGCGATATGGTGGAGGCCGCTTGGGGCAATCAAATCCGTAACTATGTTTTTCATCCCTATCAATTAGTTAAGGATCTCCGCAGTAATGTGGAAACCACCGATGTTACCCGGGTAATGAATGGGGATTTAGATAGCTTTATTGAAGCCTATTTACGTTTGGGGGGTGCAGTTTAAAGAAATGTATCGCCGTTGTCGTCCACAAGTCCCACTCCCGTGTGGACGCGATGATAAAATCTCCTCTTGGAAAAATGTCGATTTGCGTTGAAGCACTTTTTTGCTCGCTGTATAAGGGTTTCGCCGATTTGACATCCCTAAAATGGATTTGCGTTGAAGCACTTTTTAGCATTTCCACACTTCGACTAAGCTCAGTGTACACTTCGCTCAAGGCTAGTCTAGGCCCAAAAGGGGAGATAACGAGCATAACGAGTTGATTTAGATTCAGATTCGTCAAGTTTAATCAGTCCTGCTTCTTTAGTTGCCCCAATCACTTGAGAAACAGTATTGTTTTTTGATTCATTTAAACAAAAGCGATTTCGTAAGGTTTGGTTAGACATCCGTTGATTATCGACATAGAGGAGACAACAGTGCTGATAACAAGCGCGAATACGGTCAGATTGACTCATTTTGCCAAAATCCTGATGAGCGAATAGGATAGAAGTTGTTCGGATCTCACCTACTCTAAAATCTGGTGCGGGAAGTTGAAATTTCTCGGCAGCGGAAATAACTTTATCAATACCACTGCCCTTTTCTTCACAAATGCCAAAACGACGCATTATGTCAGCTAATTGCTCATTACGGGAGCGATATTCGTCTATAAAGCGTTCTACTTTGATAAAAGGAATACCAGGGTTAGAGATTTCTACTCGATCATCATACATTTCAATCATCACCGAAGCGCCTGTAGCGAGAAAGTCCTGATGAATCAAAGCATTGGCGATCAGTTCTCGCAAAGCTTGTGGAGGAAACATTTTCACTTCTTCCCTAAGAACCTCCTCGATGACGCGATTTTGAGGGGCTAAATCGTGGACAAAATTAACTAAACCATCAAAACCCACAGCATATCCCTTAGTTCCTGTCTGTTCCAGTCGAGTTTTAATTTTACCTGTTCCCTCATAGATAATCACTCGTGGTGCTTTACGCGCTAAGGTAGGGGAAAAGCTCTCAAGTTGTCTGGCCAGAAGGATGGCAGATAAATTAGGAATTGTCCAACCTTTTGATGTTTTGTCAAGGAGTTGATCGCTTTGTAATCTTTCTAAAACAGCATCACGATGGCTAGGATAGGGAAGCTTGAGCAATTTAAAGTAGGTTTGGGTGTCGAGTAGGTCAATAACCTCATCTGGACTGGCATGAGAGCGAGCGGATTGACAAAACCAATCTTGTTGATCTTCAGCAAAGATGAGCTTAAGCCGATCAGGTGTCATGAATACTAAGTCTTCCCCTGCTCGCATTAGATAAGCACCTTCAAAGGCGATAGGTTGTCCTGTGGGACGGGTTGGCACTTCAAAAACCAAGACACGACCATCAGGGTGGGCCAATTCGGTGATTTCCACGCGCAAGCGAAGTTTTTGAACGATTAGCGATTTAATGCTGTTAATTTCTTCGGGTGTAGGAAAGGCTTGTGAACCAACAATTTTACGGGGACGTTTATCGGTAACACCTAAGATAAAATGGCCACCTCCTTCATTAGCAAGGGCGACGCAATATTTTAACAGTTTGATTGTATCAAATTGATTTTTAGCCTGTTTAAATTCTAGTCGCTCATTTTCCACTGGAGCATTTAACCAACCTTCTAGGGTCTCTAGGTTTATCATGCAGTAATCTCCTTCTGGGTGGGAATTTACGTTTGGGGGGGAACAGTGCAGGTTATACTGATTCCTAAGATGAGAGCAGTTCTATTTTCTCGCAAATTCTGTTCTTATTGGCTGGTGAAGCTATTTGTCCTCTACTAAGAAGAAAAATCAATGGTTATTATCGAGATTACCAATGTGGAAGAAATATTAAGCGCAAAAATTGGCTCTTTTGCCGCTAAAATCGTCCAAGCTCTAGCAGATGATGAGGGGAAAGTGGAAGAGGTTCTCATCAAAGAATTACAAGCTAATTTTCAGGAAAGGGGGATTAAAGCTAATCTGTTTAGCGTCACTGGGTTAGATATGCTCGGCAATGGCAGGCTAGAAGTTAACGTTAATGTTCGTTCTGCTAATATGATGTCCTAAGATAAAATCGCCAATGGTTGGGTTAAATATAGTTAAACCCAACCTTATTTTGGTAGTTACCGTCAAAAGCAATGGCAGCGAAGATCGAGGTTATAATAAACCAACAAAATGTAACGGTCCTTGACCGGTAATTAATTCGATAATAATTGCCAGAAAACCGATCATCGCTAATCGACCATTCCACACCTCGGCTGCCGTTGTCATTCCCCATTCCCAACGTTCCTGGGGATACATTTTCATATTCGCTTTCGGATGGGTAATTTGCTCGAAAGTGGTGGGGTTTTCCTCTAGGGATTTGACCACTAACTGGGAGAGAGATTCGATAAACATCGGGTGAGTGTTAAGAGCCGGTACTCGCTGAAAATGTTCAATTCCCGCTTCTTCCGCCACTTCTCGGTACTCTATATCGATTTCTTGCAGGGTTTCGATGTGTTCCGAGACAAAGCTAATCGGCACGACCAATAAATTCTTAATTCCCTGCTCTCCCAACCCTTTTAAAGCATCTTCAGTATAGGGTTTTAGCCATTCCACCGGACCGACGCGACTTTGATAGGCTAAAGTGTACTGATTGGGTCGGTTGAGCGTACGCATGATCGCCCTAGTGCATTCTTCAATTTCCCTTTGATAGGGATCTCCCGCTTCCTCCACATAACTTTGGGGGACACCATGGGCGCTAAAAAAGATATGTACTTGGTCAGGATTAGGACACTGCTCTAATTCTCGCGCAATCAGATCCGCCATAGCGCTCAGATAGGTGGGATGATCGTACCAAGAGGGGATGAGAGTATATTCCGTCAAACGCAGATAGGGATCCTGCTGCCACATTTCCTCCAGCACACGAAAACTGGAACCACTGGTGCTGATGGAAAATTGGGGATAAAGAGGAAGAATAACTAATTTTTTGATATGATCCCGTTTAATCCGCTCGATCGCTTCTTCGGTGAAGGGATTCCAGTAACGCATCCCGATATAAACGCTCACCTCGCGGCCCATTTCCGCGAGACGTTGTTGCAGTGCCGTGGCCTGTGCTTCCGTAATCTTGAGTAAAGGGGAGCCACCGCCGATCTGACGGTAATTTTCTTGGGATTTACTCGCTCTTAGCGTCGATATTAACCAAGCTAACGGTTTTTGTAATCCTTTGATCGGTAAACGGATGATCTCTGGGTCAGAAAAAAGGTTAAATAGAAAAGGACGCACATCCTCTAACCGCTCCGGCCCACCCAAATTTAATAATAAAACGCCAACGCGACCCATAGTGTTAACAGATAATTTTTAAATTTTCAGATTCTTTACCAAGTTTAACAATATATCGGTGGAACCGTTAAAACAAATTACAGGCTACAGAGAACTTAATCAAATCTTGGAGGTTGATCTTGGCTACAATTTTACGTCCCCTCAGTTATCAATATCAATGGCTTTACGATGGTATCTCCCGTCTGGCTGCCCTAGCGGTGGGTGGGGAGTCTCGTTTTCGGCAATTGGCCCTAGAAGGTTTAAAAATCGCTAAAAATGACCCTATCCTCGATCTCTGTTGTGGTGCAGGTCAAACCACCCGTTATTTAGTCCCCCTATCCGATCGCTGTACCGGTTTAGATGTCTCTCCCCGGGCCCTGGAGCGAGCTAGTTTAGCGGTGCCGCAAGCGCATTATGTGGAGGGATTAGCCGAAAAAATGCCCTTTAATGCTGGAGAATTTGCCCTTGTGCATACTAGCGCCGCTCTCCACGAAATGGAACCAGAGCAGTTACAGGAAATCCTTAAAGAAGTGTATCGAGTTCTCAGACCGGGGGGAATTTTTGCTCTCGTGGATTTTCATCGACCCACTAACCCGCTTTTTTGGCCTTCTTTAGCCCTATTTTTGCAATTATTTGAAACCGATACCGCTTGGCAGTTTATCGATAGGGACCTGATCCGATCTTTACAGGCGATCGGTTTTCGTGATTGTCAACAAAAATTATACGCTGGTGGAAGTTTACAGGTGATTCAAGCGGCCAAGTGAAGGGATGGGCCGGGCAGTATTTTCAGAGGCAGTCGGTCAATTATACTAAATAGGGCAACGGTTTTTTGAGCAAGCTGAGTTCGATCAACTCGCTGCCAGTTATTTTTGAGAAGTTAATGACTAGAGCAAAAATTCTACAACCCGATTTAATTTTAGGGGATACGATTCTCGGTCTCACTCTGGAGATTTTGAGTCAGCATCAGATTAAGGGATTGATTCTCGATGTGGACGATACCCTTGTTCCCCTCCAGGAAACGACGGTTTCTGACGATTTACAGCGTTGGGTCGATTCCTTGCGTCTTTATCTACCGATTTGGTTGGTCAGCAATAATCTGAGTGAAAATCGCATCGGTGCGATCGCTGATAATTTACAACTTCCCTACCTTCTCGGTGCGGTGAAACCCTCTCGACGCAAACTCCGGCAAGCGATGGCAGCCATGAGTCTCCCCCCCCAACAAATTGCTATGGTTGGCGATCGCTTGTTTACCGATGTTTTAGCGGGAAATCGTCTGGGAATGTTTACCATTCTGGTGAAACCAATGGTAAATCCCTTGACGGGGGGGGCAGCTTATCCAATCCACGATTTTGAGGTGTGGATATCACAAATTCTCGGCGTTTCCCTCCATCCGCAGCATTACTTCATAAAACCTGACCAATCCTCACAAAAGTAAATATTAAAAAATACTTAAGTATAGAGGTAAATGGCGAAAAGTAGAAAATACTATAGATGATTTGAAATGAGGTCAGCCGAGATAAAGACCTTAACGAAAATATGGCACGGGAATTCCCCACTCTCAGCCTAGCGCAGTGGGGATGCCCCGATTGCCTCCTCTCTGCTTTTCAAAAAACATATACGCTGATCAAAATACGGAGGAAATGATCTGTGTCTTCCGGATCAAAGGCAGCGGTCATGATTTTAGTTTATTTAAAAAAAGTCGAGTTCGTTTTCATCCTTTAGCTACCAGCATAGAAGACAGTAGTTACCAGGGAATATCTCAATATCATAGTAATATTTATACACCGAAAAATAGAAATTCACAGGCTTAGAAAAGTAGTATAACAAGGCTTTAGCCCCAAAAAAAATTATCATTGAACCTATAAACAGTAAACTCAAAATCTTGAAAATATTATCCTGTAAATATCGAAATAGTCGTCTAAGATATGGTTTAATAGTTAACTTGTTAGCGGCTATTTATAATTATGAGTTAGGGATAAGTACAGAGGCTTCTTAAAAGTTGCCAAACATTAATCAAGTCAAGGATAATTTATTCTCAATTTTTATAATTGAGATGGTTTGTGCTGCTTAAATAAAGAGGTTTTGATAACCAAATTAAAGCATCTCTAAAGAGTTTTGAGTTAAAAGTTAAACTTCAAATTTTTATTCAGAACTAATGTACTGATTGGCTATTTTTTGGGGAAAATTAGTTAGTCTATAATTATAACATATAATTAGGGTTTGCGGCAAAAAGTTTTTCGTGGGGGCAGGGTGTGGGGTGTAGGGTGTAGGGTGTAGGGTTTTAGCGATTTTCAGGGGGTCAATTACCTAATTTTCAGGGAAAAAGTGCCTAAACTTCCCCCCGATCACCCCAATGTCTGGCACTTTTTGATGGGAAAAAAGTCTAAAATTCTTATCCAACAAGGTTTTTAGATTTATTCAGCAAGCCCTAATTAATTTGCAAGAGTTCTAGTAAGCTGTACTGAATTTAAACTGCGTATTAAAAATTTTAGTACAAATGCTCAAACTGCCTCTCCCTGCTCCCTGCTCCCCTGCAATCTTAACGAGTAATTTAGATATAGCAGTTTTCATCAGAATGAGGCATGGGCAAGGGGCTTAAACCCTTTGTTGGCAAAACTTGTCGATACCTCAGTAACGTGAAAAGCGCTATAGTCAACAGCTTAATCAGTGAACTGATAACTCGCATCTGATAACTGATAACTGATAACTGATAACTAATTCAAGGCTGACAGCTAAAATAACCGATCATCGAACTAGCTGAAGCATTGATCCCCGTGGTGTGGTACTGTCAATTCAGTGTATTTATCTGCACTGGCTTAAGATTTGTCGCTATTGCCCTCCCCTTCTCCTGTCGCTCTTTTTGAGGCTTTCTATGACCGACATTCCTTTCACCCTAGACCAACTGAGAATTCTCAAAGCGATCGCTGCCGAAGGAAGCTTTAAACGGGCGGCAGATACCCTGTATGTATCCCAACCGGCGGTCAGTCTTCAGGTACAAAACCTCGAAAAACAGCTAAATGTGCCTTTATTTGACCGAGGCGGTCGGAAAGCTCAATTAACAGAAGCGGGACACCTACTCTTAAGCTACGGCGAAAAAATTATCACTCTCTGTCAAGAAACCTGTCGGGCGATCGAAGATCTACAAAATCTGCAAGGGGGAACCCTGATCGTCGGTGCTTCCCAAACCACGGGAACCTATCTTCTTCCGCGCATGATCGGGCTTTTTCGGCAAAAATATCCAGAAGTATCCGTACAGCTACAAGTTCATTCCACCCGTCGCACCTCTTGGAGCGTTGCTAACGGTCAAGTGGATTTAGCCATTATCGGGGGGGAAGTTCCCGCCGAATTACAAGAAACCCTGCGGATTATCCCCTACGCAGAAGATGAACTGGCTTTAGTCCTGCCTATTTTTCATCCTCTGTCTAAGGTAGAAATGATTCAAAAAGAGGATTTATATCGACTAAAATTTATCACCCTCGATTCCCAATCGACGATTCGCAAAGTCATCGACAAGGTTTTAACTCGTTGCGAGATCGATACCAAACGCTTAAAAGTGGAGATGGAACTTAACTCGATCGAGGCGATTAAAAATGCCGTACAATCGGGTTTAGGGGCGGCTTTTGTCTCGGTGACAGCGATCGAAAAAGAACTACAAATGGGAGTTATCCACGCTACCCGAATTAAAGACGTGGAAATACGACGCACTTTGTCGGTAATTATTAACCCGAATCGTTATCGATCAAAAGCTGCCGAAGCTTTTACCCTAGAAATACTACCCCAATTCTCCACCTATCCAGAATATCTGGCTGACGACCACAACTTTGAACCGATTCCTAACTCGCAAACCGCCGAAATTATTAGTAAATAAGTCGATCAAGATGGGCAAAATCTCCCTCGGAACATTGAAGCTATCTCTTAGGAAAATTACTGCCCCGATAAATTACTTTTTTATCGACTTTAATCCAATGGAGACTTTCTAAACGACTTCTAAGATTAGTAATAGTTACTCCCAACTCGTCGGCGATCGCATACAGAAGACCCCATTTGGTCAAGTCACGTCCCTTGATGGCTTTCTCTAACTCACTCATCGGCATTAGTAAACAACTGGCAAAATATTGAGCTTGCCATTCAATTCTTTGGCTAGAATCAACTGTCCGACACAGAAAAGGTTGAATTGTCCCTAAGGAATCTCCCTGATTGATTCGCTCGAAAAAGTTAGAGACGGCCGTTTGATTAATATGAAGAACAAAATGACCAATTTCATGGGCTAAACTCGAATTTTTAAAACCTTCTTTTGCTAGGGATGAATTTTGGGAATCTTTTAAGAATTTTACATCTTCATTGAGAATAATTTTCTTTTCTATGGGAATAATCATTGCGGCGATTTCTCCCTCTTTATCTGGCTTTATATCCGTCCATTCAATAGCCAAATCAAAATGATCGGCCGCTGCTTCCGCAATATCGCAATTTTTTAAGGGACGACGACGATGAGCTTTTACTTTCTTCAGAATATTGTCTGCCTGAGCTTCAATCTCTGTTTTGGGAATAAAACTATAGGGTTTAATAATATCCAAGATATCTACTCCTCTGGTTCTAATTTTGTCGCCTCAGAAATGACTTTTTTAGCAAAATTAGGATTGTCTTTCATGCGACGCAATAAAATCGGCATTTGTTGGTATTTTTGAACTAATTCTTTGAAGACTTTTTGATCATCTGAACTAATTCGTCCCGCCAATTCCCCTAAGGTTTGAGCATTTAATTTTAAATGAGTCGCTAAGGACTCAATAACTTGCTGACTAGGAGGATAACCCGCATGATCATTTTCTAGCTTCGATAGATAGGTATAGTCCACCCCAATCAACTTAGCTAGTTCTCTCTGACTATATTCTTCCTCTCGACGAGCTTTGCGGATAACCTGTCCAAATGTTTCTGACACTGCTTTTCTCTCAATCGCTCAAAAAAAATTATATCAAGGGTTGACTATTTCAGTCAACATAGGCTAGAGTTAGTTTATTGGTGTTGATTATTTTAGTCAACACCAGAGCAAACACTGCCGTGTCATCCTAGCATTATCCTGACCGAGGGGAAAAATTGTGTCCTGTCAGTTTCCCAAAAAGCCTTGGCATCCTCCAATGAGCTATAGTCTTTGGCGATCGCTTAAACCAGCGATTGGCTATGAGAATTGGCATTGTCAGACAAAACGGGGGTTTGAAAAAGCGCGAAACAAAGAACCAGAAGTTCAAAGATTACTATCGCAAGATAATCAGTCGCAAAAAATTGGTAAGTTGGCACAACGAGGAGTTTTTGAGTTTCATCAAGAGCCGGCGAGATTATCCGGTTCTGATGGGGTGGAACAAGTGGCAGAAATCCTGCAATTAAATCAAGAATCTCCAGAAATTCAAGCCAGGGTTTTAGTAATTTTAAACAATTACTATCAACAACCAATTTTATTGAATAAAGAGATTATTAATTTATCTAGAGGCGATGAAGGTTATCCAGAACCTATTGTTATCGAGCAGGGTAACTATCGGTTTAATTTGTCCGCTGCCTTTGATTGTATTTTTAGAGAAGCTGATGACACTATACATATTTTAGATTTGAAAACTGGTCAATCTAATTTTGATCGTCGTCAGGCTCATGTTTATTTACTGGCGGCTAGTTACCTTTATCCTCAGGAAAAAATTGTCGCTTCTTTTTACAATTTAGAAACCCAAACAAGCTCAGAAAATATCTCCCTGTCTTCCGAGGCAATAGAAGCAGTTAAAATCGAACTAGCTTTCCTGTCCAAAAAACATCAGCAACAACTAAAAAAATATAAAAATCACCCCGAAGATTTTTATCATATTTTCCCGCCCCAAAGTGGCTATGCCTGTCGTTATTGTCCTTTTACATCGATTTGTGATTATGCAAATAAGGAGGTTTAGATCATGAATTACACAGTAGCTAACACAGCCAACTCTCCAATATTTTTGAGTGAAATTAGTTCCTTAACTCTCAACAATAGTTGTTTGAATTGTTTTAAGTTTAATCATCAAGTTACTAAAAAAATAGGCAATCGTTTTAGTTGGCAATTCAGTCATAAGTTTCCTGCTGTGGTGGTTATTTTTGAAGATAATTGTTTTTGGGTATTAGCTAAAGATGAAAAATCTATTCCTTCTCTACAACAGTGGAAAGAAGCTTTATCAGATATTCAAGAGGTTTTACGAGAAGATATTGGCGATCACTATTATTCTATTCATTGGCTAAAAGACTTTCAGATAACAGCTTTAGTTACAGCACAATTAGCAGTTAGAATTCTGAAAATATTTGGTAAATTTTCCTATCCAATAGTTTTTCCTAAAGATAGTGAGATAAGTGAAAACCAAGTACAGGTAAGGAGAGAAGTTGATTTTTGGGCAGAAATCATCAATGACACCGATCCGGCTATTTGTTTAACTGTTGACAGTAGTATTGTCTATAGTGGAGATTTAGAACAATTTTATGAAAATCACCCCTATAGACAAGATGCTGCTAAATTATTAGTAGGTTTAAAGGTTAAAACTATAGAAACTAATGGGACAGCTAAAATTATTAGAATAGCGGGTACAATTGGGGAAAAAAGAGAGTATCTATTAACAAAAGCTACGGGTTCAATTAGTCGAAGAAAATTAGAAGAAGCTCATCGGGATCAACCAGTAGTTGCGGTACAATTTGGAAAAAATCCCCAGGATTATATTTATCCATTGGCAGCTTTAAAACCCTGTATGACAGATAAGGATGAGAGTTTTTTTCAAGTTAATTACGGAGACTTATTAAAGAAAACAAAAATTTTCTATGCTGAACGACAAAAACTATTAAAGTTGTATAAACAGGAAGCACAAAAGACTTTGAATAACTTTGGTTTTCAGTTAAGAGAAAGAAGTATTAACAGCCAAGAATACCCCGAAGTCTTTTGGACTCCTTCTATTTCTCTTGAGCAAACTCCCATCTTATTTGGTAAGGGAGAAAGGGGAGAAAAAAGAGAAACTCTCAAAGGATTATCGAAGGGTGGTGTATATAAACGTCATCGAGAATATGAGGATCCTGCTCGTAAAATTCGTTTAGCTATTCTCAAACCAGATAGTTTTAAAGTAGGAGATTTTAGAGAACAATTAGAAAAGCGATTAGAACTTTATAAATTTGAGACTATTTTGCCACCAGAGAATCAAATAAATTTTTCTGTCGAAGGTGTAGGATCCGAAAAAAGAGCTAGACTGGAAGAAGCAGTTGATCAATTAATTCGAGGAGAAATTCCTGTAGATATTGCCTTAGTATTTCTTCCCCAGTCTGATCGCAATGCGGATAATACTGAAGAAGGGAGTTTATATTCCTGGATTAAAAAAAAGTTTCTGGATCGTGGAGTTATAACTCAAATGATTTATGAGAAAACTTTAAATAATAAGAGCAACTATAATAATATTCTCCATCAAGTTGTCCCAGGGATCCTAGCCAAATTAGGAAATTTACCCTATGTCCTTGCTGAACCTCTAGAAATTGCCGATTATTTTATTGGTTTAGATGTGGGAAGGATGCCTAAAAAAAATCTGCCGGGGAGTCTCAATGTTTGTGCAAGTGTGCGACTATATGGCAAACAGGGAGAATTTGTTCGCTGTCGGGTAGAAGATAGTTTAACCGAGGGAGAAGAAATTCCTCAACGGATTCTGGAAAATTGTTTACCGCAAGCTGAACTAAAAAATCAGACAGTTCTCATTTACAGAGATGGTAAATTTCAAGGAAAGGAGGTTGAAAATTTACTGGCAAGAGCTAGAGCAATTAATGCTAAATTTATTCTCGTAGAATGTTATAAGACTGGCATTCCTAGACTTTATAATCTTCAGCAAAAACAGATAAATGCTCCCTCCAAAGGATTAGCTTTAGCTTTATCAAATCGGGAAGTTATCCTGATAACGTCCCAAGTTTCTGAAAAAATTGGTGTTCCTCGTCCCTTGCGCTTAAAAGTTCATGAATTAGGAGAGCAAGTAAATTTAAAACAGTTAGTTGACACCACGTTAAAATTAACTTTACTTCACTATGGTTCTCTCAAAGATCCCCGTTTACCTATCCCTTTGTATGGAGCGGATATTATTGCTTATCGACGCTTACAAGGAATTTATCCTAGTTTATTAGAAGATGATTGTCAATTCTGGCTTTAGAGAGAAAAATTATGTAAGTAGTCGTGCAAAATAAATTTTCTAGTGAAGATAGGCACAAGGCAAGAGGCACAAGGCAAAAGCTTTATTTTGCTTAGGTACTTAGTAATTCCCATAGCAATCTACACCATCTAAGTAGGTGGGTGGAATTAAATATAAAATGAACGTAGGTTGGGTTGAAGCATGAAACCCAACGCCCGATTATGTTACGCTACCGCTAACCCATCCTACAAATAATTGTGCCTACCTACTTAGATGAATTAGTCAGTGATTTAGTTAACCAAATTAGTTGACTGACGGCAGAAAATCGAGTGTTCAAAGAAGGACTTACACCGAGAAAATTGATGTTGACAAGCCGAAAATTTATCTCTAGGTTAAATTACACAACTTGTTTTTCTGGGGGAGCAAGCTTTAGATTTTTTTCTTATTTCTTTGAGCGAAAAATGTCTATCATCAAAGGCGATATTATCCCGCCAATTTATGATACCAGCGATCGGTCAAAATCATCCCCAATCTGGTAATTATGCCCCCCTAGATAGCCATCTCTGGGCCGATGCCACCTATCCCCTCGGGGCGCATTATCGGGGCGATAGTGTCACCTTTGCCGTCTATTCTAGAAATGCCAGTCAGATTCTTCTGGAAATCTACGATCGCCCGACGGGAGAAAACGCTAAGTATGATTACTGGTTGACAAAAAACCGAAATGATGATATATGGCGGGCAAAAATCGCCGGTATTGCCCAGGGCAGCTACTACGCTTTTCGCTGTTGGGGTCCCAATTGGCAATTTGATCAAAAATGGCAAAGAGGCCACAGTAACGCTGGTTTTCGGGCAGATGTGGACGATTTCGGCCATCGTTTTAACCCCAATAAAGTCCTCTTCGATCCCTACGCGCGAGAACTTTCCCACGACCTTGAAACCCCGGCCATGATCGCGGCCGGAGAAAATGCGGGAATGTATGCCACGGGAGAAGGGGACTACAAAGGAGTGATCCGGCGGCAATACGATACGGGTAAATGGTCGCCCAAAGGCATTGTGATCGCACCGGATGGAACTTCCACCGGGATTCGTCCCCGTCTGGGTGCGGAAAAAGCGATCATTTATGAGGCCCATGTGCGCGGTTTAAGCAATCACCCCTCCGCTAGTCGTTTAGAAGATATTCTCAAGGGAATTAGGGGTTTTGAGGAAGTGGCCAACGTTCCCGACCAGTACAGAGGAACTTATGCAGGAGCCGGCTATATGGCCAAATACCTGAAAGCGCTGGGATTTACCACGATCGAACTCTTACCAGTCCAGGAAACCGCTAACGATAATAACCCCGACGATCGCCCCAGCGGTAACTATTGGGGTTACATGACCTTTGGTTATTTCGCCCCCGATCGCCGTTATGCTTATGATCGCTCCCCCGGGGGACCCACCAGAGAATTTAAGGCCATGGTCAAAGCTTTCCACGACCAAGGCATGGAAGTTTATCTCGATGTGGTCTATAATCACACCGGAGAAGGGGGCAATTGGGGCAGCAACGATGTCACCGGATTTGTTAGTTTTGGTGGTTTTGATGTGGTGGAATACTATCAACTCACCGATGAACATTATCTAGTCGATGGGGCCACCGGCTGCGGAAATCAATTAAACTTTTCCCATATTGTCACCTGTAATCTGGTTCTTGATTCCCTCACCTATTGGTTAGAAACCATGGCAGTTGATGGTTTTCGTTTTGATCTGGCCCCCGTCCTCGGCCGAACTCCTTCTAGTCATCAACGAGAAGATCGGGGCAAACAAAAACAATTCTTCCCTAAACATACTTTGTTAGAAAAGATCGAGAAATTAGGCAAGAAATACGATGCCGAAATGATCGCCGAAGCTTGGGATAGCTGGGGTTACGAAGTGGGGAATTTCCCGACGGGTTGGGGAGAATGGAATGGCCGTTATCGCGATGCAATTCGGCGTTTTTTAAAGGGAGATGGTAATACTTTTAAATTCATCGAACAGGTGAACGGAGATTATCACAATTTTAACGACCAAGGCGGACCACAAAAATCGATCGATTTTATTGTTGCCCACGATGGTTTTACCCTGATGGATTTGGTCAGTTATAACCATAAAAATAACCTCACTCCCTGGCCCTTTGGTCCTTCCGATGGCGGCAATAATAATAACGATTCTTGGGATTCTGGGGGCGATCAGGCCTTACGTCGCCAAAGATTACGCAACTTTTGGACGATTCAATTTTTGTCTCGCGGTGTGCCGATGACTGTCTGGGGCGATGAATTTGGCCGCAGCCAAAATGGTAATAATAATCCCTACAATATTGATAGTGTGGCCACTTGGAATAATTATGATATGATTGCCACCCGTTCACCCCATCTACTGCCCACGGGTTATCGGGAAGCTTATCACAATAATTTTGGCACGGGAACTAATCAAGAAGAACGCAATCCTTTATTTATTTTTGCCGCTTATATTGCTCACTTAAGAAACAATCATATAGCACTTAAACAGTGCCGCTACGGCGATCTGGTTCTCGATGCGGGTAATGATGTCACCTATTTATTTAAGAAACCCGATGGGGTTAGCGATTTAACTGCCGATGATCGCTGTATTTGGTTTTTAATTGATGGTAGTGCCGTCGGTGATCACGATTTTTTGGTGTTAATTAATATGTATCATCTGCCGGTGGATTTTCGTCTTCCCTCCCCATCCAATAATTATCGTTGGGTAAGAATTATTGACACGGCCGCTTGGGCGGAAACCGATTATAATTGTTGGTCTGTGGATCAAGGGACAGTAATTGCCGATAACTATAAAGTCAATGGTTTTTCGATCGTGGTTTGCGAGGAGATTAACTGAACTACCCACACCGATATCGGTGGTAATTTGGGGACCGATCGGGCAGCTGGCTAATATTGAGATCGAGATCGATCCTATGCCGATTTCTGCTATATTTTTGGCAATAGGGAAATATTGACCCCGGCTGCATCTTATGTTTTGCAACCCGAACTTAGCCCAAAATTGCCGTTAAATGTCTAAAACTAAAAGTAGTGTTATTATCCTAACCGTAATTTGTATTATCGCCACGGCGATCGGAGTTTATCTGCTCGGTGGTATCGACTCCCAACAATTACAGATCTGGTTAAAACAAATGGGAATTATGGCCCCCATTTTGTATATTATTCTCTATACGATCGGGACAATTTTAATCCTGCCTTCTACCCCCTTAAACCTCAGTGGTGGGGCGATCTTTGGGGTAGTTATGGGAACAGTTTGGACAACGATCGCCGCTTTGGTGGCCGCTATAGTTGCCTTTGCTTTTACCCGTACTATCGGCCGGGAATATACCGCCAAAAAATTTCAGGGAAAATGGCAAGCGATCGATGCAGAAATGCAGCAAGGCGGCCTATTTTATATGTTTGCTATCCGTCTATTACCGATTATTCCCTACGGTATCGTTAACTTTGTTGCGGGATTAACTTCTATCCGTTTTCGCGATTATTTCATCGGTACTTTATTAGGCACTGTCCCCGGAATTTTACCCTTTGTTATGATGGGTGCGGGCTTGAAATCTTTAGGAAAAGGCGATATATTGCCCCTGATGGTGGCTTTTACCCTTATTGCTCTGTTAGTAGGTGTGGGAACTTGGTATCGTCGTCGTCGGCAATTTCCCTTTCAGTGATCAGCGATAAAATTAAGTTAGATTAGGAATATCCCGACTGAATCCTCATTGCTAAGGAGATAGCGTATCGATGCCTGCCGCAGATTATAAAGATTATTATGCCGTTCTGGGAGTAGGTAAAACTGCCAGCGCCGAAGAAATTAAAAAAGCTTTTCGCAAATTAGCCGTCAAATATCACCCCGATCGCAATCCTAACAATAAAAGTGCCGAAGAACGTTTTAAAGAAATTAGCGAAGCTTACGAAGTCCTCTCCGATAGCGAAAAACGCCAAAAATACGATCAATTTGGACAATATTGGCAACAGGCCGGGCGATCAAATTGGCCGGGTGGTAATCCGGGGGTTGACTTCGGTTCGGACGGTTTTGACTTTAGCCAGTACAGCACCTTTGATGATTTTATCAACGAACTACTCGGTCGCATGGGTCGCCCCGGCGGTACTCGCCCCCGTTCCCATTCCTACGGGACTCCGGGGGGAGGATTTAGCGATTTTAGCAATTTTAACGACTTTGCCGGCTCTCGTACTCCACCGCAATCCGTCACTTCTGGCATCTCCACCGCTAAACTGCGTCTGAGTTTTGGGGAAGCTTTACGAGGAGTACAAAAACGGGTTAATTTAGCCGGAGAAATGATCGATATCAAAATCCCCCCAGGAACCAAAACCGGTAATCGTCTCCGGGTACGGGGTAAAGGACTAATCGATCCCTTGAGTAAACAACGGGGAGATCTATTTCTCGATGTGGAATTAGAACCCCATCCTTTCTTTACTTTTGAAGGCGATAATTTAACCTGTGAAGTCCCGATTACCCCCGATGAGGCGGTTTTAGGCACAGCGATCGAAGTTCCTACCCCCGATGGCCTGGTGACGGTAAAAGTTCCCGCCGGTATTCGTTCCGGCCAATCCCTGCGCTTACGCGGCAAAGGTTGGATCGATAATAAAGGACAACGCGGCGATCAATTAGTCAAAATTGTCATCGATACTCCCAAAGAATTAACGGCGATCGAACGGGAATTATACGAGAAAATTAAATCTCAGCGTAGCACCGATCCCCGTCGTCATCTCAGACAGGTACAAATTTAGTCCCTATATCTTAATAGTGAGGTACGAAGTCTTCGTTTTGGGGAGTCAGGAGACAGGATCAGACTAGCTTATACTTCATCTTGATGAGAAACGCTATATCAGTTATCAGTTATCAGTTATCAGTTATCAGTGGTTAGTGATTGGTCACTGTTTACTGTTTACCGCCTCTGGGGTTTATAAGTAGTTAACCTGAGTTCGGGATAAGCTAAAACCCTAATTTTCTCGTTCGCTGTAAACCCTATTCTTTTGTGGAATGAGTAAGAAAATAGCCTTAACTGGAACTGAGGTTAGTTAGGTGTTAAAAATTGTCAGTTCCCCCCTTATTGCTTTTATGCTTTTGGTTTTAGGTCTCTTTGATTGTAACTAATTATAAATATTGCTTGACATTTAAGGGCTAAATCTATCAAAAAATTATCATCTTTATCTTTGGCTAATGGTCGCCACTTATAAAATATTTCATGATGGTTGGCTAGGTGGCAAATTCCATTAATAATGTTATCTATATCTTCATATCAGTTATCAGTTATCAGTGGTTAGTGATTGGTCACTGTTTACTGTTTACCGCCTCTGGGGTTTATAAGTAGTTAACCTGAGTTCGGGATAAGCTAAAACCCTAATTTTCTCGTTCGCTGTAAACCCTATTCTTTTGTGGAATGAGTAAGAAAATAGCCTTAACCCGAACTGAGGTTAAGATAGCGTTATCCCGAACTCAGGTTAAAATAAGCCGCCCGCAGCAACCCCAAACCTAGGGCGACGGTTCCCTGGGCTGCTAATTTCTCTCGATCAAGTCCTGGTCCGGCGTTGATCAAAATCACCATTACGGCGATCATCGGCCCAAATAACCACCTGTTCAGCAAAATCCCAGCTACAATTTCTAGCATGGGGTCACGTTTAAGGGAACTGTTGACAAATAGGACAAAATCAAGCCACTACAGTGGCACCCCTGAGATAATCTTCTAGTTGGCGATCATTGTCGTGACTGAGATTGCCTAGAGGTAAAGTTTCGACGCTAAAAGCTCTCACCTCGCTAACTTCTAATGTATCTTTGATCTGAAAATTCCCTGCGGCCGTCACTTCAATTAACACCGAAATGGAGTGAATGCGCGGATCACGCTCAAAAGAGGAATAAACCCCGACTAAACGCCCTAAACTGACTAAATTTAATCCTGTTTCCTCTTTTAATTCCCTTTGAGCAGTATTAAAAATATCTTCCCCCCAATCGACCATTCCCCCCGGTAGGGCCCATTTGCCGGTGTCTCTGCGTCTGATTAAAACAATTCTACCGTCAGCAAGCCGGGGAATTATTGTCACCCCAGTTACAGGATGACGAAAGATAATTCCCATCACACTTTTAATAAAATGCCAAACACGACCCATATATAAAGCTAAAAAGTAAAAAAAGGGGACGGGATTGCTGGAGTTAGGACTTTTGCCTATTGCCTATTGCCTAACACCTATCCCCCAACCCCCAACAATATCAATCATGATTGAGAATGGCTTTAGCCTGAATTAAAGCCGATCGCACTTGTTCAAAACCTGTGCCACCATAGCTATTACGGGCCGCTACCACCTGACGAGGAGCGATCGCGTCGTAGATATCGGCCTCAAAAGCTGGATGTAATTCTTGCCATTCAGTCAGGGTTAAATCTTTTAATAACTTACCCGCTGCCAAACTGCTTTTAACGACTTTCCCGACTAAATTATAAGCTTCTCGGAAGGGAATCCCCTTACTGGCTAAATAATCCGCCACATCCGTCGCATTAGAAAAATCTTCCGCCACCGCGTTAGCTAATCGGTCGGTTTTAAATTGAATCCCGGTGGCTAAAAGTACCGTCATCGCTTGCAAACAAATCCGCACGGTTTTAACGCCATCAAATAAGGCTTCCTTGTCCTCCTGCAAGTCTTTGTTATAGGCCAGGGGTAAACCTTTCATTAAGGTCAATAACGCCTGTAAATGCCCAAAAACCCGCCCTGTTTTGCCGCGCACCAATTCGGGAACATCGGGATTTTTTTTCTGGGGCATAATGCTAGATCCCGTGGCACAACTATCGGTGAGAGTGATAAAACTAAATTCTTGGGAAGACCAGAGAATCATTTCTTCGCTCAAACGGCTCAGGTGGACCATAATCAGACTAGCGGCTGTCATAAATTCAATGGCAAAATCTCGATCGCTGACTCCATCGAGACTATTGTTATACACCTGCTCAAAATCGAGTAAATTGGCGCTGTAATGACGATCGATCGGAAAAGTCGTCCCCGCTAAGGCCCCGCATCCTAGGGGCGAAATATTAGTCCTAGCGCGAATTTCCCCCAATCTTTGGTGATCCCGTTCGGCCATTTGAAAATAAGCGAGGAGATGATGGGCTAAACTAATCGGTTGAGCGCGCTGTAGGTGGGTATAACCGGGGATCAGGGTTTCCAGATGGTTTTCAGCGTGATTAACTAAAGCTTGCTGAAAATTGCGAATTTCTTGCCTAATATCATCGATTTGTTGTCTAAGATACAGACGAATATCCGTTCCTACCTGATCGTTTCGCGAACGGGCCGTGTGCAGTTTTTTGCCCACATCTCCCACGATCTCGGTTAAACGACGTTCTACGGCAAAATGCACGTCCTCTTGATCGATGCCGGGGTTAAAGTTGCCGGTGCGGTATTCTTGACGAATTTGTTCCAATCCAGAGACGAGACTATCAGCTTCTTCGGGGCTGATAATACCCGTATAGGCGAGCATTTTAGCGTGAGCGATCGATCCGGTGAGATCATACTCGATTAATTCGATATCAAAGCCAATACTGGCATTAAATTCTACGATCGTAGGATGGAGACTACCTTCAAAGCGATCGCTCCAAGTTTTCTTTGCTGTCACTGTTTTCGTCAGATGATTGTGGATAAAGTTAACCAAAATATGCTAGGCAATTTTTAGGGATAATCTGGTGCTGATAGCATTACCGCTTCAGGTTAGAAAAATCTCCAACTCTACAAACATAAGAATAGCAAGAATTGCTCACTCTGGCTGAATGCCGATAGGCGAAAAGCTAATAAGAAGTAAAACCTCGAAACATATAACCGACAATCAAACCGATTAATAGGTCCCATGCTTGCCCACTGTTGAGGAAATTTGAGAAGGATTTCTGGAAATTCTCGATGATATCCACGTCTTGCTCCGAAATAGTCATCAAGACATTGGTAAGGGGGGAAAAGTCGATCGAGACGGATAGATGATGGAAGGTGTCGATCACGATGGCATTCCTCAAAAACGAAAATCTACAGAACAAGTTAACATGAAAACGACTAAATCAAAACCAATTTTTTCCCCCCGGCGGTGAGTTGGAAAGGAGGTCACTTTCAAGATGACTGAGATTGCAGGTAATAGGATAATAATAAATTGCCCGCTTTTGCTAAATCTTGCCCAAAGGCGATAATTCCTTCTTCATGACCACTCATCACTAAAATTTGTTGCTCCTCTAGACGCTCTTCTTGACATAAACGGATAATTTCTGCGGCCATTTCTGGGGTTCCATAGGCGATATTTTCTTGAGTGGTCGGCACTCGATACATTAAATTTTGCCACAGGTGGCGATGATGAATATGAATCACCCCATTAATCTGGGGATTCGCTTCATAAATCGCTCCATGGGTGAGAGTTTCCGAAGAAGCGGCGATTGTTCCCCGACAAGTGACCCAATTTTCTCTCCAATCGTAGTCTATAACTGTGGTGTAATGGGATTCATTTAATACCGGTATTCCCCCAGTGTTAGTGCCAGAAATAATGATTTCTTTGTCTATTTTACCTCGTTGACTCACATTCCCAAAACCGATTCCGTTATCGTATTGACCGATTAATCCCAGTTGATAGAGGCGATTGCGCCAAGAATTTAATTCTGCAATCTCTGAGCTTATTAAGGGACGGTCAGGAATCCAAGTACAATTGTATTTAACGTAACCTTCATCAATCATATATTTTTCTGAAAATATTCGGGATAATTTTGACAAACTTTCTGCACAAAGTCCTGGAGAGGATAGGAAATATTAGCGATATAATTATCTTTAATTACTTGGGAGAATAAGGGCAAAACTTCCGTGTCTAAGGCGGGGTTAAATAAGTCCATCGGCAGGATTAAATCGGAACCTTCCCGCACATCAATTGTCTCAAAATTATCGGCTATAATTAACCAAAGAGGACGCACCCAAAGAGCCGAACGACTTTCGATCACCTGAATTACTTCTCCGTATAAAGTTCGATTTTTGCAGAATAAACTAACAATTTGATGGGGAGTAAATGTGTTCATAGACAATTCTAGGTTTCCTTGATACTAAACTCGATTTTTAGCCACAGCAGTAGGAAGTCTCTGGTTTTGGGGAAGGCCGGAACTGGGGAACAGTTTAGTGATCACATTTTGACATAGATTGTAATAAACTGGCAAATTACTTAAAATAATTTAAACTTTTTGCGAAAAAAATGTTAAAAACTTGACATAAATACTAATTTACCCATCTTTGAATGATAATAATTAGGCGTGGGGAATGAGAGAAAATGAATGTATGAGGAGAGACAAGATTTGAGAAGAAAGTAATTAATATTTCCTTGATCAATATGTGCGATCAAGATAGCTATGTAGGTCAAAAACTATGCAAAGTTTACCAGGATTATCAAGAAGAAAACGAAGAAGTGATCGGCAATACTTGGCAGGAATCCTATCAATTTACCATAGAAGCTTAATAGTTGACTAATCGCAGAAAGCCCCGCGCGAGCGTAAATTTTCCCGCAATTCCTCGGTCATACCCACGTTATCGGCAAACTTTGCCCCCTTCACTTTTGCCCCGCTAAAATTCGCTTGAGTGATATTGACTTCAACCAAATTAGCTCCTTCTAAATTGGAGCCGATTAAATTAGCTAAAGCCAAACTAGAACGGTAAAAATCAGCATAACTTAAATCGGCATTAGCTAATAAGGCTCCGCTTAAATCCGCTCCCTTAAAACTAGCGTGACTGCCGTTAATTTCGCTTAAATCAGCATCGGTTAAATTTGCCCCGCGCAGATTCGCTTGATAGAGATTAGCCATGCCTAAAGATATACCACTTAATTCTGCTGCTAAGAGATTTGCCCCAGTAAAATCCGTTAGGGGATTGAGTTCAGCTAATTGGGCTAATTCCAGAAAATCATCAGTAACAGCAGCATAAATTACCTCAATTTGTCCTAGCAATTTCTCTAAATTTTCTGATGCTGCCGCTTTCGGTTCAACTAGAATAGTATCTAATTCTACCTGGGATGACCCCCAAGAAATACGACTCAAAAAAGCAGCAAATTGATTGTCCATCAGGAAAAATGCTAACTTTCGCTCTAAAATACTATGTTTATTGGGACTTATATCGTGTTTCCATAATCCTGATGTTTCCGTGATACAGATATCGGCAGCTGTCACCGAAAATTGCACCGTCAGATGATAAGGTTCTTCCTCCACACTCACGGTTCCTAGGTTAATCCTTTCGATCGCTCCTGTAAATATTGACTGAGGACTTTTGAAGGATAACCGCCATTGATGATTATTAATACGATTTATGTATAACTCTTGACTAGAAAGAAGATTTGGTGTTAGGAGACAATTAACTAAAACAAAATCTAATTTTCCTCCTTTCAGTCCCCATTTAATTTCCCCGCCGAGGAGAGATTGAATTTGAGCTTGTAGGTGTAAAGTTAAATATAAATCAAATTTTTGCGAGTCGGTGGCTACTGGTTCTAGGGTTAACGATACACTATCGGGATAGCGATCGAAGGCAGCTAAAAGACGCATAATCCAAAAAAGAAAAGCCAAAATAAACAGTAAAAAAGTGGTGATTCTCTGGCCCTAAAGCTGAGAACTCACCCCTATTTAAAACAATAGCTGATTTTCTCGATCCTCGATGAACCTTTATTCGGCGATCGCTGAATGATTGCCCCTGAAAATCAAGGTTAAATTAGTTGACTTTCTCTTTTTTGCCGATATTGCCGTCCGCGTTAAAAAACATCGGCAAAAAGCGTTCCATAAACATTTGTGGATCACGATTCCAGGCTTTTTGAGCCGCTTCTACCCGGAATAATTGCAATTTCGGGTCGAGAAGGGATTGGGGTAAACGTTCCATCAGATATTGAGGACGTTCCCAAAGCGGCATAGTGGCGGCGATTTCCATTAAATGACCGACGCGGCGCAATTCTGCCCCTAGGGTGATATCCATACCCGATTCATAGGCGGCTTGTTCGATCGCCGAGTATTTGGCCTTAGCTTTTTCGACTTTTTGCCGATGTTCGGGGCTTTTTTGGGCAATTTTGGCTAACCAACGATTACCCCAACGCACATGGCCGGCTTCTTCGGGAAAGATTTTGGCGATCGTTTCCCGAATTTTGAGATTTTCCGGGGTTTGTTCCCCTTCTTTGAGAGCATAAATATGGGCGGCAAAGTATTCGCATCCCCGTTTTTCGGTGACGTTAATTGCCGCTAGGGCTGCAATCAGTCCATCTTCCCTTTGTTCTTCGCCTTGGAATTGATCTTGATCGAGAAGACGTTCAAATTCATCGATATAGGACAACCCCGGCGGTTTCCCCACATCGGCCCCCAATTCGATCAATAAATCGGTTAACCAGTAGGCATGACGGGCCTCATCAGCAACGTGGTGGGAAAGATCCTGTATCAGTTCTTGCGGTTGTCCGTCTAAGGTTTCGATCAGTTCGGTGAGGTCTTTACAGCTACGTTGTTCGTTGTAGCGGTAGCGGTTGAGGGTGACAAGGTGAATTTCGCGATCGCTAATGACACGCTTCATGATGTCGCGAGCGCTCATCGTCTTCTTGAATTTACGAGGGTAAGCAACGGTCATGAGTTTGTATAGTTTTGTAAAGGTCTTTCCGTATTCTAACCCCTAAGAATTGATGGAGTGTCTAAGGCTTGAGGTTTGCATCGTTTTGTAAACGGCTTTCCCTATTCCAACAGTAATTCGAGTTTTGTAAGAAATCTTATGAACAGAATTAACAATATTGTTTTGGTTCACGGTTTTTGGGCCGATGGTTCTAGTTATAATCAGATAACTGCCCAGTTATTAGCCGAAGGATACGCAGCGATCGCTGTGCAAAATCCTCTCACTTCTCTAGCGGATGACGTAGCTGCTACGAAAAGAATTTTAAACCGTATGCAAGGACAATGTATTCTAGTCGGTCATTCTTGGGGGGGTATGGTAATCACAGAAGCGGGCAACGATGAAAAAGTGTCCGGTTTAGTTTATATTGCAGCGCTGGCTCCCGATGCAGGGGAATCGATGGTAGATTTGTTTAGTGAATACGAAAACCCATCACAGTATTTTCAAGAACAAGAGGGGTTTATCTGGATTTCTCAAGAGGGAATAGAGAAAATTCTCGCCAATGATTTGCCCGCCGAAAAAGCTGCTTTAATTTATGCCACCCAAACCCCAGCATCCGCCTCTTTACTAACAACAAAAACCACTACACCCGCATGGAGAAATAAGCCAAATTGGTATATTGTCTCTAGTCAAGATCAAGCCGTCCCCCCAGAATTACAGTTTAATTTGGCCGAGAGAATGGGAGCAAAGACAGTGGTTTTGGCATCCGGTCACGTCCCGACTATTTCCCATGCTTCAGAGGTTTTAGAGGTGATTAGAGAAGCCTCGAATCTGGGATAAGTAAATCGCAATTTTCTCCTTAAACAATACCGGATCGCAGGGCAATTACGGCCGCTTGTACTCGGTCGTCCACGGCTAATTTATTCATAATTCCCCGCACATGGGTTTTAATTGTATTGGTGCTTAAATAAAGTTGTTCGGCGATTTCAGCGTTACTTTTGCCTTCAACAATTAACTTTAAAACCTCCATTTCTCGCTCGGATAAAAGTGCTAGATTGGGATTAGGTTGCACTGCCGGCGGTTTGAGATTATCCATGACTAAACGGGCAATTTGGGGGTCTAAATAGGTGGCCCCATCCTTAGCGGCTTCAATAGCGGCCAAAAGGCGATCGAGACTCGCTCCCTTGATACAATAGGCATCAGCACCACTAGCCAGCGCCGCGATCACTTCCCGTTGCAGAGTGTGGGAAGTGAGCATGACCACATGAACATTAGCTAAACCCTCCTTAATCTGTTTAGTTGCCGCAATGCCATCGAGACGGGGTAAACCGATGTCCATGACCACTAAATCTGGCCGTAGGGATAGGGCTAATTGTACCCCCGCTAGACCATCACTAGCTTGACCGACAATCTCAAAATCTGGCTGTTCACCGAGTGCTTGTTCTAAACCTAACTGCATTAAAGGATCGTCTTCAACAATTAAAATCCGCATGATCTTTGAGTCCTAACGGGAAAATGTACGGTTTTCACCCATCTGCATGAGGCAGAACTACTCCTAGTTTAGGCAATCTGGAGATAGATTAACAGTGATCAGTGACCAGTGACCAGTGGCCAGTGACCAGTGACCTGACCAGTAAAAGATACTAAATTTATTGAAAATTGAAAACTTAAACCTAATAACTTAAAACTTAAACCTAATAACTGATAACTGATAACTGATAACTGATAACTGATAACTGATAACTGAAAATGCTACGGATTTCATCAGATCGCTCTAAAATTGTGCTTGTTGCCCTAGTTTATCTGGGTGTTGGTTGGCTAGGCTATCTCTGCTTAAATTTAGGGTCGCGACCTGCCCCAATTTGGATGAGTGCCGGTATTGGCTTGACTGCTGTTTTTTTAGGGGGAAAAAGGCTAGTTTTAGGCGTTTTTATCGGGGATTTGCTTCTTACCTTCTTTTTAGGGGCTAGTTGGCCCATAGCTCTATTTTCAGCACTCGGCAGCAGTTTATCGGCCCTGTTAGGGGCGCAATTCTTGCATTATCTGAGATTTTCCGCCACTTTACAGCGCATTCGCGATATCCTTTTACTGGTATTTTTAGCGGCCTTATTGGCCTCGGCAGTTAATGCCACTATCGATACTTTTGCCCGTAGTTGGCTAAATACTTGGGATTGGCGGCAATTTGGACAGTCTTGGGGCATTATCTGGCTCGGAGATAGTACGGGGATCTTAATGACCACGCCGCTGCTGTTGCGTTTTTGCTTCCATCGTCACTCTCTGCGGGAACCCCAGCAACCCCAACGCCTTGGCGAGGCCTTACTTTGTCTGAGTTTGCTAACGGTGGTGACTTCCGTGGTTTTTGGTGGTCAACAGAATTTTCTTAACCCCGATTGGAGTATGGTGCAGTACCTCGAATATCTCCCTTTTCCCTTTGTGGTTTGGGCTGCTATGCGTTTTCAGACCTGGGGAGCGGTAATAGCCAATTTTTTAGTATCTATTTTAGCTTTGATGGGATTGGCTGGGGGAATCAGCCCTTTTATCCTACAGGCTCCCGATTATACCAGAGGTGTCCTGATCTTACAAATCTTTTTAGTCATTGTCATGTCAACTTCTCTGTTTTTATCGGCGGCGATTAGCGAAAGACAACAGATCGATCGAGCTTTAAATGAAACTTTAGAACGAGAACATTTACTAACACAAGTTGCTTTAAAAGTCCATCAATCTTTAGATATAGATCAAGTTTTGAATACCATTGTTGAGGAAATCAGAAATTTTCTCGATGCCGATCAAGTCTATATCGGCCACTGTCAAGAAGGGGGTTGGTCTAAGGTAATCGCCGAGTCCCGTCGTCCCCAGATTCCCTCGCTGATGGGTTGGTTTCCCGAACCAGAATTACTGGAAGAATTGGGACAATTATTTTCTTTAGATAAGTTAATTATTGCCGATAATACCGCTAAGGTGCAAACTCTGCCCACTCTCAAGGGTTATTACGAATACCTGCAAGTTAAATCCTCTTTAGTTTTACCTCTAACGGTTAATAATCAACATTTAGGTGCTTTAGTTGTCCATCAATATTCCCATCCCCGTCATTGGCAAAAAAGCGAGGTCAAATTATTAGAACAGTTAGCCACCCAAGTTTGTATCGCTATCGGCCAAGCGCAACTATATCAGAGGGTGCAAAGCTTGAATAATAATTTAGAACGGGAAGTGGCAGCCAGAACCATGGAACTGCGGGAAAAAGTCTGGGAAATTCAGCGTTTATACGAAATGAAAACGGTTTTTTTGCAGGCAGTATCCCACGATCTTCGCACTTCGATTATGGGATTAGTGATGTTATTAAAAAATTTACAGTGTCGGCAAACAGAAAAAGTAACTATCTCACGAGCAATGCTCGATCAGGTGGTGCGTAGTTGCGATCGACAACTAACTTTAATTAATGCTTTATCGGAAAATCATTTTGCTGAAGAACGACCTTTAATCTTACATCGTCAACCTCTATCTTTAAAAGAACAGGTGGAAATTTGGCTCAAAGATTGGCAAAAAGATTTTGATTTATATCAAGCTACTTTTATTAATCTTCTCCCCGATAACTTACCCGCTATTGATGCCGATCCTTGTCAGCTAAGAAGTGTTTTTGAACAATTATTAAATAATGCCTTAAAACATAATCCTTCACCGATTCAATTAGCTTTAGATGCTCGTATTGACCAAGATATGCTCTACTGCACTTTAAGCGATAATGGCATTGGCATGGATGAGGAACAATGTCAACATCTTTTCCATTTATATGTAAGAAATCTTCATAATCAACACCTAACGGGAATTGGTTTAGGTTCCTACCAATGTCGTCAAATTATCGAGGCTCACTCCGGCAGAATTGGGGTAAAAAGTACCCCGCGGGTTGGCTCACAATTTTGGTTTACTTTACCCCTTGCCTATCAAAATTCTAGAGTGATTAAGCAGGAGTTAGTCAACAGTAATCAGTGATTTTTAACGAGAGTGAGATGATTATGCTTATCCCTCTTCTGGGACTCTGGGGGATATAGAATTAAGATACAGCACTTTTCATGACAATCAAGTACAATCAGAGGGTAAAGAAATCAGCAGAAAAGTTTCCCAAAACTGCTAATCTTGACTTATATACTTCTGAATTTTGGGCAACTATTCAGTCGTTGATGAGACGCTGTTTACTGGATAAATTACAATCAGAAACCTCGTCCTATTTTCCAATTAATCTTGTGTTTAAATCCTATCTTAAAAGAAATACTAACGATTAGGATTATCTCTTGACAAATAGATGCGATCGCCTTTTTACCTTTAACTATTTTGTAAGACTTGTAAGAATAAATTTGGGTATAAAATTTGTGTATGATGATAATGCTTTAGCGGTAAAATGTTTTTTTTATCTAAAGAAACTAGATAATCAGCACCTATTTCGTAAGCGGCTGCCAAAAACCTATTATCATTTGGATCAACCTGATCGAGTAGCGTTGCTTGATAAATGCCTTGAATTTTGATAGCAGTATAAAAAATAGCCGTTAAAATCTCCTTAATATAATTTCTGTCAATATTTTTCAGTAATAGTTTTTCAACCAATTCCTCCAATAATTGAGGAGAAATAACTAACTTAAATCTACCCTCTCGCCAATAACGAATAATTTGACAAGGCGCACTGTTAGGATTTTTACTTAACAAAGCTGAAAGAAAAACCGAAGTATCAAGAATAACAAGAGGTGAATCTTGAGCAAACATCATAGTAAATCAGATTCTTCTAAGTTTCCTGAAATTCTCACACAAGCGTCATCAAATTTTTGCCAAACTTCATGATAACAATTATCGGGCATATTTTGAACCTCATTTAATGTTTCCATAATCAAATCTTTGGCCTGTTTTCTATTTACATTTTCTTTTAAACCTTCTAAATGCTTGTGTAACTGCTCCAATAACCATTTTTTATCTTCAAGAGAACAGTCTCGTAACTTTTGTTCAAGTTCAATAATTTGAGGGGATATCATAAAATTAACTCCTGACCAAGATTAGTCTAGTTTAATGATAACAAAAGCTTCAAATTTAAAGCTTTAACTAAAGATTACCTTGTTATAAATATCTGCTATCTCCACCTCAACCCGCAAAGAGTTTAAATGAATTATCCTATCAGATTCATAAGCTGTAAACAACCAGCGATCTCGCAGAGATCCGCTTTGCGGTGCGCCTTCCTTTTGAAAATGTTCAATATAACATTTTTCCTGAGAAATCAATAAATATTCCTGAAAAGTTGCAATGGTTCGATAAGCGGCAAACTTTTCTTCTCTGTCGTAATTTGCCGTTGAAGCAGACAAAACCTCAGCGATTAAAACAGGATTAATTAAAGTATCTTTGCGTCCTTCTTGATAAGTGAGAGGTTCAGGCATCACCATAATATCAGGATAGGTAGCTATTTGACGCTCAGGTATCCATAAACGCTGATCGGTGACAAAAACGGCATAGGGTTGATTCTTTAGTCCAGTATATAAAGCCACTAATAAATTACTAATAATGCGATTATGAGTCGGTGTTCCTCCTGTCATAGCAATAATTTTTCCATCCAGATATTCATGGCGAGTTTGGGATTGTATTTCCCGCTCAAAATATTGACTAAGAGTATATTTTCCAGTGAGAGCGGTCATAATGATGATTGTTTGAGAATAAGCATTTTGCAGCGTTTTTCATTGTTCCCCAATTCTAACAACAAAAAAGCACCCCCTTGCGGGAGTGCCTTTTCGTTCAGACTAGAACTTAACCATTGATAGAGGGAGCAATCAGAGCTACGGGAGCCTGTTCACCACTAGCTAAGTCTAAGGGGAAGTTGTGAGCGTTGCGCTCGTGCATTACTTCCATACCGATACCAGCGCGGTTTAACACATCGGCCCAAGTACCGATTACACGACCTTGAGAATCGAGAATCGACTGGTTGAAGTTGAAACCGTTGAGGTTGAACGCCATGGTGCTAACACCCATTGCCGTAAACCAGATACCGATTACCGGCCAAGCACCTAAGAAGAAGTGCAGAGAGCGGCTATTGTTGAAAGAAGCGTATTGGAAGATTAAACGTCCGAAGTAACCGTGAGCGGCAACGATATTGTAGGTTTCTTCCTCTTGACCGAATTTGTAACCGTAGTTCTGAGATTCGATTTCAGTGGTTTCACGCACTAAGGAAGAAGTTACTAACGAACCGTGCATCGCGGAGAACAGAGAACCGCCGAACACACCAGCCACACCTAACATATGGAAGGGGTGCATCAGAATGTTATGTTCTGCTTGGAACACGAACATAAAGTTGAAGGTTCCAGAGATTCCTAAAGGCATACCATCAGAGAAAGAACCTTGTCCGATGGGATAGATTAAGAATACAGCAGTAGCGGCGGATACAGGTGCAGAGTAAGCCACACAGATCCAAGGACGCATTCCTAAACGGAAAGACAGTTCCCACTGACGACCGAGGTAGCAGAAGACACCTAGTAAGAAATGGAAAATGACTAACTGGTAGGGACCACCGTTGTATAACCACTCATCTAAGGAAGCAGCTTCCCAGATGGGGTAGAAGTGGAGTCCAATCGCGTTGGAAGAGGGAACAACCGCACCAGAGATGATGTTGTTTCCGTAGAGTAGAGAACCAGCTACAGGCTCGCGGATACCGTCGATATCTACAGGAGGAGCGGCGATAAAGGCGATGATGAAGCAGGTGGTGGCGGTGAGCAGGGTGGGGATCATGATCACACCGAACCAGCCGACATAAAGACGGTTGTTGGTGCTGGTGATCCACTGGCAGAACTGCTCCCACAGGGAAGCGCTCTCGCGCTGTTGTAGAGTGGTGGTCATTGGTTTATGATTCCTATTAAGTTATCGAGGTACGATTGATTGATGATGTCTCTATCTTAGAGAGTTTGTATCGGTTTGTAAAGGGGTTTGACGATATTGTTACTTATGCCATTGATAAGCTGACGTTATGAAACGGGTCGGGTGCGGTTGGGTCTTTTCTGGTCTAAGATTGAAGATATGACTCGACAACCTCACGATCAATTTGCCAAACAATACCTAGAAGAATTGCTGTCTCCTCTGGGAAGGGTGGAAGTTAGCAAGGAAGTGGCGGATGAAACCCGTCAGGTGGATGTTTTCTTCTCTCCTGACTCTAATATGCGGGGAAATGCTCAATTTTTGGGTCTTTTAGGGCAAATGGTGACCACAAGCACTTTGCTTGAGCCTTTTCGCAATGCTCCCAATCGAACGGAAATTCGCAACTGTATCTTAAAACTGTTTTCGATTTTTGCTGAACTTCAACGGAAAGGGAAACGGGAAAAAACTGAGTTAAATGAGGATGACTTACCTAGATTATGGATTTTGGCTACTTCTATTAGTTTCCAGATACTAGAGAGTTTTGATGCTAAGTTAGAACTGGAAAACTGGACAGAAGGGATTTATTTTTTATCTCCTTCTCACCGAACGGCAATTATAGCGATTAATCAGTTACCTATTACCCCAGACACTTTACTGTTAAGATTGTTGGGACGGGGGAAAACCCAAAGCCAGGCGGTAAGAGAGTTGCTTGAGTTGCCTTCCGGCGATTCCTTCCGTCAAAATGTCATGGAATTATTGATTAGTTGGCGTGTGAGTGTTGAAGTTAACAATCTTTTAGAATCAGAAGATAGGGAGGTATTTATGGCTTTATCTCAATCTTATTTAGAGTGGAAAGAGGCGACCAAACAAGAAGGACTTCAACAAGGACTTCAACAAGGACAACGACAAATTATTGAAAATTTAATGCAAGTGAGGTTTGGAGAATTGGATGAGTCTTTAATAAAAGTCATTGATGAGTTGCTTAAGTTATCACCGATGGAGTCTAGTCGTTTATTATTGGAGTCTTCACGGGAAGATTTAATCAGACGATTCATCTCTGAATAAATTAATTATATCTGGCTTGGTTCAAAAAACGACTGAATTGATAATAGGGGCAATATGGAAGAATTGTTAGAATTAAAGGATTTACTTTTGGTAGGAAATATTCCCGATGCCTTGCTCCTGGTAGAGGAAATGACAGAAATGAGCAAGGATGATAAGCTCAATAAGATTTTTAGCTTTAGTATTATTGTTCTATTACATCTGATTAAACAGCAAGCAGAAAAACGCAGTACCCGCTCATGGGAAACCTCTATTTCTAATTCTGTTAGACAGATTCAACGCATTAATAAACGACGTAAAACTGGAGGAAATTATCTAACAATAGAAGAATTAAAAGAAACCTTAGATGATGCTTATTCTTCGGCTTTAAGACAAGGGGCATTAGAAGCTTTTGAAGGTATATATAAACCCGAAGAAATTGAAGCTATGGTTGATAAAAATCGAATTATTAATCAAGCAATGGAGTTGATTTTAGGATAGGAGAACTGCACAGAATAATCAGATAGCTAATTAAACCAGTTCAAAATTTTGTTCCAAATAGATGATACAGATGTTGTAAGTTTCTTCCAAATATTATCAAATTTATCCCAAATGTTTTCATCTGGAATAGGTACTGGTGCTTCTTTTCGAGGTTGTTGATGGAGTTTATCCCAATCTGTTGGAGGTGGTGTTTTACCCGTGTCAAATTTATCCCAAGCACTTGATGAATTGGTTTCAAGTTTTGTCCAGGGATCTGAAGATGTTGTATTTTTTGGACTGGTTTGAGTTTGAACTCCGTTAGGGGAGAAAGTCCATCCTTGACTTGAGGGAGGAGGGTATGGGGATGGAGTAGAATTATTAGATGTAAAACCCCAATTAGTAGGATTATTAACTACAGGAACAGGTGAAGTAACGATTGGAATAGGGTTAGTAGGAGGCACAAAACTCCATTTAACTCCTGTGTAATTGTTGACTAAATTTTCAAGAGTTTGTAGGTTTTCAATATTTGATTGTTGACAAAATTTCTCTAATTCTTGGGTAAAATACACAATCTCAGGAGAAAGATTTTTAAGTTCTTTGAAAATCTTGGATGAATTAGGTTTAATTAGGTCTTTTTCGGAAAATAGTAGCCTTTCTTCTTGTTGTATTTGTTGCCAATAGTTGGGATTTTCTGATAAAACAAGCAATGATAAATAAATTACCATTTCTGAGAAATAGTCAGCTTTTGGACTTAATTTAGATAACTTATTTCTGTTAGGATGTTGATAACCAGGGAGTCCTTTAATATTGTCGGTTGCGTTGCTTAATTGAGGAACATATAAACTATCATAGTCAATTAAACATAGATCACCATTTTTACGCACTATAATATTACCGTGTTGTAAGTCTCCATGAGAAATATTATTTTGATGAAGAATTTTAACCATTTCTAAGAATTTTTCGGCAAAGTTACGGATAGAAGTCGGGTTATTAATATTACTAGATATAAAGTCTTTAAAGCTAATACCATCAACCCATTCCATTCTAATAATGGGAAATCTTTGTCCATTGACTAAAATTCCTTGTTCTTGGTAAGCAAAATCAACAAAATAAGGAAGTTGAACTGTTTTAAGATAGGCATCAATCGCCTTATAACGAATTTTTAGATCCCCTAAATCTTCTATCCAACATTTAAGGGCATATTTTTTAGGATTAGTTTGAATTTCATAAACAACGGCTTTTCCGCCATTATGAGACAGTAAAAAGTTCTGATTTTGCTTTTGCTTAACAGGCTTTCCTTGTTGTAAAATACCATCGTATATAAATCTATCAGGGTATTTTACGACTGTTTCATAGTCAGTTCTAAGCGGATATTTCATTTTTTTACATACCCCACAAATGTAAATTTAGACCAATTGGGAAGGGAATCAAATTCAAGTTTTTTAAACTTTGATGGTTCGCTTAATTGTCCAAAAACATCCCTTTCTGATTCACTAGCCAAAGTTCTCAGATTTGTCTTGGGTTTTATTTCTATTTCATCCCTTGCACAAGTAGAACATTGATTCAAGATTGCTTGATTAGCATAAAGATCAATCTGAAATTTAATCCATTTGTCTCCTTCTTCTAAAATTAAAACCTGAGATGAGTCAGATAAAGCAGGAATAATAATTTCTTGAAAAGTTTGATCTTTGTAGATTTTATTTCCTTTTTCAAGGTTCATATATTTAGGTTCATATTTAGTGACTTGACTAGATGAATTTGAATTGCTTGATTGTTCAGTTTTTATACTATTTATTTTGTTAGCTGTCTGAGAAATAAAATATAATATGGTCGCAGTGGAGAGTATAGTTAAGAATATATTTAAAGGAATAAAAACAAGGAGAAGATTACGGATTCCATCTATTCCTTTAATTACGGGTGGTTTGTCTTCTCTCAGTTGAGGACTTGAAGAAGAAACTCCTCTCAAATTGCGGTGCGTCATGGGTAAAGATGGCAGAAATTTTAATAATGTTTGTAGATTGGAGCTTATTTTGGCAAAACCAGAAGTATCTTCTAAATTTTCAGCAGGAGTATTGTCTTTAGGTTCTTTTTCTACGCTTGAAGAATTGTTTTGATCTTCTTTAGAAGGCTGTTCAGTTTCATAACTTAAAGGTGAAATGATAGGAGTATTTTTTTGATTTTCTTTTCTGGTTTGTGTAGGCAAACTGACGATTTCACGATCACTGACTTCTAAAATCATTAAAGTGACATCATCATTTTTCATTTTTATTGTGCCATTATGTCTAGCAGATTTTACAAAATTCTCAAACTCCTGTTCTGAATTAATGGTAAGTAAAGTTGTTAAAATATCTCTTTGCTGTTCTGTATATTTAAAAATATATTCAGCTAGAGCGTCAGTTGCTAGTACAAAATAAAGCTTATCTGAATGTTGTTTGTATTTTAATTCGATGTCTAAAAACTCTGGCTCATAATCATCATTATTTTTAGAGCGACTTCCAAAATATCCAGGTCTATCATTAAAATTCGTTGATTTTTTCAATAAATAGGTTTGAATTAATTGATTTCCCTGAAAAATAAACAGACAGCTATCGCCAACAATTGAGATTTTTGCTTGATTTTCAATAAATTGTAACCCAATAAAGGTAGATGTTGCTGATTTAGAACGTTCCAAACCATTGTAAATCTCAATCCAGGCAAAATTATTACCGCTTTTTGCTTTTTCTAATTCTGCTCTAACTTCTTCTAACCATTTTTGCTGAATTAGTTCAAGCCATTCTTGCCAATTGTTTTTATCAATCTGGGGATTTTCACAAAAATAATCAACAAGAAGTTTTGACCATATACTTGAGTAAAATGATTGAGTTGCACCATCGGCGATCGCAAAACAATTCTTAGCTTCATTATAGCTAAAATTATCTTGACAACCGCTAATGGTTTCCATCTCTTTATGAGTTCTATCACTGAACCGACGGATGACTGAAACTTTATGATGAGATTCCATAATTAATGACAATAACTTTAGCGTAATGCTCCTTGAGAACCAAATTGAAGAAGTTTAATCAGTGCTTCAGCATCAGCATTAAAGATAAAACCTCTGGCATTAGGTTGAACATTAAAACCCGCATTTTTGGCACTCTCAGCAAGAGGATCAGGAAGCACACTGGAAATATCAAACAAAAAGTTAGCAAATTTATTATTGTTAAAACCAGCATTGTCACTAGGTAACTCTATTTTCCCTGCTGATGCGTTAGAAATATGAGCATTCAAAACAATCACGTTACCGTCACTTGTTTTAAGTTGTGCTAGTTTTTTCGCTTCAGTAGTAGCAGCATTAAAATCATTAGGTTCTCCATCGGTTATATTAATAACAACGGGTGGAAAGCTATCGGGATGATTAGAAATAAATTTTTCTACCCCATTATAAGCCTGTTTAAAGGCTTCAGCCATTGGTGTTCCATTACTTGCAGTCGGTTTCACAAACACTCGCATTACTTCATCCACTTCAACCAACCCACCTGCACCATCAGAGACTTTTCTCTTAAGGGTTGTTGTATTGGGATTTTTAGCCAACTCTGAGGCTTTATCTAGAAATAGTACATTAATACCTGCTCCATAGCCAACCGCCGCCACAAAACATCTGTCTTTAATCTCATTACCCGATGAACAAGCTGTAATAATTTCTCCGATGACTCGATTAACGGCTAATGCGGCAAAATCTGCTTTATTTGAATTGGCGTATTTATCTGACATTGAAGCTGACTGATCAATCATAATCAGGATAAATCCAGGCTTGGCGCTACTCAGTAGTTCTTGATACATAACTTAAAGATTACTTCATTGATTTTTGAAAGGGAAAAGATGATCATGTCACCGCAAAATGGGCTATGATGACAATCTAGCAAGCAAATAGGACTAATTAGCTTGATTTACCTAACATCTCAGTATTGTAGCGCTTGATTTTAGTACAAAAGTAGGCTTTGGTACACAATTTATAGGTAGGTTACGGTACAGTCTTAGTTCCGTTTGGTATAATATATTTGATTACCCCTCTAATTTTTTAACCAGAAATGAATAATATTGACCAAGTTTTGCAATATGTTGATGATTTAATGTTTGAGAAAGTGGAGTCTCATCTGACACCAGTACAAGAAGCAATCTTGACAGGGGTTTGGCAAGGTCAAAAATATTGGCAAATTGCTCAATCTTTTAATGGTTGTAGTGAATCTCATATTAAAAAAGAGGCTGCTAACTTATGGAAAAAGTTGGGTAAGGTATTAGACGAAGATGTTAATAAAGATAATTTACGATCCAAGTTAGAAAGAAAATATCGGGTTTCTCAAGCTTATCATTCGGGGAATTGTTTGTTACAAATTGATAACATCAATATTGGTGGTCAAATTATTCAAACGACTAATGATAACCAAAACCGATCATATTCTTTACATAATAATAAATCTCCCATGATTGACTTAACAAAAGCTCCTGAATTAAGGTATAACTATGGACGTAAGTTAGAACTATCCACCTTAAAAGAATGGCTAGATAATAAAACTCGATTAATTACTATTTATGGGTTAAGTGGAATTGGAAAAACAGCTTTAACCCTTAAATTAATTTCAGAAATTGCCTCACAATTTGATTATATTATTTATCGCAGCCTGGAAAATATTCCTCAATTAATTGCTCTCAAAGATAATCTAAAACAGTTTTTCAGCCAATCTCTATCAACCCCCTTACCCGATATAATAGATTATCTAAGCTCCTATCGTTGTTTAATTATTCTTGATGATGTACAGAATATTTTTAAACTGGGGGAATTAGCAGGTAAATATTTAAGCGACTGTCAGGATTATCATAAATTTTTTCAGCAAATTGCTACCACATCTCATCAAAGTTGTTTAATTTTAATTAGTTGGGAACTTCCCAGAGATTTTGTCACCTTAAAATCCGATAAAATTAAAACTTTATACCTGCAAGGTTTAACAACAGAATTTGAAGAAATCTTCAAAGAATACGGTTTAAAAAGTGAGGAGAAATGGACGAAACTGAGCGAACTTTATCAAGGTCATCCTAACTGGTTAAATATCATCTCCTCAACCCTTATTGAACTATTTGATGGAGAAGTATCCTTATTTTTAGAACAAATGAAAAATGAAATTTATTTAGGAGATATAGAAGACTCGATCGAATGTCATTTACAGCGTTTATCCGCAACAGAAAAAAAGGTGATGCACTGGTTAGCTAATCAAACTGAAGCGGTAGAAAAGTTTCCCAAAACTGCTAATCTTGACTTATCTACTTCTGAATTTTGGGCAACTATTCAGTCATTAATGAGACGCTGTTTACTGGATAAATTACCATCAGAAACCTCGTCCTATTTTCCTATTAATCCTGTGTTTAAATCCTATCTTCAAAGAAATCCTAACGATTAGAAAAAATTTATCTTATTATAAATATATGTGTACCGCAACGCAGAAACCCGCAGGATCGCTTTCCAGTATATCCTATTTTCTATACACCTGATCGTGACTACCAATATCAATTAACAAGATGATAACTTCTAAATATTCTCCATCTTCCGAAAAACTAAAAATAATTCGACAATCGTAAGCTACAGTACAAGACCATAACCCTTCTAAATTACCACTTAACTTATGGGTTTTTAAAGACAGTGTAAATGGGTCTTCTGCCAGTTTTCTAAGTACATCGAAAATTTTAGGTTTTAACTGGGGATTTTTCTTGATTAGCTTCTTAAACGAACGCTTAAACCCATCACTCCATATTAGCTCCATTGTTAATCCTCATTCAAATCAGCAATCAAATCTTCTACGGTTCCCCTTCTGGCCGTTCCAGTAGCGATCGCATCTTTCAATTCCTTAAAATTAGCTAAAATTTCTCTTTCTCTTGCTTTAGCTCTATATTGACACAAAATCTCTAACAATGACTCCTGTTCATCCTCTGATAAATTCTCAAAAGATTTGATCATTTCTTGCAAAGTCATCATTTTACCTCTTAACTCTCGATAAAAACCTGGAATCTCTTATTCTTTGTGTGATCTCGCGTAGCGAGCGCGTTGCGACCAGTTTAACTTACATAGGAGCGATCAATCTTTGTGTCCTTTGTGTCTTTGTGGTTTGCTCCACTCGCTCGTCACCAGGACTGTATCTTAGAATACATTTTACCCACCAAACCTAAGAGAGCCAAATAATCCGACAATCATAACCACAAGAACAAGCTTTAAGTCCCGATAATTCCCCTTTTAATGAATGAGTTCCCAAGTTCAAAAAATAAATATCTTCCCTCATTTGTGCCAATGTTTTCTCAATCGCTTTCTGTCGTTGAGGATTTCTGAGAACAAACTTACGGAAAGTCCGCTTAAATTTAGGCGTTAAAACCAGTTCTCTCATAATATCTATTCTAAAGTTTCTCTCAATTCTCTCAGAACAATTTCTAGGGGTTGAGGTTTAAATTCTCTTTGATGAAAAGCATTAATTGACTCCCTAGCATCCCTAGCAATTTCTTGACGACGAATATCAAGTAAACGATTTTGTAAAATTTCTAATAACATTTCCTGTTGTTCTAAAGATAGTTGCTCAACAGTATTTAAAGCTTGTTCTAAACTGATCATAATTTAACCTCAAACTCAAAAAACCACCTTCTATTCTAACAACAAAAAAGCACCCCCTCGCGGGAGTGCCTTTTCGTTCAGACTAGGAATTAACCATTGATAGCGGGAGCGGTCAGAGCTACGGGAGCCTGTTCACCACTAGCCAAGTCTAAGGGGAAGTTGTGTGCATTACGCTCGTGCATTACTTCCATACCGATACCAGCGCGGTTTAACACATCGGCCCAAGTACCGATTACACGACCTTGAGAATCGAGAATCGACTGGTTGAAGTTGAAACCGTTGAGGTTAAACGCCATGGTGCTAACACCCATTGCCGTAAACCAGATACCGATTACCGGCCAAGCACCTAAGAAGAAGTGCAGGGAGCGGCTGTTGTTGAAAGAAGCGTATTGGAAGATTAAACGTCCGAAGTAACCGTGAGCGGCAACGATATTGTAGGTTTCTTCCTCTTGACCGAATTTGTAACCGTAGTTCTGAGATTCGATTTCAGTGGTTTCACGCACTAAAGAAGAAGTTACTAGGGAACCGTGCATCGCGGAGAACAGAGAACCGCCGAACACACCAGCAACACCTAACATATGGAAGGGGTGCATCAGAATGTTATGTTCTGCTTGGAACACGAACATAAAGTTGAAGGTTCCAGAGATTCCTAAAGGCATACCATCAGAGAAAGAACCTTGTCCGATGGGATAGATTAAGAATACAGCAGTAGCGGCGGATACAGGTGCAGAGTAAGCTACACAGATCCAAGGACGCATTCCTAAACGGAAAGACAGTTCCCACTGACGACCGAGGTAGCAGAAGACACCTAGTAAGAAGTGGAAAATGACTAACTGGTAGGGACCACCGTTGTATAACCACTCATCTAAGGAAGCAGCTTCCCAGATGGGGTAAAAGTGGAGTCCAATCGCGTTAGAAGAGGGAACAACTGCACCAGAGATGATGTTGTTTCCGTAGAGTAGAGAACCAGCTACAGGCTCGCGGATACCGTCGATATCTACGGGAGGAGCGGCGATAAAGGCGATGATGAAGCAGGTGGTGGCGGTGAGCAGGGTGGGGATCATGATGACACCGAACCAACCGACATAAAGACGGTTGTTGGTGCTGGTGATCCACTGACAGAACTGCTCCCACAGGGAAGCGCTCTCGCGCTGTTGTAGAGTGGTGGTCATTGGTTTATGATTCCTATTAAGTTATCGAGGTACGATTGATTGATGATGTCTCTATCTTAGAGAGTTTGTAACGGTTTGTAAAGGGGTTTGACATTCAGTATTACTTGTCGGGGTGATAAGGTGGGCTTATGCTAAGTTTATAGGGTTCCCTGACCAACTTTTCCTTTTTGGGAGTCCGTCATCAGAAGCCGATGCCAAATCAGGTCATACTTCATATTTATGAAAAAAACCCAGATCTCGAACTCAGGTTAGACTAAAAAGAGAAATTTAATCATAATGGCGGTTGTGATGACTATGGTAGAAAAAGTTCGTAAAACCGAGGCGGAATGGCGGGCCCAGCTAACTCCCGAACAGTTCCAAGTTACCCGCAAAAAGGGAACAGAACGGGCTTTTACTGGTAAATATCACGATAATAAAGAAAAAGGTATTTACAAATGTGTCTGCTGTGGTACGGAGTTATTTACTTCTGACAGCAAGTATGATTCGGGTACTGGTTGGCCGAGTTTCTGGACTGCTGCTAACGAGGCTAATATTAAGTACGAACGAGATGTTAGTTTTTTCATGGTGCGGACAGAGATTGTTTGTGCCACCTGTGATGCTCATCTCGGTCACGTTTTTAATGATGGTCCACCCCCGACGGGAAAACGCTATTGTCTCAACTCTGCCGCTTTGCAGTTTGAAAAAAATCCCTAAAGCAAAAAGAGGTCTTTCCAGACCTCTTTTTTAAAGTTCCAGTGGCAGCCAATTACAGTAAACCTGTATTAGTCCCTGGTTTGCCAGTAGCTAACTGCACTTTGACAATTTTGCCGCCCATTTTCATGATGCGTTGTTGCTCACGAAACCAATTATCGTAGGGAACGAGTTTGGTGAAATAGGTATTTTGTAATTCCCGTTGTGTCCGAATGCGGCTTTGGCTAGGAACACAAGCGGTGATTTTGAACATCCGCATGGATTGATTTCTCCTAATCGCTGAAAAACTTGTCGCTTAAACTAACGAAGGCTTTTTCCTAAAATAACAAAGGTCGGGAGTCAAGGATCAATACTAGCTCGTCAAAACCTATCTTGGCCAGATTCAGCCTTTAAAGACCTAGCACTCATCCTCGGCTTCCCGAACCCTATTTTGTCCGAGTTCGTTACTTCTAGCTTAAGCCAGAGCTAATGTAGTCGAAGTAAATCCCCATTTCTTTACCCGCATCAGCACCAACTAAACTAGCGGTGACTTCTTTCATCGCTTGAATAGCTTGAACGGTGGAGGAGATGGGTACACCTAAAGAGTTGTAGGTTTCTTTCAGGCCGTTGAGAACGCGCTCGTCGAGGATAGAAGGATCTCCAGCTAACATAGCGTAGGTAGCATAACGGAGATAGTAGTCGAGGTCACGGATACAAGCGGCGTAACGACGGGTGGTGTACATATTACCACCGGGACGGGTTACGTCAGAGTATAACAGGGACTTAGCCACAGCTTCTTTAACGATACCGGCAGCGTTGGCGCTAATGACACTAGCGGCGCGCACGCGCAGTTCACCGGTGGCGAAGTAGCCTTTCAGTTTGCCGAGAGCAGAAGCGTCAAGGTATTTGCCTTGAACGTCAGCAGAGTTGATAACAGAAGTAATTGCGTCTTGCATGGTGGTTCTTCCTTGGGTTTTGCTTAATCTTAAGAGGTTTACGAGGGGTGTGTCTAGAACGATTCACAAAGGAATTATTCTACGACATAGAGCCGATCACGTAATCGAAGTAGGAAGAAGCTTCAGAAGCATCGTCAGAAGACATAAGACCGGTAGCAACTTCTTTCATTTCGCGAACGCTTTGAGCTACGGCACCGATGTCGGTTCCTAAAGATTTGTACATTTCACGCACACCGACTAAACCGATTTCTTCAATCGGGGTGACATCACCAGCAACTACTCCGTAGGTGATTAAACGTAGGTAGTAGTCCATGTCACGCAGACAGGTAGCGGTCATTTCTTCGCCGTAAGCGTTGCCACCGGGGGAAACGATGTCAGGACGTTTTTGGAATAAGCGATCGCCAGCTTGTTTGACGATGGTTTCGCGAGCGCCGGTCAGGGTTTCAGCGATGCGTAAACGAGCGGCACCACTGCCAACGAAGGCTTTAATTCTGTCTAGTTCGCCGGGGCTGAGGTAACGAGCTTCAGCATCAGCATTCACGATCGATTTCGTGACGATACTCATTGATGGATTCCTCCCAACTAAGTGAGATTAATAAACTTAATCTGACATTTTATAGCAGTTGTGGTCACTACGCTTAAGTTATCTCGTTTCCGCCTCAGCGTCTCAAGACTTCCCTAGCTAGAGCGACCTAACGCAACTATTTTGCGGCATCTGGTTCACCTTCTCACTATTTTCTTAATACTTTTTAACATTTGCCCTCACAAGGGAGTGGGGAAATGGGGAGCGATTTGTCAGTGAACAGTAAACAGTAATCAGTAATCAGTGAACCTCGATCTAACATTATCTCAAGGCTAAAAGTCTCTCTAGTTAAGGAATCTACCCAAATAAAAATGATTTTAATTGCCTCATATTTTTTCAGTGAAATTGAATTAGCAACGATAGATATACATTTTGGGCATCGAACTACTTAATTAGTACACAGACCAAAAACAAGCTGTGATTGGGTTATAATTTTTGGAGATGTCTAGTGAACGGAAAACTCGCATCTGATAACTGATCACTGATAACTGATAACTGAAAAGGCTGTCTCCTATCTCCTGATTTAGCCTAGCCAATTAATTGCCCCTTTAATCCAGTCTTCTGGCTGAGTATTTTTACTAAATAAAGCATCTTGACTGAGGACTGCGATAGCTCGATCGATCTCCTCTTGGCTGTATCCTAAAGCTAAAAGGGTCATCTGCACATCTTCGAGGATGTCCGCTGCCGGCAGTATTGCCGTGGTTGTCGTCGTCGCTTCTCTTAGCTGTCGCCATGCTGCCAATTTAGTTTTTAACTCCAAAGCGATTCTTTCTGCTGTTTTTAAGCCGACTCCGGGGGTTTTGCTCAAAATTTTGGTATTTCCTGTCACTATCGCCACCACAAGTTCCTCAATCCCCAAGGTATCGATTAAAGCTAGGGCTAATTGCGCCCCAACTCCATTGACGGCAAGCAGTTGACGAAACAGATCTCGCTCTGGGGCGGTGCCGAAACCGTACAATAAAGGCTGCTCCTCGCGAAGGAGTAGGTGAGTAAAAATCTGACAACTATCATTGTTATCTTTGCCGATGTCTAGGGCTAATCGCGAGGGAATTTGGATTTCGTAACCGATCTGGTTTACGTCTAAAATCAAGATCAGTCGGTTATTAGGGGTTTTGATCACCTCGATCGCTTGTCCGCGTAAATAATTAATCATTGATTTAATTCTCCTACGAAAATAACCGAACCACAGCAATGACGGTTTTTACTCCCTGAAGGAATGCTGGAGAGATTTTCATTTTTGTTACAATTGTTAACAGAAGTGAATGGCGTAATTGATAACCTAATCTTCTTGGCGTTAGTCCCCGATAATTGGAGAAGATACAAAATGAATGGCAACATTAGAGTTGGGAATCTCTTTGGAATTCCCTTTTATATTAATCCTTCTTGGTTCTTTGTTCTGGGGTTAATTACCTTAACCTATGGAGGAGATTTAAGTCAGTTTCCCCAGTTAACGGGAATCCTGCCCTGGCTCTTAGGATTTTTTGCCGCTATTCTCCTATTTGCCTCCGTGGTTGCCCACGAATTAGGTCATAGTTTTGTTGCCATCGCCCAAGGTATTGAAGTCAAATCAATTACCCTCTTTTTATTCGGTGGGTTGGCAACTCTCGGCAGAGAATCGAAAACTCCCCTAGAAGCTTTTCTAGTAGCAATTGCCGGCCCTTTAGTTAGTTTACTGCTCTTCGGTATCTTCCTAATTATTGGTCTCAATATTAGCTTAAATGGGCCGATGGCGGCGATTCTTTCTCTGCTTGCCTATATCAACCTCGCCCTAGGTTTATTTAACCTGATCCCCGGTTTACCTTTAGATGGTGGTAATATCCTTAAAGCCATCGTTTGGCAAGTAACGGGTAATCCCAATAAAGGGGTTTTATTCGCTAGTCGTTTCGGTCAATTTTTTGGTTGGTTAGCGATTGTCATCGGTGCGCTATCAATTCTCGGAATCAGTCAATTTGGCAGTGCTTGGACGCTATTAATTGGCTTTTTCCTTCTACAAAATGCTGGCTTTTCCGCTCAATCAGCTAAGGTTCAAGATTTCCTAAGTCGCTACACCGCTAAAGATGTTATCTCTCCTAATAGTCCTGTAGTGCCGATTAATTTAACCCTGCGCGAGTTTGCTAATAATTATGTTATCGGTAAACAACAATGGTCTAAATTCCTAGTTACCGATAGCGAAGGTAAACTATTAGGGGTGATTAATGTAGAGGCTCTGAAAACGATTCCCACTTCCCAATGGACCCAGGTAAATATCGGCCAGTTATTACAAACTAGCGAAAGTCTTAAACTGGTTTTGTCTAATACTTCCCTCCTAGATGTGGTGAAAATTTTGGAAGGCGAAAATTTATCTCAAGTGACAGTGGTGGAAGAAAACGGCACAGTTTTGGGGCTAATTGAGAAAGCTTCTATCCTTACTTTTCTCGCCCAAGAAACCCAAAGTCAAACCGCTTAATCAGTTATCAGTTATCAGTTATCAGTTATCAGTCATCAGTTGGGTAAATGTATTTTTCACCTTAATATTGATGAATCAGTCTAATCGCTATCTGCTAGGATTTATCCTTGTTGTCGCCGCTTATATAACTTTAATTGCTCCAGAAGTTAATAACCATATACAAGCAATGCTCGGAGGATCATCATCAAATTTACAAGCAAACAGATATTCTGAATTTCTTAGTCTTGTAGTTAATGCGAGCATTTTATACCTTATATACAAATGGTTTTCAGGAAAGTATAATTTATGAGTTATCAGTGTTAAGTTTCCGACTCACAGAATTTTGCCTAGTATCTCCTGTTGCTTTAAAACTATTCCTTTTTGGTCTGATTTCGAGATCAGGCAATAAGCATTTTTTAAACTACAGAGGCACAGAGGACACAAAGAGACAACCCGCAGAATTTTGTCTAGTATCTCCTGACTATACTAACTGTCGCATTGCTTGCCATAATTGCTCGTATTCTTGCTCGGTTGCTGGCGATAAAGGGTTTAAAAAATCGCTTTTTTTGATCGCTTCCGGATTGACAAGTAAAGGATTATTTCTAATATCTGGGGAAATTTGGTCGGGATTTTCAGTGAGAATTAGGGGAGATAATCCGGAGGTAAATAAAGAAATTTTAGTAGCGGATTCTGGTTGCCAACAAAAATCAATCCATTGCTGGACAAGAGAATTAGGAGTAGTTAAAACTGGTTTTACCCACACATCTGACCAGAGGGAAGTGCCAGATTTGGGGACAACAACTTTAATTTTCTTATAGCGATTACTCACTGGTAAAATATCATTAGACCAACCCACAGACAGCCAGACATCACCGAGTATCAGGGGTTGTAAGTAATGTTGAGAACTATAAAATCTTACCTGTTTTTGTAAAGTGAATAGCTGGTCTTTTAGTCGCGCAACTTGTTTTAAATCACTGGAATTATAAGAATAACCCAATTTTTTTAGGGTTAAACCGATGACTTCGCGACGATTATCAATTAGGGCAATTTTACCAGTTAATTCTGGTCGCCATAAATCAGACCAATCCTGTGGTCGCCAGTCAAATTGAGCGAATTTTTCCTCATTATAGGCAATTACTGTCATTCCCCAACGGTAGGGCGCACCCCAGACTTTTCCCTCTGTTTGCAGTTGTCCTTGGCCATTGCGAGTCATGTTTTCTTGCCAACGGGGGGGCAGTTTTGACCAATTAGAGAGTTGAGAAGTATCTAGAGGTTGAATTAAACCGTTAGTAATCGCTTTTCCTAGCCAAGCATCCCCTAGGGTGACTAAATTACCGATAGCTGGGTTCTGTTCCCTAAAAGGGATAGGAATCGGAAATTGTGAGGCCGGTTGCCCCTGATTTTTTAACCATTTTTCTAACAATTTTAATAGCTCTTTCAGCTGCCTTTCCGACTGAAAATTGACTTTTTTTTCGGCAATAGTTTTCTGAAAATCTGTTAGTAATCGCGGCGGAATCGAACCGGACAGGAGAACAATGCTCGGCTCGCCGCTTCCGGAAGCGCAGCCATTTAAACCCCCCGCTAAGGCGATTGTACCTAATCCTTGCAAAAAAGAACGTCTGTTTAACATATCGCCCGCCGATTCTCAACTTCAACATTAATAATTGTCAGTTTCTAGCCTTGAATTATTATAGGACGATTTTTAACGGTAAATTTGACCTCAAGCGCTGGCTGGGAATATTGGTACAATCAAGGGGCAATAACCCAGTTTAAGCGGGTTCCGGTGGACTGAAGGTCATTTTTGTTAAAAAAGTTATTTCTCTGGGTGTTATGATTAATTTTGAGGCAATACGGAGAATTTTTTGAGCTATGACCCCTGAATTAATCACTTTCGGTCGGTATCTCGCGGGTGAATTTGAAAATCAACGGCAAGCGCAAGCAGAACCGGTGTGGTACGTTCACCTGCGTTTATGGTTGCGTCCGCTGCCTTTGTTTCGGGAAGACAGCATCGCTCTTTTTGCCGAACAGGCCAGTATAATCAATTTAGACCAACCCTACCGACCGCGACTGTGGCGATTAACGCGCTCGGAATCGGCAGGGTTAGAGGTTAGGCATTATATGTTTAATGACCTGAAATCCGTGCAAGGTGCGGGCAAAAATCCCGATATTTTGCGAAAAATTAGCTTAGAAGACCTAACTTTCCTGCCTACTTGCACTTTAGCGGTTCAAGTCCATACTCTCGCTGATAATCAATACCAGTTTATCGCCCAACCGCAACCGGAACAGCACTGTCAATTCACCTATGAGGGGACAACCTATCAGGTGTCTTTGGGTTTCGAGGTGACGAGTCATAGCCTAAAAACCTACGATAAAGGTCTAGATCCCAGCACCGGTAAGGGAATTTGGGGCGCTCTGCTCGGTCCCTATCAATACGAGAAAAAACGGGATTTTTCGGCAGAATTGGAGGTGTGAGGAAGATTGCATCACATTAGGTCAAAATGACGGCAGATAACACCGCAAACAGCCGCTAAAGCGGTAATTCCTAAAGCTGTACCGATGTCTTGTCCTTGATTGACGGCAAAAGAAGTGACGATTCCCGCACCTAAACCGGCTGTGATTGCTGCTCCGAGAAAATCTTTATCTGAGTTTTTATACATAGAGATAAGGCCAAATTTCGACAAAATCGTGCTTTTTACCTTATCATCCTCTTTTGAGCCACTAATCACCCGGAGGCGGAATTGCAATCAAGCTTTAGATTTAGCCACGTTTCTTAACATTAAGTCGGGTCAGATAGATAGGGGGTAAAATCGATGAAATTAGCTAAAATCTCTTTTTATGGCTTTTTAACCCTGATTATCTCTCTTTTGCTAATACTGAGTTTTGTTAATGCCAGCAAAGCACAATCGGATACGGCGGTAAGATCGGAGTTAATGAGTCTCCGCAATCGAGTCGAGCGCCTTGAAAGTCAAGTCCGAGGAATAACCATCCGCAGGGAAAATGCCGCTCCGATTCCCCAACGGCGATCGGGAACGGGTATAGTAAATGGGGAAGTGGTCGGGGAAAGTGACCCACTATTCCAGCGTTTAGCCACTTTAGTAATTGAATTAAAGGAAGATTTAAAAAAGCTAGAGCAACGGGTGCAAATCTTAGAAAAAGAAACCGTTAGCCAGAAATCGTAGTCAATTGATGCTATAACGATCGAAAGTTAAATTGATATCAACTATGCAGTTAATTGATTATGTAATTGTGCTGCTTTATCTGGCAGCAACCCTAATAATCGGGATTATAGCCGAGAAAAAAGCTTCTCAAGGTCTAGAATCCTACTTTTTAGGTAATCGCAATTTGCCTTGGTGGATGTTAGGGGTGTCGGGAATGGCAGCTAACACCGATTTAGCGGGAACTATGGTCATTTCTGCCCTAATTTACGCCGTCGGACCCAAAGGACTATTTATCGAAATCCGCGGCGGTGTTGTCCTAATTATGGCCTTTCTCATGGCTTTTATGGGCAAATGGAATCGCCGGGCCCAAGTTATGACCATGGCGGAATGGATGCAATTTCGCTTTGGAACTGGAAAACAGGGGAATTTTGCCCGAATTATCAGCGCCGTCGCCACTCTCTTATTCTCTATCGGTGCGATGAGTTATTTCTCCGTTGCGGGGGGGAAATTTTTAGGGCAGTTTCTGGGTATGGATGATCGTCTTGCTTCGGTGATATTAATTCTTCTAACCTTGATTTATACGGTGGCCAGTGGTTTTTATGGTGGGGTAATTACCGATTTATTTCAAGGGTTTCTGATTTTTGTGGCGGTAATTTATGTATCGGCAGTCGCCTTTTTTACCGTTAATCTTCCCGATAGTTTCACGGTGGCCATTCCAGGGGCAACGGAGCCAAAAACTTGGAATTTAAGCGAATGGGCTAGTATTTTTCCCTCCCTGACTTTGGATTTACCCGGAGATTATGCCATCTTTAATTTGTTTGGTGGGGTGATTTTCTTTTATTTAGTTAAAACCATCATCGAAGGTTGCAGCGGCAGCGGTGGTTATATGTTACAACGATACCTAGCCGCCAAAAGCGATCGAGATGCTGGTTTATTATCTTTATTCTGGATTGTTCTGCTTTCTTTCCGTTGGCCTCTAGTCACAGCTTTTGCGGTTTTAGGCATTCACTACGGTTTAACCGAAGGCACGATTACAGATCCGGAAAGAATTCTGGCCACGGTTATTACTCAATACATTCCGGTGGGGATGAAAGGGTTATTAATTGCTGCTTTTTTAGCGGCGGCTATGTCCACTTTTAACGCAGTTATTAACGCTAGTGCTGCCTATTGGGTCAAAGATATCTATCAAGCTTTTTTGAAACCGAATGCGGGAGAACAGGAGTTAGTTTTTCAAGGTCGTTTGGCCTCGATTTTTGTGGTAGTAATTGGCTTAGTTTTGAGTTTTAATATCCAAAATGTCAATGATATTTGGGGTTGGTTAACCACGGGATTAGGGGTGGGATTAGCAGTTCCTCTCCTATTACGTTGGTATTGGTGGCGCTTTAATGGTTATGGTTTTGCTGTGGGAACTTTAGCGGGAATGATTGCGGCTATTGCCTCACAAGCGATAATTTTACCTTTCTTCCGTCACAGTCAATATCAGGAATATATTCTCTTTCTTGTGCCGAGTTTGTTCGCTTTAGCTGGCTGTATTATCGCTACTTTGTTAACTCCTCCCACTGATAGTTTAGTCATGGAAAATTTCTATAATGTTACCCGACCTTTTGGCTTTTGGGGAGAAGTCCGTCACAGTGTTAAACCTAACCTACAGGCAAAAATTAAAGCGGAAAATCAACGGGATATCATCGCCGCTTTTCTTACCGTTCCTTGGCAATTAGTCCTCTTTATGATGGGGATTGTTTTAATCATCAAGCAGTGGCAAAGTTTGAAGATTTTGGCTTTGGTTTTTCTTTTGCTTTCCATCGGTCTCTATTTTACTTGGTATCGCCATTTATCTAAGGAAATTACTGTCACTAAAGACCGAGATTTAGGTTAGGCAGTTATCAGTTATCAGTTATCAGTTATAAGTTATCAGATTTGAGTTTTAAGTGTGCAGTAGGGATATACTGAGGAAGAGGCATTAACTAATATACAAGATGCAATGAGTATCTTGCAGCCTTGGAAAAACGCTGGCAAGATGGGGAAATTCCTGAAATTAAAATGCAGGTGTAACTATTTGACAGTCGTAGAATTTCGTAAACTATTATGATTGCGATAAAATTTTCGACTCAGCCCTAGATTTGATGATTAATTACATAAGCTTTAAAAACAGGATTCAAACATAATAGAGCGTTTTCATCTTTTGCCACTATTATTCGTCTGATTAGAGATTGAATTACTTTCAAAGAATCTGTATAAGCTAGAGAAGTTTGGTCGATCATTTCTTTAATAGAAATAGGTTGATTAAAATTTGCTAATTCTGTTAACATTAGTTTCTCTGATTCTGTTAAACTTTGCAAAATACTTAATAAAGTCTGCTCTAAAGTTTCTTCGGCAATCGGGTATTTAATCTCCAAAAAGTCAGCCACCTTACCTAAAAATGTCTCTTGAATAAAACTAGCAACTAATTCTAACCAAAGAGGATGACCTTGATAACATTTAATTAAGGCTTCCCAACTGTCTTCATTTAATAGATTATGATGGCGCAAAATTTCTATGGCATCTTCTCCTAAACCTTCTATGATTAATGTTTTAATGAATTTATTTTTCTGCCCATAAAAAGTCGTATCAATAGGTTTTTCTTGACTCAACAACAGTAAACAGCATTGATGATTGACTTCAGCAATGCTTTTAAACAATAGTTGATAATCTTGGTACTCTTTTTGATAATTACCTGCTAGTTTTTTAGAATCAAATAGACTTTGTAAATCATCAAGAATAATCAAACAGCGATGGCTTTTTATTAACTCTAAGAATAAATTTAATTTCTTGTCAAGACTTTGAGAGAGCTTTAATTGAGGATTGATAGAGGGTAAAATTTCACTTAAAAGTTCATCTAATTTTGGACAAAAATACAAACTTCTGCGAATAACATAATTAAAACTATTTTTGATTTTATCAACCAGTTTCAAAGAAAGGGTGGTTTTACCAATTCCTTTTAAACCTAACACAGTAACCAAACGGTATTTCTCCGCAACTATCCAAGTTTGCAGGTTATTTAATTCGGTAATTCTTCCATAAAATTGAGTTATTTCAGGAATATGACCTAAATCTAAATAAGGTTGATCGCGCTGGATTTCAGAGTGATAATTATTATTATTGAGGGAAAATGGATTATGATCACAAATATGAACATTATTAAAAGAGACTAAATCTCGTCCCATATTATTATTTATAAAGCTATGTTTCTTTAAAACTGCTCTAATATTTGATTTAGTAATATCTTCCCCTAAAACTTCTGACAAAATTTTCCATAATTCTGAAGCACTATCTCGAATATGACCTTCACTAAGATGAGATTCTTTGGCAACTTCTGAGTATTTGTAACCTTCTAAAGTCCCTTGCAAGATAGTTTTTTGAAGATAGTCTAGATGTTGATCTGTTTTGGCAAAAACCAACTCATCTAAGAGATTTAACACCGTATTAGATAGATTAGCTTGAAACATGGACTATAGATTAGGTAAGTTTTGGCTCTACCGAACCTGTCATGTAAAACTATCAACAACTCATGCTTGTAAAGCTTATATACTAAAGCTTTGAGTTTTTGTTAGATTGATATTTATCAACTTTAGAGCATTGCTGGGCAGAGAGGGAACTTGAGGAATTTTCTACAGTGTAAGTTCGGAAGAACCTAAGTTTTTTACTTATTTTAGCTGATATTTCCGATATTTCAGATCAATTGTTTGGCTGTAAGTTCCGACTTTTCCGACTGACTAAACTCAAGACTACGATGTATCCTAAGTAATTAAGCAGTTTCAAGGCTTTATTTAGCCAATGTAAAGAAAATGTGAAATAGTACAGGTTCTAGCATATCACAGTCAGGATGCTTAAGGTGGCTTTAGGCAATGTAGCCCAGGCCGCACGCTCAACCAGTACACAAATCAAATGGGGAGGAAAAAATGACATCAAGTTCTAAAGAAAATGTCTTAGTTGACAACTGTTTTGGTATTGTAACGAACAAAAGACTTACCTATATGGCGAAGAAAAGCTGGTTTCGTGGTGGACGAAGAGAAGATGTTCCTCTCAAGCAAGTTGTTGCAGTTCGATATGAAATGGATAGGAAAGTTTTTGGGGGACTATTCCTTATTGTTTTAGGAATTGTTTTGATAACTGTAGTAGTGGGTATTATTCCCTTGATTGTTGGTATTCTATTGATGTGGGGTTCTCCAACGGTAAACGTGGTTACGGCCGGAGGAACAGCAACTCCTGTCACTGGATGGCCATGGCAAAAATCAGAAGGAGAAGCGTTTGTAAATGCTGTACATGGTAAATTATTCGGTGAGTAAATCTAGCACACAAATTGTTAAAATTTACCCAATATTTTTGATACTTTGATAATTTCATAAATTGGTAAAGTTAGCTGGATAATTTTTTATGGATTGGGGAAATGCTTTGGGAAATGTTTACGATGGGATCGTAAAAGCTGTCTCCGTTGGGTTTTCATTGACGGCGATTTATTTGGGATTTTGGGGACTTTTTGAACAAGAGCCTAGAGCAATATCAGGACTACTTTTATTAGGTACTAGCTTGACTCTTCTAAGTTATGCCATAACACATGTACTAGGCTTAAGTTTAGATATATCTGCAATTTTAACTGATTTATTGCTTGTTATAGTATCATATTTTGTGGCACATCTTTTTTTATCTTGTGCTTCTTCATATTTCGGAGTTCCCTATTCACCATTTCTTGTTAATATAATGTTTTTTGGAGCTATCGTTATGGTTAATCTTCGCCGAATAGCGGAGGTAACTTGTTCACAACAACTTGCACAAGTATTCAGTTTTTCTATTAATCATTGCCTACGCTAATTTTTTTTATGACGAATATTTATGTATTCTAATGATAACAAAAGCTCCATATTTAAGGCTTTAACTAAAGATTACTTTGTTATAAACATCTGCCATCTCTACCTCAATCCTCAAAGATTTTAAAGGAACAATAATGTTAGTTTCATAAGCGGTAAAAAAACAGCGATATCGCAGAGATCCGCTTTGCGGTGCGCCTTCTTCTTGAAAATGTTCAATATAACATCGCCAATTCAAGTCTGAATTGGCAGTTATCAGTTTACTGTCTTCCCACTCCCCAATTCATAATTCATAATTCCCCAAACCCTCACCGATCAAGGAATTAGAAGTTTCACAGCATAATTAGGCGAGATCCCTTGACTTTTGCGGCGGCTTGGGTTATGATTTTCTTATAATGGGACTTTTGTGATTATAGCTAGGTGGTTATATTTCCATTATTATTAAACTATTTTTAAAATATTGTCCCAAAATCTGCCAAAAAAAGCAAGCAAAATTTTGCCGTCAATTGTTAAGTTTTGTTAAGAAAAATAGCAAGAGCGGCAAGGAATAGAAATTCCTTACCGTTGACTTTAGCCGGACTCACCACTTCTTATAGGATAAAAACTTACCCGACATGGTAATTTTAACGCGATCGCCTTTAGGGTCTTCCTCCTTATCCACGTCGAGGGTAAAATCGATCGCACTCATAATACCATCGCCGAATTTTTCATGAATTACCGATTTTAGGGGCATTCCATACACCTGCATGATCTCATAGAAACGATAAATCAGGGGGTCGGTGGGGACAACCGGACCCAATCCCTTGACAGGATACTCGGTTAAGAATGGGATGATTTCGGTTCCCAGTCCCAAAGCTGCCACAATTTTCGTTGCTTCCTCTGGGGAGGCGCTCGCTTGCCGGTAAAAAACAGCGGCAATCCACACCTCATCTCTCCCTAGAATCGCTTCTAGGTCAGCGAAACTGAGGCCTTTTTCTTTCTTCGCTTCCAATAGTTTTGCGGTAATTTCGGGTATCATCGCTTATTTTTGCAGAATTTGTCTGCATCTAGTTTACATGAACATCAATTATATAAGTAAAAGTTATGACATTGATAAAAAAATATTCCTTAAAACCCCTTTACATAACTATAAAAAGCCGATAGTATTAACTCATGTCAAACAACGAACCTTGACAACCTAATACATACAGAAATTATCCAACCATGACTACAACTCTACAACAGCGCGAGAGCGCTTCCCTGTGGGAGCAGTTCTGCCAGTGGATCACCAGCACCAACAACCGTCTTTATGTCGGTTGGTTCGGTGTGATCATGATCCCCACCCTGCTCACCGCCACCACCTGCTTCATCATCGCCTTTATCGCCGCTCCTCCCGTAGATATCGACGGTATCCGCGAGCCTGTAGCTGGTTCTCTACTCTACGGAAACAACATCATCTCTGGTGCGGTTGTTCCCTCTTCTAACGCGATTGGACTCCACTTCTACCCCATCTGGGAAGCTGCTTCCTTAGATGAGTGGTTATACAACGGTGGTCCCTACCAGTTAGTCATTTTCCACTTCTTACTAGGTGTCTTCTGCTACCTCGGTCGTCAGTGGGAACTGTCTTTCCGTTTAGGAATGCGTCCTTGGATCTGTGTAGCTTACTCTGCACCTGTATCCGCCGCTACTGCTGTATTCTTAATCTACCCCATCGGACAAGGTTCCTTCTCTGATGGTATGCCTTTAGGAATCTCTGGAACCTTCAACTTTATGTTCGTGTTCCAAGCAGAACATAACATTCTGATGCACCCCTTCCATATGTTAGGTGTGGCTGGTGTGTTCGGCGGTTCCTTGTTCTCCGCGATGCACGGTTCTCTAGTAACTTCTTCCTTAGTGCGTGAAACCACTGAAATCGAATCTCAGAACTACGGTTACAAATTCGGTCAAGAGGAAGAAACCTACAATATCGTTGCCGCTCACGGTTACTTCGGACGTTTAATCTTCCAATACGCTTCTTTCAACAACAGCCGCTCCCTGCACTTCTTCTTAGGTGCTTGGCCGGTAATCGGTATCTGGTTTACGGCAATGGGTGTTAGCACCATGGCGTTTAACCTCAACGGTTTCAACTTCAACCAGTCGATTCTCGATTCTCAAGGTCGTGTAATCGGTACTTGGGCTGATGTGTTAAACCGCGCTGGTATCGGTATGGAAGTAATGCACGAGCGTAATGCTCACAACTTCCCCTTAGACTTAGCTAGTGGTGAACAGGCTCCCGTAGCTCTGACCGCTCCCGCTATCAATGGTTAATTCCTAGTCTGAACGAAAAGGCACTCCCGCGAGGGGGTGCTTTTTTGTTGTTAGAATAGAAGGTGGTTTTTTGAGTTTGAGGTTAAATTATGATCAGTTTAGAACAAGCTTTAAATACTGTTGAGCAACTATCTTTAGAACAACAGGAAATGTTATTAGAAATTTTACAAAATCGTTTACTTGATATTCGTCGTCAAGAAATTGCTAGGGATGCTAGGGAGTCAATTAATGCTTTTCATCAAAGAGAATTTAAACCTCAACCCCTAGAAATTGTTCTGAGAGAATTGAGAGAAACTTTAGAATAGATATTATGAGAGAACTGGTTTTAACGCCTAAATTTAAGCGGACTTTCCGTAAGTTTGTTCTCAGAAATCCTCAACGACAGAAAGCGATTGAGAAAACATTGGCACAAATGAGGGAAGATATTTATTTTTTGAACTTGGGAACTCATTCATTAAAAGGGGAATTATCGGGACTTAAAGCTTGTTCTTGTGGTTATGATTGTCGGATTATTTGGCTCTCTTAGGTTTGGTGGGTAAAATGTATTCTAAGATACAGTCCTGGTGACGAGCGAGTGGAGCAAACCACAAAGACACAAAGGACACAAAGATTGATCGCTCCTATGTAAGTTAAACTGATCACACAAAGAATAAGAGATTCCAGGTTTTTATCGAGAGTTAAGAGGTAAAATGATGACTTTGCAAGAAATGATCAAATCTTTTGAGAATTTATCAGAGGATGAACAGGAGTCATTGTTAGAGATTTTGTGTCAATATAGAGCTAAAGCAAGAGAAAGAGAAATTTTAGCTAATTTTAAGGAATTGAAAGAGGCGATCGCTACTGGAACGGCCAGAAAGGGAACCGTAGAAGATTTGATTGCCGATTTGAATGAGGATTAACAATGGATCTAATATGGAGTGATGGGTTTAAGCGTTCGTTTAAGAAGCTAATCAAGAAAAATCCCCAGTTAAAACCTAAAACTTTCGATGTACTTAGAAAACTGGCAGAAGACCCATTTACACTGTCTTTAAAAACCCATAAGTTAAGTGGTAATTTAGAAGAGTTATGGTCTTGTACTGTCGCTTACGATTGTCGAATTATTTTTAGTTTTTCGGAAGATGGAGAATATTTAGAAGTTATCATCTTGTTAATTGATATTGGTAGTCACGATCAGGTGTATAGAAAATAGTATAGACTGGAAAGCGATCCTGCGGGTTTCTGCGTTGCGGTACACATATATTTAGAATAATATCAATTTTTTCTAATCGTTAGGATTTCTTTGAAGATAGGATTTAAACACAGGATTAATAGGAAAATAGGACGAGGTTTCTGATGGTAATTTATCCAGTAAACAGCGTCTCATTAATGACTGAATAGTTGCCCAAAATTCAGAAGTAGATAAGTCAAGATTAGCAGTTTTGGGAAACTTTTCTACCGCTTCAGTTTGATTAGCTAACCAGTGCATCACCTTTTTTTCTGTTGCGGATAAACGCTGTAAATGACATTCGATCGAGTCTTCTATATCTCCTAAATAAATTTCATTTTTCATTTGTTCTAAAAATAAGGATACTTCTCCATCAAATAGCTCAATAATGGTTGAGGAGATGATATTTAACCAGTTAGGATGACCTTGATAAAGTTCCCTCAGTTTCGTCCATTTTTCCTCACTTTTTAAACCGTATTCTTTGAATATTTTTTCAAATTCTGTTGTTAAACCTTGTAGGTATAAAGTTTTAATTTTATCGGATTTTAAGGTAACAAAATCT